>PUNT01000114.1 GCA_003551905.1 Halanaerobiales bacterium
ATTTAAACTTTTTCTCTTTCCAGAGCATCATCCATTAGAACGATCATCTCCAGAAGACTTCTAAAAAACCTCTTGCCACCTTCTTTTTCATCCAACCACTGTATATCACCCTGCCAGGTGGCATTCTGCCTGTAAAGTACTCGTAGCACAAATGTAGAACCTTTATAACCGCTGGGAGAAGCTTTATGAACATTATTCATACTCCCCACCCTCACCTTATTTCACTATTCTGATGTCTGCTTTTTCAAAGCAATGATTCGTTTTTTACTCCAAGATCTTAAAACATGTGTGACCGGTGGAGATCCATGAAGATCCATCCTGTTTTGCAGCAGGAGAATCATCTCCAGGAGACCTTCAAAAGTAACGGTTTCGCCAGAAGGAAGGAATTCTATCTCCCCAACCCAGGCTGGTTTTTCATTACCATGAATTCTAATAATAAAGTTGGCTGCAGTTATTCGCTTGCTCTCCTTGCGCTCTTTAACACCCACCGGGCCTTCCTCCCCTTAAATCCAAGACCGTTTACATAAATAAGGCTGCTGTTATTCTGACTATACAATACTCTCATCATAACCTGTTCCTAAATGAATCACATTTGAATCACATGTATAAAAAAAAAGCCGCACCTTTCAGGTACGACTCAAAAATATAATATTTTTATCTGATTTCAGTGATAACCAGATCCAATTTATATCTATCATCAGGTGTAATAAAAAGTTCCTGAGATTCAGCAAAATAATCGCCTGTTTCAATAACTCCATTTCCCCTGACATCTATCCAGGCGAAAACCCTGTAGACCCCTACAGGAAGCTCCGGAAAACTGAATCTACCACCTTTTAAGTTAATTTTCTCCTCGGCAACTGCTTCGATGGTATCACCATTTCTATTCCCTACCAGGACCCTTATCTCCTGAGTTCCGGCCACAGCCCAGTAGGCATTTACCAGACCATGTCCGTAATATATATCCTCACCATCTTCCGGTGGAGGCAGCACCGCGGCCTTGGTCCCAATATCATTCTGACCTAATGCCATGGCAGTATTCTGTAAAACATCTCTAACCTCACTGACAGGAATGCCATTGGCCAGCATGAGTCCCACAACCCCGGCAACATGAGGGGCAGCCATGGAGGTTCCCTGATAGAAGTAATAGCCACCTGAAGCCGTGCTGAGAACACCATCGGGGTATCCATCACCATCGCTATCCCTTCCCGTATCCCCTCCCGGAGCTACCACATCAATTTCCGGCCCAAAGCTTGAATACCAGGTAATCGCTGGCTCATTAGGATAATTATAATCAACTGCTCCGATTGCCAGCACTTCCTGGTACTTAGCTGGGTATGAAACCGGCCCGCTGTTATTGCCAGCAGCAGCAACTATTATTACACCTGCCTCATGGGCCAGGGAAATAGCGTCTTCCAGATAATAGGCTGACTGAGCCCCTCCCAGTGACATATTTATAACCTGGACAGGAGCAGGATTTGCCGGTTCCTCTAAAAGTCCAGCTGCATACAGGATGCCATAGGTCACATCCCAGTATGCACCGCTGCCATCATCCCCCAGAACTTTTACCGGCAGTATTTTCCCTTCCCACATAATTCCTGCTACCCCTAGAGAATTATTGGTAACAGCTCCTATGGTTCCTGCTACATGAGTACCATGACCATGATTATCATGAGTATTAGTGTTATTCTCATTGAAATTGTAACCATTACCTGTATCCAGCCGGGCTCCCAGGTCGGGGTGTCCTGCATCACAACCGGTATCCAGAACTGCTACCCGCACCCAGTCAGCCCCTGTGCTTAGAGTCCAGGCCTGAGGCAAACGGATTAGTGGATAATGCCATTGCAAGCCGTAATGGGTGTCATTGGGTAGAGAAAGAGCCCGGGCTATATAATTAGGTTCAGCATACCTTACCCCTGCATAAGAAAGAACATCTTCCTTTATATCGTAAAAATCCCCCTGGGGAACTTCCACCAGCATGGCATTGATAGCTTCCAATTTATCTAGCACCTTTAGATCCAGGGCATTTACAATATTCTTTCTTTCTTCCAGGGATACAACAGGGTAAAACCCAATAACCAGCTCTCCGGTATCCTCAATATCCATTTCTGTGGTAATATCCCTGCGTGTTTTTATAGCAGAAGAGAACCCCCCATCCATAGAAAAATCAGGGACCGGGAATTCATGAACAACTGAAACAGTCCCAAAAAGGATACCTTCTTCAACTTCTTCATCTCCAACATATACAGAGCATGGCTCGCTTAAAGGACTGGTGAGCCCATTTTCCTTGTAAGTGAGAACCCAGTACCAGTAAGTATTCCCTGTCTCTACATCTGTATCAATATAGCTGGAGTTAGAAATTAGCTCTTGATTCAGTATGGTTTTAGGAGCATCTTCCTCTATACTCCTGTAAACCCTGAAACCCAATACATTAACTGCCCCAGCACAATCCCAGCTTAAATAAACACTGCCTGCTTCACTTACTCCCATGAGATTTGTCGGTGCAGGAGGGGGCAGTTGCCAGGTAACTTTTACAATTAACGTTCCCAGATCTAGATCAATATCTAAATCCACAACAGTCTCTCGCCCCGGATAAACCTGCAGGACATCATGGCCCTCCCAGATACATTCAGCAGAAAAATCAAAAAGCTCAACGCCAAACTCCCATATTCTGGCCTTGAGATTTTCCAGCAATTCTGTTCCTTGATTTTCTTCCAGGTTGATATTCACCACTAAATCCTCTTCCGGCGGATTACGCAGGGTTAAAAGGGCATAATCCATCAAAGCCCCACTGACTGTAATAGTAACCTTGAGATCTCCCGGGGTCATCTCCAGGTTTACATCAACTTCAGCAGTCTCTTTTGGCAAAACTACTGCCAGTTCCTGCCCACTGAACACTACAAATCCATCAGTATCCTCAGCTTCTACCTGAACCTGCCAATCTCCTGGTTCCAGACTAGAGAATACAACCTCTATGTGCTCCCCTTCTACAGCTTTTTCCTGCTGCTGGACGAGTTCACCCTTGCTTATTGTGAAAATTAGGTTGGCCAGGGTGATTTCTTCCATTATGTCTGCCTGCAAGAGAGATAAGGGTATTTCAACAGCTATTTTTAAAATGCCCTCTCCTTCCAGTCCGGGCACTGGTTCTAAAAAACATCCCCCAACAGATAAAATCCCAACAAGTACAGCAACAAACAAGATCAACTGAAAGGCTTTCATCTGGTACCTCCTTTATAGTGCTTCCCCTGGGAAAAATAAAGCTGCTTGCTAGGAATATAAACAATCTCTTCAATGTCTAATATAGCTGAACTAGGCCAATGCTATCAATCCCCTTTCTTTTGGCAAGATTTTGGTATATTTAGTTAATCATCATATTTTTAATGCTCTGCTGGATTTTTCCAGCACAATGCCATCTATGTCATTTTGCTGTATGAAAACCTCACTCACCCTCTTCATAGTTTTATCCACCTGCTCTGCTGATAAACCTGGTAGCAGAACCAGAAACTGAGTATCATTCCATCTACATATAATGTCACCTTTACGCAAGGTCCTTTTCAAAACCAGCTTGAGTTTAGCCACTGCTTGTTCCAGTTTTTTGCGAGGAGGAATGTGCTGACCGGGCAGGAGAACCGTGAAAGAACCCAGAAAAACTGCTTCTCCTCTTCTCTGGGCCCTGCGCTCTTCCAAGCGATATAGAAGCCGGAAAGTATCCGGTTCGCACAGGAAAGCGCCATCAGCCTCCTCCCATAAACTTAATCCCTCCTGAATTGCTCCTAAATCGTGGGAAACATGACGATTCTTGCTGCCTATCCGTTCGTACAGATCTGAAAGCTCTCTGGATGGTTTCACACCTAATTCCCTTTGAAAAAGAGAAACGACCTCTTCATAATGAGATTTAACTTTGCTGTATTTCCCCTGCTCTATCAGGGCTTCCAGAAAATTAATGTGCAGTTCTTCTTCAAAAGGCTCCTGCTGTAAAGCTCTCTCCAGTATATTTTCCATTTCACTATAGTTACCCATCTTTTGCAACAACTCGCTGAGGTCCAGGACACTTTTTAGATATAGGCGGTGATAGTATTTCCGGGCTGAACTAACCCAGTCTTCATAAGCCAGTGCTGGCAAATATTCTCCCATATAGAGAGATAATCCTTCTTCATACAGTTCTATTGCTTCCTGAGGATTATCTCCTGCCAAACTACGAGCTTTCAAGCACAGTTTTTCAAACTCTTCTGTGTCCAACCAGTAATCTGCATTTTTGTTGAATACGTAGCTCCCTTGCTTGAATACTATGTAACACTCCTTCTCCCCAATACCTCCCCCTCTTGAACCACCACAGTTGAGAACCTGGCGAAGGCGATAGACCAGGTTGCTGAGGTTGTGCTGGGGATTGCTTATGTGCTTGTCCGGCCACAGGGTTTCCATGATCATCTCTGCTGGAACCAGCTTATCCTTGAAAGTTAAAAAATAATTGAACAGTTTCCATATTTTATATGATTTACCTGAGTCTTCTGAAATAACTCTATCATTATATTTTACATGGAAATGCCCCATTGTAAATATTTGCAAAACATTCTTAGTTGCCTGCGGAGAGTCAACCCGTTCCACTTTACTCATATTTATACACCTCACCCCTATTATAAGCCACATTATTACTTTTTTTAATCATATTTTTGCAATTTTGGTAAGTTATTCTGCACTTTTTTCAATTCGGCATTTCTAGCTAAATTCCTTCTTTTATATCTACTTCTTTCCATCGAGAATTCAGCTTAAAATTCCAGTCCAAAACCTAATGAGAGAGCTTTTTCACCAGCAAGATTATGGCTGAACTCACCCAAAAAATATACCGGCCCTGTTAGTCTGTAACCCAGGGTACTGGTAAAACTCTTCCACCCCTCAGCCACAGAATACTCCAAATCCAATGTTACCCTTTGCCAGTTAAGCTCAGTACCAAACCACCAGTGGGTTTGTCGAACTAGCCACCGGGAAATATCAAAATTCAAGGGGTAATAGCCAGCATGCAGGGTAATATTCGGTGAAAGCTCTACTCTATCACTCAAGCCAAAGGCCAGGTACGATTCTCTCCCAGAAAAATGCAAAAATTTTGCACCCATAGATAATTCTTCATCAAATAGCCGAACCTGAAATCCCAGCTCATAGCAAGGATTGAACCTGAAATCACCCCTGGCCCTTAGATTAATTTGATCGGTTGGCCAACAGGATAAAAAAAGATTGGCACCCCATCTATTTACTGGCAGGGTGGCTTTCAGGTAGTTCTTTCTCTCACCACTATCATCATGAAACAAGAAATCAGCCAATCCCCCAATATCACCTATATTCATCTTCTCCTCATCCAGCATTTCTCTGATTGAGCACCGCAGGTAGAAAGCAAAATAGCGATTTCTGTCAACCTGGGCCAGGGGGAAGTTCTTTCTGCCAGTTTCTTTTTGCTGGACCACAGCAACCGGCTTAAACTCATCTTCTGACACCCAAAGTTCTGTTTTTACGTCACTCATACCTGGCAGCATTGCAAATTCAACCTGGGAAAATATCATGTCATCCTTTATTTCCAGGGGCTTTAAGGATAGCTCTATACCGGATACACTCCTATTATCTCCGGTAAAATCTATCTCTTCCTGGAGCACACTCAAGGTCACTTTTTTGCCGGGCAAGGTAACAATTCTGGGCTTTATTTTTGTTATAGAGGTTTCCTGTCCTTCCATGCTCTCCAAATTTATCATCAACACCCGGGGAAAAGCTAAAATACGGGAAAGGGGATTTCTCCTGGAGGCTGGGAACAGAATATCCAGGAGGGATTCCTCACTGAAGACAAAGACCATGTCCTCTCTACCCTCATCTGACTCCACAAAAAAACGCTCCAGACCCATCCGGGTAATATGATGCTGCTTAAGTTCCAGTACTTTCAATTCATATACTAGCTGGAAATGCCCATTCTCTTGCTCTGCTCCAGCGCAAACTTCTGGCAACAAAAATCCCACACCTGTTATCAGCCCGGCTAAACAGAAAATCAAAAATTTATTTTTTCTAACCTGAATTATTGATCTCATAATGCTCTCCTCCCTTACAGTATTTCTGCAGTGATAAATATGAACATCTCTCTTTCCCCTTCACTGTCAACACTCTGACTAAAAAGCCACCTGAGAAGAGGAATCCTGGATATTAAAGGTAAGCCACTATGGCGGTCAACTTTTTCCTCCATGGTTATCCCGGACAAAATCATGGTCTGTTTGTTCTGAACATAAACCGTGGTGGATAACTCACTACGCCTGATCAAAAGCCCTTCACGTAATTCATCCTTGATGTGGCTAACCTGAGGTGTTATGGTTATTTCCAGTTCATCCTTACTTATGATTTTTGGTGTAACCTGTATACTTACACCTACATCTACTCGTTCCACCCGGCTGGTTGATTCTGCCGGTTCCAGAACAATTACCTGACGCTTACCTACGAAGAGCTCTGCTGTTTTACGGTCTGCTACAATCAACCAGGGATCTGCCTTTATCTCTGCCAGATGCTGTGATTTAAGAATTTGGATTTGTGAATAGAGCTGCCCGAATACATCAGTAAGCAAAGTGATGGTTCCCATATCAAAACCCACATCAAGCTGCCAGTCAGGGTTAATTTCCTGTTCCCTGGTAATATTCCAGGTAAATTTGTCTGTTCCCAGTTCCTTGAAAAGTCCTTTTGAGATTTCTGTCACCAGAACATTGATACGCACCTGCCCCCGGGGAATATCTAACTTCTGCAGATCCTCTGTAAATTTTTCAATAATTGCCGGAGGAGCTGTAATTGTCAACGAATTTCTATCTTCATTGAACTTGACAAAGGGTTCATAGAAAACAGGAAGCAAATCTTTTGCTTCTGATACCTCAATATATTTGAGGCGAAAAACTTGCGTTTCAGCCAGATGAACAAAGGAAGCATTTTGGGGATCAGCAGAACCTACCAGATAAAAACCGGGAAATTTCCGGTAAATAAAGCCTCCCGGCATGAGAACCATTTTCAATGCCATCTCCAGGGGCACCTCATCCAGCTCCAGGGTTATAAAACCGCTTACAGAGTTATCCGCAATGATGGGGATGCCAGCTTGCATTGAAAGATCACTTAGAACATCCAGAATGTATGTGTTGTAAAAGATATCTGTGATGAGGGGTTCTGCAAACTCTTCACCTTGAGCCTGAATAACCTGGGCTCCCCATAAGTTCATGCCCACCAGGAGAAAAAAAAATAGTGCCCACCACCTAAAACAATTATTCATTTTAACCTCCTTGAACATGGAATTTTAATCGCAGGATTTCCGGCTCATCCCCACCATAGTCAGCCCGTATCAGCAATTCATAATCGCCAGGCTCAAGTTGCGTGGGTATATAAAAATTGAATAAACGCCTGGTTTCAGGCAGGACTGGATTGGTGGCAGGTAACTTGACAGTGGCAACTGTCTCACTCCAGGGGCCAATAATTTGCCCGTCTTCAGCTACCATCTGCGGGTGTAATTGGTTGAGAACAACCTGTATCTGAGGCTGAAGGTGGATGGAGCCTTCATTGGCAAAGTATAGATCTAGTTCCAGGGCTTCTGGAGTCTCCTGAATCTCAGTAATACCCATAACCCCTTTCTTTCGGATCTCAGTACCAACATAGGCAAAAACACTAACACCGCTTTCTGTATGGACCCCAGAATCTTCTGACTTGAATATGATGTCAGCATAATAAGCACCAGCAGCATTTCGGGGCGGCCTGAGTGAAAGTCTAACTCTTCTCTTTTCCCCTGGGTCCAGACTGATCTTGCCAGGAGTTACTTCAAACCAAACCGGCCCTGCCTCCCTTTTGCCGCTGGGAATCAAATCGCCATAATCATCGTATTCCAGGGCAGCAATTTCAGTGGTCAAGTTTATGCTTTCAGTACCCCGGTTTTCCAGCTCCAGGACAACAACATTAAAAGCCCCGGCCCTTAATTGTAAATCTACCTCCTCAGGCTCAACAAGGAAACGAGCCAGATTATTCTCTTCTTTTATTTCCTGCACAATTTTATCCTCGACCACAGTGAAATCTACCTCGGTAACAATGGGCCTGCCTCCTCCATATTCAATAATGGCTCTGGCCCGGTAATCACCAGGGGGCAGTGGTTGAGTAATTATAGACCTGAGTTCCACTGTGGCATTGGGAATTATCACACCTCGACCACCGCCTAGAGGATATCTGCCCACTGTTCTGCCTTCTGCTGTCTGTATAAGCAAAGTTCCCCAGGTAACAATGTGAACATTGCCTTCATTGGCAACACCTAAACTGAAAACAAGAGCATTGTCACCTACCCGCTCTCGTAAAAGGGGGATATTGCTGGAGGGCTCCACCTGAAAATAATCAGCATAGGCTTCCTGCCTTAAAGCAGTTCCTTCAATGATAATTTCTATAAAACTGGCTGCCTGGAAATAATATTGTGAACCTGCAAGAGCTTCCCGGTCCTCCTGTTTCTTATCAGGTAACAAGGTTAAGACAACTGCACCATAAAGGCCTCCAGTAACCCCCCGGGGCACGTTCACTTTCACCTCTATCTGCCGGGTCGCTCCAGGAGGAATTTTTAGTTTTTCAGTGTCAACCTGGGCCCAGGGAGCCAGGGAATAGGAGGTGCTTTCAGGCGACCGCAGCTGATAAAGTCCCCTCTTATCTTCTGCAATGTCAGCAATAGAAACTTCAACAGTTATGGAATTGAACTGATCCTCGTTATCGATATTAATGGTATAGCTTACCACTTCATCAGCCCTGGCAACTCTTTCAACCAGTATGGGGTCAAAGCGAAAACCAGCACTACTGGCCTGGCCGGCAGCCAATAAAGAAAAAAGAACAATAAATGAAAAAATCAGGAGAAAATATCTTAACATGATTACAATCTCCTCCTATTTTTATATGCGAAGGGGCCTTTAAAGGCCCCTTCACCTATTGCTTATATATCCCATCCGCCTTGTTCATCTATCCAATCTTTCTGATTGACTAGAGTTATTATTACAGTGCCGGTGTTCCCATATTCGCAGGCTGAATTGCATTCCTCCACAACAATGCGGTTCCAAAGCTTAGCCTGATCTCCCTCATGCAGTTCCTGGCTATCAGGAATTAGTATGGACTCATAGTTGAGGTCTTCAGCCCGAATCCATTCAGTTGGATGGTCATCGGTAAGGGTGGCATAATAGTAGGTATCAATGGTTTGTTTTATGCTCTCCTCGCTATAAAGGTCAGCAAAACCACTGAAGGTGATGGCAATATCTCCATTGCTCTGCAGGTTAAAGGATATGCAGTCAGTATAGTAGTCCCCGGGCTTCCGGACATACCATTCCCAGGTCGTGGCAGAAACATGCCAGTTAATCCACTGGGCAACACTGGCAGTTGTTGTCATCTCAAATGTCCAGACAGGCTTGTTGCAAGCACCCTGAGATCCCCCGGCCGTAAAGACCCTTGCATGTTCAGCCACTTCACCATCCTCGGTGTTCCAAACTGTTGGCTCAAAAGCCAAAGCCGGAATGCTCAGAAGCCCCAAAACCATAACAATCGCTAACATTTTTTTCATTCAGTAAAACCCCCCTATTTTTTCTTTGCATCAGGAAACACCTTAAAACAACTAGTTAAAAGAGTCTTCTGTGTTGACCAGTGTAAGCCTTATCACCCCCTTATTAACATAAGTTCCTACCCTCTGTGTATGTAAAACCACCCTCTGCCACATATTCCAGGTAAGATTATTGGTGTTTTCATCCAGTTCCAGCACTATTACTGTGCTGTTGAGCTCAGCCGGCGTGAGCCAGTCAGAGGGACCTGGCTTTTCTGCTAAGGCATAATACACAGCTATGGTTTCGGCATAGCTGGAACCGGTGATATCATGAAAATCAGCAAATGATACTGCTACCGGGTGGTGACCTGCTATTGTTCCCTGCAGTATCCTGGCATGATAATCCCCAGGCTTTCTCAGGTACCACTTAACTTCACTGGTTGATAATGTAAGCTCCACACTGTTGGGGAAGGGAACCTCCAGGATAAAGGAGTGCCCAGCCATTGATTTTTGCCCGCCACTCCCCAACCTCCTATAATTAAAAGTCCCCTGAGAGTTTAAATAATCCCGCTCCCAGGAGCTATATCCATCTCCTCCCCACTGTCCATTGCCTGTTTCCACTTCCATTACCAGTTCAGCCCACTGCCCGGGAAGAAGGATAAAATCATGCCAGATAAAAGAACCATCTTTTTTTTCGCCATGGTTTCTAATGCTTACTTTTCCCACACCACCTCTTGAATTCAAAGCAATACCGGAGGAGCCAGCAGTACTGTATATATAGTTGCCGCTGGCATCTTTACAAATTTTTATGTCTCCCCTGAAACTATCGTTAACTATAATTTCCACCATTACATCATGGTTGTGAGTATTCTCTACTCGATAAAAAAACCTCCATCTTCCGTATTCACCAGCTGGCAGAACAAAGAAATATTCACCGTCTCCATAAATTTTCTCAATATTGGCTGTAACAGCTTCAACATTCACTGCAAATCTTCCTGATGGAAGACTGCTTTCGGTAAAATAATTGATTTTTCCAGCAAAATTTATAGTTGCCTTTGCCTGCAAGGGGACACTGCTAACAACCATATTCCCGGAATATTCAGCAGGAATTCCCAGCCAGCAGCAGGCATTAGCATTTTCAGAGGGAGGCAGGGCTACCCAGCTGTTGAAAATATCATTGTATTCATAAACTACAGGAAAATTGGCTGATGCTGGAATCACTATTAATAGCAGCATAGTAAAACTCAACAAAATTGTGAGGGAAAAAGGACAGAACCTTTTCATGAATTAACCCCCATTCCAATAATATAATTTTTGCCTGGTTTGCCTACAAAATTAAGCTGGTAAACATGGAGAACATCTTTTACCTCTACCTCTCCCCTATGTATATTAAATTCATGCCTCCGTTATTACCGTTTTGTATATATTAAACTCACCTTTTTACACAATGGGCATTTGACAATTATCCAAAAGTATATGAACTGATTGATTACAATGTGCAGGTTAAAACAATAAACTGGCGAAATTTATAAAAAGAAAATCATATAAGGAGGCCTTTATATGTTCATATCTCGCATTGCCCAATCCATACCCCCATCTAAAACTCTGGAAATTACCGAGAGGGTTAATGAGAAGAAGAGTCAGGGAGCAAATGTCCTCAGTTTTGGAGCCGGACAGCCAGACTTTGACACCCCGGAAAACATTAAAAAGGCTGCAGTAAAAGCTCTAGATGAGGGCTTTACCAAGTACACAGCAGTTACAGGAATACCCCCATTGAGAAAAGCCATAGCAGAGGTTTTCCAAAAACAACTCAATCTTAACTATGACCCTGGGCAGATAATTGTGGGCAATGGAGCCAAACAAGTTTTGGCCACTGCTGTCATGGCGCTATGTAATCCTGATGATCAGGTCATAGTTTTATCCCCATATTGGGTAAGCTATCCGGAGATGGTAAAGATGGCTGGTGCTACCCCCTGCATCGTGCCCCTGGCTGAAGGTAGCTTTCAACTAAACATGGATGCTATAAAAAGAGCAGTTAGCCCTAAAACCCGGGCTATAATAATAAATACCCCCTCCAATCCTACTGGCTCTGTTTTCAGCAAGGATTCTCTGGAGGAGTTGGCTGAACTGGCAGTTGATAACAACATTTTCGTCATATCTGATGAAGTGTATGATTTCCTCCTTTACGACGGTGAAAAGCATGTCAGTATAGCTACCCTGGGACAGGAAATTAAAGACAAGACTCTGGTTGTTAATGCCGTTTCCAAAAAATATGCCATGACCGGCTGGCGGATAGGTTTCGGGGCCGGCCCTCTTGAACTAATAAAAGCCATGGGCCGCTTACAAGGACACTACACATCTAATCCCAACTCCATTGCCCAGAAAGCAACCATTGAAGCCCTTACAGGCGACCAAAGCTCTGTGGATCAAATGGTCCGGGCTTTCACCCAACGACGCGATTATCTGTATGAAAGGCTTTCTCAGATGAAAGGCATTTCCCTATATAAACCTCAAGGTGCATTTTATGCCATGCCCAGCATAAAAGAAATTCTGGGTAGAAGCTACGAAGGGAAAAAGATAGGAGATGACTTTGACTTCTGCACAGAGCTCCTGGAAGCAAAGGAAGTAGCCCTGGTCCCAGGCGGAGCTTTTGGTGCATCAGGCTATGTGCGAATCTCCTTTGCAACCTCCATGGAAGAGATACAGGAAGGCATGGACCGGATGGAAGACTTTATCGACCAAATTTTTGTTTAAGGAGGTCCTACCATGAATAGACCTAAAATAAGTGTTCTGGGCGCAGGCAATGTAGGAGGGAATTGCGCTCTCTTCCTATTCCAGGAACAAATAGGTGAAGTAATCCTTTATGACATTGCTGAAGGATTGCCGCAGGGAAAGGCCCTGGATATAATGCATTCAGCAAAAATAGACAACTACAATATCCCTGTAAGAGGAACAAACTCCTTAGAAGATATTGCTTCCTCTGATATTGTCATCATCACTGCTGGCCACCGGCGAACAGCAGACATGACCAGGGATGATCTTTTACACAAGAATGCAGACGTCATTACTTCACTGGTAGACAGAGTTCAAAGCTTGTGCCCCAAAACCCACATCATCATGATATCAAACCCCCTGGATACCATGGCCCATCTGGCAATGGAGATCAGTGGCTTTCCACCTAATCAGATTACTGGCATGTCCGGTATACTTGATGCTGGCCGTTTTGCCTTCTATGTTGCAGAAAAAACCAGGACAGCTATAGAGAACATTGAAGCTACTGTCCTGGGAGGTCATGGTGATTCCATGGTACCAGTTATCTCCAGCTCCTTTGTTGCCGGACGACCACTTGATGAAGTTCTGTCCCAAGAAGATATTGACCATGTCATCCAAAAAACCCGAAAGGCTGGCGGCGAAATAATTAAGCTCATGGGCATGAGCTCCATGTATGCTCCGGCTGCTGCTGCCATCAAGATGGTAAAATCTATACTCCGGGACGAAAAGAGCATACTTCCCTGCTCGGTCTACTTACAGGGTGAGTACGGTCTCTCCCAGGTGTTCCTGAGCGTTCCGGTTGTCCTGGGCAAGGATGGCGTGGAAGAAATTATTGAGTTAAAGCTCTCAGAACAAGAAATGAAAGACCTTCACAATTCTGCTGCAGCAGTCAAGGAAGCCACAAAGAAATTAAACTTAGGCCCCGAATAAAGAGAGTAAAGGCTGCTGTCCTAATGGGCAGCAGCCTTTTTTCTTGAAATATCTTGCCATAACCACAATATTCACTTTTTTATTATTTTCTACTCACATTTCTATCACATTCATCAATTACAATGAAAGCAACCTAAACGGCAGGAGGGTCTAAGTTGAAAAACACTAAAATTCTGGCCGGGCTGGCAGTCCTTATAATCGCTGTAGTTAGTATAGCAGTATTAGCTGCCAACAATTCAGATGGGGAGATTGGGCGTGTGGACCTGCAGGCTGCCTATGAAGCCCACCCTGGATTTATGCCTTTATACCAGGAGCTTCAGACGGAAATACAGTCATTGCAGGGAACTTTTCTAGAAGAAGCTGAAAAACTCCAGGCAGAAGGCAGAGAAGAGGAACTACAGCATCTCAACCTGGAGTTTGAGGAACAGGTGAACATGTTACAGATGCAATTTATGCAGGAAATACAGGCCACAATACAACCAGACCTGGAAGAAGCAAGGCAAAAATTAGGCTTAAAACTGCTCCTCAGTAACGAAGCAGTTGCTTCAGGCGGTGAAGATTATACTGATGAAGTTATTGATTTCTTCAACGACATCTAACCTCGACATATAACCTCCACCCCTGTATAAAGGTGGGACTGATGTCCCACCTTTATCCTTTTCGCTATTTTTGAGCTTTCTGAACTTCTTTCAGTTTTGTTCTTATCTCTTTTTCCGTTTTAAGAGTTAATAATTCTTCTGCCAGCTCACTGGCTTCCTTCACTGTCCAGAGACTTAAGATTTCCTTTATCCCTAATATGGAAACAGCACTCATGCTGAACTCATCCAAACCAACCCCCAGCAGGAACGGTAAATAGAGCTCATCCCCAGCTGCTTCCCCACACATTCCTACCCAGATACCAGCCCGGTGTCCTGCTTCTATAGTTTGCTTGATAAGGCGCATGACAGCAGGGTTGTAATGGGTATGGAGGTGGGCGATTTTTTCGTTTATTCGATCCACAGCCAGAGTGTACTGAACCAGATCATTGGTACCGATGCTGAAAAAATCCACTTCTGCTGCCAGTTCATCAGCTATAATGACTGCAGCCGGCACCTCCACCATAATTCCTACTTCCATGCTATTATCATACTCATGGCCTTCTTCTTTTAGTTCATTTTTAGCTTCCTTAAGGAGTTTATTGGCTGCCTGCAACTCCTCCATGAAAGCAATCATGGGGTACATGAGCTTTACATTACCATACTTGCTGGCCCGGAGAATAGCCCGTAGCTGAGGCTTGAAAACCTCTGGCTGATCCAGGCACATGCGTATGGCTCGATATCCCAGGAAAGGATTCATCTCTTCAGGTTGTTCCAGATAGGGCAAATCCTTATCCCCGCCAATGTCCAGAGTTCTGATGACCAGTGGCCTTTCCCCCATTTTCTCAGCTGCCTTCCTGTAGACTTCAAACTGTTCATCCTCATCAGGCATTTCTTTCCTGTCCATGTAGAGGAACTCGGTCCGAAAAAGACCGATCCCTTCGCCACCCTCCTCCAGCACACCATCAATATCCAGGAGGTTGCCTGCATTACCTGCCACTTCCACCCGCTTACCATCAGCGGTCCGGGCTTCTTTATCCTTGAAAGCAGCCAAGCGCCTTTTTTCTTCAAGATGTCTTTTTAGTTTCTTTTCATATTCTGCTGTAGTATCTGTTCCAGGGTTGATAAAAACTCGTCCTTCATTGCCATCAACAATTACCTGATCTTCATCTGAAACCTGTTCCAGTAGATCCCCCCCTACTCCTACCACTGCTGGGATTCCCATGGAACGAGCCATTATGGCAGTATGGGAGGTCCGAGAACCTTCTTTGGTAACAAAGGCCAGCACTTTTTTAACATCCAGTTGTGATGTGTCAGAAGGGGTAAGATCTCTGGCAATTATTATTACTTCTTCATGCAGATCTTCCATTTCATCCTGTTCCCCTGTGAGAATCTTTATGAGTCTCTTGCCCACATCATCTATATCAGCTGCCCTGGCGCGCATGTACTCATCCTCCATGGCAGCGAACATTTCTCCATAGCCGGCAAAAACTTCCTGTACTGCTGCTTCTGCATTAATCTTCTCTTCTTCTATTTTTTTCTCTAAGCTGGAAATAAGCTCCGGGTCCTCCAAAATCATCCCATGGGCAGCAAAAATTTCAGCTTCCTTCTTTCCCATCCTTTCTTGCGTTTTTTCTTCAATCTTTTTCAAGTCTTCTTTGGCAGTTTGAATTGCTTCATGCAACATCTCCAGTTCTTTTTCAACATTGGTAATTTCCTTGCGCTGAACTCCTATTTCCTTTTCCTTCTTTTTAAGAGCCCTGCCTATGGCAATTCCCGGTGAGGCAGCTATGCCTTTCATCTTATTCACTCTCCTGATCCTCTTTAGGCATTTCATTTTCAATGAGATCTACCAGTTCCTTTACTGCTTCTTCTGCATCTTCACCATCAGCTTTAATGGTTACCTGAGCGCCACAGCCTGCACCCAGGCCCATTATACTGAGAATACTTTTGGCATTAACCTCTTTGCCATCATATTCCACCTTTATGTCCGACTTAAAATTATTGGCCTTCTGGACAAAAAGCGAGGCCGGTCGGGCATGTAATCCGGTTTTGTTTACCAGTTCTACCTTCTTTTCTTTTACCATCTTTACCATCCTTTCTTTTCTATAGATCCTTGAAGATTTGGAGTTTAACAATCAAATAGCTTATCTTGTTGAACGAAGCTACTGGTATTTTCCCCCATTTATAAGAGGATCTCTTTGAGAAGAAGCGAAACAATATGTATAATGCTATCCAAAGAGAGGTGATTCATGGAACAAGAAAAAATACACAGCACAAAAGACATATAATCAAGAACTTACCTTAATTTACAGGAGGGGTACCATGAGAATATCTTTTTCACTTCTATTGACACTTCTAATACTCATATCAATTACTGGTTGTGAATTCCTTGATCTGTTCAATGGACTGGATGATCATGAGCCAGAGAAAAGGATAGGCCTGGTTTTATTTGGCGAGCTAGGAGACAATTCTTTTAATGATATGGCTTATGCAGGGTTGCAGAAAGCTAAGGAAGATTTGAATATTGATTTTGCCTATGAGAAGACTAAAATCCCTGATGAGTTAGAATCGTTGTATCGAGAATTTGTAGAGGCTGGTTATGACCTGGTAATTGGCATTGGCTTCTTACAGGAGTCAGCAATAGAAGCTGTAGCTGAGGATTATCCCGCTGCCAATCTGGCCATAGTAGATACTGTTGTTGATAAGCCTAATGTTGCCTCTTTACTCTTCAAAGAACATGAAGGATCTTTTCTGGTAGGGGCTTTGGCCAGTAAAGTGACTGCTACTGATACTGTCGGCTTTATAGGTGGCTTTGATGTGGATTCTATAAATAACTTCAAGACAGGCTATAAACAGGGGGTTCTTCATGTAAACTCCGAAGTTGATATCCTTGTGGATTATGCCCAGGATTTTAATGACTCTGAGAAGGGCAAAACAATTGCCCTGGATCAGCACAATGATGGAGCTGATGTTATTTTCCATGCAGCAGGCGCAACTGGTCTGGGCTTATTTGAAGCAGCTGAAGAACAGGAGTTTTACGCCATTGGTGTTGATACAGACCAGGATCATCTGGCTCCAGGTTGGATTCTTACTTCCATGATGAAAAAAGTTGACATGGCCATCTATTATGTCATTGAAAAATTTGTTGCAGGAAATTTTGCAGGAGGTAAATATGAACTAGGCCTGGCAGAAAAAGCTGTTGGAACAACTGACTTTACCTACACTGAAGAAAAAATTACTGAAGATGTTTTCAATCTTCTAGATGACCTGGAAGAGCAAATTATTGATGGTACCATTGAGGTGGATAGTATTTTCGATTGAAAAGTAAAAAGGTCAGCTAATTTCTCAGGACTGGGGAATAACTTATTCCCCAGTATTTTTTATAGCTTTAAATCAACCTATTTTATAATCTTTCTCCTATCAATCCTTTTTTCCTCCTGAAATTTAAGAAGAACAACCAAAAAAGTCCACCAGTTCAAGTATCGGCCGGGCTGGCTCATCTCCCATGATCCTGTAAATATCCTCTGGGCCGGCAAGGGGTCTCTGCAAAATTATGTTGCTGGCCCTTTTTTTTCCTACCCCGGGTAGCGCCTCCAACTGTTCAATGGAGGCGTTGTTGATATTGAAAGGATAGGGCAGGGCTGTAAGAGAACGAAATCCATGTTGAATCACCTTAACATCCAGGGGAGCCCCTAAAGGTATATTGCCGGGGATACCTACCCGGATAGGGTAAGTACCCATCTGCCTGCTGAAGGTAACCCTGCCGTCAAACTTCTCTGGGATCACTTCCCGGAACACAGTACCTTGAGGAAAAACTTTTCTCATCATGGGCTGATTGATCTCCTCATTAACCTTTTTCTTGTAATCCAAAAAGGCCCCTTTAGAGACCTGAGCATTCTCATAATCACGGTGAGCAATGACCTGTCTGATATTTATACGTTTTAGGAGCAGGCCTTTAGCGAGAATATTCTTTAAATAGTTGAAATTTAAATCCATGGTTTTTCTGGTTTCTCCTTTAAGACCGTGCAAAAAATTTAAACCCGGCAGCAACAGGGGAATTCCCTTCATACGCCTTCCCCCAATTTCATTTATTATCTCCACAGCCTCCAGACATATTTCTGGCGTGGTACCAATATTATTGGCTGCAATCACATCAGGATCAGCAGATTCTAGCCCCAGTGAAGCTGTATCACCAGGAGTGTTGTATTCAGTTATAATGTTCAAGAGTTCTCTTCCCCCCGGCCGGACAACACTGGTAGGGTTAATATTATCCAGATGCAAGACTTTCAGTTCAGGAGCCACGTCCCTGATACCAGAATAAAGCTCCTTAAAAACGTTCTGATCAGCTTCAGAGTGGCTTAATAGATCAGGCTGACAGCCCAGACGGAAATACCTCCCACCTTCCCTGTACAGGGCTTTGACCTCACCGATTACATCTTCCACCGCCCGGGAATATCTCAAAGTTTTAAACTGTTCACTACAAAAAGAGCAGTGGCTTGAGCGTTTACAGCCCCGGTAAGTTTCTATCTCGGCCATGACATAAGGAAAGTTGGGATGCCGGGAAATAAGTTTGGCTCCCTGCAGTGAAAAACGAAAGAGTAACTCCGTGCTAAAAGGAGTATGACCTTTGAGCCTGCTGAATATTTTATCTACCCCTGCACCCTCATGGTACTCACTGTAGCCTGATGGGGTTAAGCCAGCTTCCACAACCGGACCCACAAGCCATATATCTTTGGCTTTAATTCCAGCAGGTAATTGAG
>PUNT01000206.1 GCA_003551905.1 Halanaerobiales bacterium
ACGGCCAGGAGCACAGTAATCCTGCAGAAGAGTGTGGGCATAATTACCCCAGCGCACACTCTCCTTGATAAGCTCAATTTCCCCAGGTGATTTAACCATGCGAAGGCCCTCTACCAGTTCTGTGTCTATCTCAATTTCCAGAGCAGGCAAAACCTCATCTATAGTCGGGCCCCGGTAACCCATACTGCTCCCGTATCCCTTGCTTTCAGCCACCAGGGGTAAACTGGTTAACTCCCTTTCTTCCAGGGCCCGGGCCAGCAATTCCATGGGATGCTCCTTTCCCGGATATTCTGGATAGGTAACAACTTCTGAGACCAGGGCAAGCTCCCCATGCTCAACTTCCAGCCGGGGAACGTACAGAAAGGAATTATCCCCAGGGGCCAGAACAAGACAGGCCGGCCGCTCGGTGGAAATGAAATAAAACCCTGTGAGGTAAAAGATGGAGAGGGAGGAAAAGGTAAGATAAGCCCTTCCCCCCTTTGCTGATACTGAATCCAGAACTCTTTTCTGTCTGGCCAGCAACTCTTCTTGACTTATAGTCAGTGTTCTATCAGAAAACATCTTCAATCTCTCCGATACAGGCCAGCTATTTTAAACAACCAGGGAGCAACAAAGATAACCCAGAACCCCATAACAAAATAACGGAGGAAAGTCATGAGACCCATAAGCACTTCCTGCTCCTCCCCTATACCTGGTAAACCTATGAACAAAGTCCTGGTCACCTGTCTAAGGCCAAATAGCACTGCAATTCCTACCACAGCTTTAATAATATGCTGCCACCAGTAGGCCTTTTCCTTGAAACCTACATAATCTTTTTCCAGCCGGTAACCCCAAAGAGCTGCCAGGGCAAACCCTAAAGTTAAGGCCCCATCTCCCACAGAATGGTTCAGATACAGAAGGAGAACAACAAGAGCAGTGAAAAGAAAATAGGTGGGACAGCTCAATTTAAGCTCAAACTTGCGCTGCAGGAATTCATAACCCATGAGCAGCAGAAGACCGATGAGGAAGCCGGCGATTATATCCACCGGATAATGAACTCCCAGGTAAACCCGGGAAAATGCTACCAGGAAGATGAGAACTGCTGCAACTACATAAGCCCATCTCCTATTGATTTCCCGGGCCAGATAACCCCAGAAAACAGTATTACCCTGGGCATGGCCGCTGGGGAAAGAGTAGCCGTACATTTCTATTTTTCGTAAAGCCATATCCGGCCGCTCGGTAGTGAAATTATATTTCACCGCCGAATTAAAATAAGCAGAAAAGAGAAAAATTATTGCAAAACGAATGCCGAACTCTTTACTGTACAGCCAGTACACCAGGGGCAGGGCAATCATATAATATTCCTGATCCCCCAGCATGGTTACCCAGCGAAAAAATGTATCCAGGGCTGGTGTTGAAAATTGCTGCACCCACACTATAAAGGAAAAAGAAAACATTAATAAAACCTCCCTTCTAACTCTTATTTCTACCTCCTTTAAATGTTTCCTCTATCCCGGTCATTAAATCTCCAGATTATCCCAGCACCTGAGGGCCATGTTATAGGATGCCAGAAGAACCATTAGAGCCAGGGCCACGAAGGCCAAAAGACCCCCGTAAAAGGCAGTCTCTTCCGGCAGATGATGCAGAAAAGAAAGAAAACCCAGGTAGCGGTAATAGAGGCCAAAACCGGCCAGAACAATGAATAGTCCTGCATACAAAAAGGGCATGGCCCCTTTGAGAATACGGAAAACCAGGGGTGCTTCCCCGGCTCCCAGACCCAACTGCTGAAATTCCACCAGGAGATCCAGCATCCCTCCTGGCAGCTGCAGCATGGCCAGAAGAACCAGACTCATACCCCAGTAAGCTGCCTCCACCCCCAGCACCAGGTTAATGGCCACAAGAACCATAAAACTCAAAAGAAGGGACAGGATTGTAACGGCCAGGTAAAACCCCCGGACCACTACTTTTCCGGAGACAGGAGTCACTTTAAAAATCCAGTAGATCTGCTTGAGTATGCTCCTGTCCTGCAGGAACTCAGCTGGAACAAAGAAAACACCCACCGTCCAGCTGGCAAGAAAATGCACCACCACCACATTGAACAACATCACCAACTCTTTGGCTGGCGGATCGGCTATATACATGGCCACCCCATAAGCAAGGAGAAGGGAAAAAAGTCCCAGGGCCGCCTGCCCCATTTCAAAATTGCGGAAAACAATCTTCCACTTGCTGCCCACAAGAGCTGATATGGGACCCTGTCCCGGCAGTTGCCGGACTGCACCTTTTTTCTTTTTTTTCCGGGGTACAGCTACCTGTAAGCGCTCATAACCCTGGTAATATACCCGCTGAATCACCAGCACAGCCAGGCCCAGCACCAGGCTAACGGAAAGGAGAAGCCAGCCTAAGCCGGCAAAAAATCCTTCCCCCACCCCCATGAGGACTGCAGCCATACCTGCTGCGCTTTCTAAAGGCACCAGGTAATCATACACGCCCTCCAGGTTTTCAGCCAGCACCAGGAGCCTTTCAAGGAGAATACTCTGATCTCCAATAACAAAATATATCCAGAGTGCAACCATGGCCATGTTAAATACGGTGAGAATACCGAAGAGGACCTTGGAGGGCACATAGCGCACCAGCACCATGATCACCGCTATACCTACAGCAGCAGGGATAATTATGTAAAGGTAGGTAATGGGAAATATGAGCATTCCTGTAATAACGTAAACGAAATTTGAAGATAAAAAAGCCCCCTGGTAAAATAAATTTGAGCAAAAAAACCAAAATTACCAGGAGGCGAGATTGATGACAAAAGAACATGCTGAGAAGCTTGAATTGGTAAAAGGCAAAGTTATAATCATTGGAGTAGATATTGCGAAGAAGAAAAACTTGGCCAGGTTCATCAATGAAGATGGAATAGAGCTCTGCAAGAAAGTTAAATTCAAGAATGACCAGGGTGGAATGTTTAAGTTAATACGAAAAGTTGAAGCTATACAAAGAGACTATAATCCTGAGCGATTTATTATAGGGATGGAACCAACGGGCCACTACTGGGAACCATTGGCTTATTTTCTAAAAGGATACCCCATCCATCAAGTGTTTGTCAACCCCTATCATGTTCAGAGAATTAAAGAGATGGAAGATAATTCACCAGGAAAGGACGATAAAAAAGACGCAATTCTAATAGCACGGTTAATTAAGGAAGGGCGTTTTTTTAAGATGTATTTGCCGGAAGGTATTTATCGTGATTTACGAAATTTAAGTTATCAACGGCAGCAAGAACGAAAAATATTAAATAATGCAAAAAACAGATTAACAGCACAATTAGATAGATATTTCCCTGAATTCAAAGTGGTATTAAAAAACTTGGCTGGGAAAACAGCAAAACACCTGATGAAGAATTATCCCTTGCCTTCAGATATTAATCAATTAAGCGAAGATGAACTAACGACAGAAATAAAAAAAGCATCAAATAATCGTTTAGGGTTTAATAAAGCCAGGCTACTAAAAACCAAAGCTAAAGAATCTATAGGTTTAAAGGATGGCCAAGAAAGCGCGCGATATAGAATGAAAAAGTGTCTAGATGAATTGGAATTTTGCCAACAGCAAATCACACAAACGGAGAAAGAGCTGGAGCAATTATTGTTTAAAACAAATTGTGCAGAAAGTCTATTGAGTATACCTGGTGTGGGAACCGTTACTGCAGCTCGCTTTTTAGGTGAAATTGGTGATATCACCCGCTTTACTTCACCAAAACAGATCATAAAATTAGCTGGATACAATTTAAAAACTAGTAGCTCTGGAGAAAGGCGCGGGGAAACAATGATTACAAAGAGGGGTCGTTCAGAGTTAAGAAATTTGTTATATCAAAGTGCATTAGTTGTCGTTTCCAAAAACCAGCAATTTAAAGCTTTATATGTCCATCTGATTTCAAGGCCAAAAAATCCATTGAAAAAGAAGCAGGCTTTAATAGCTATCGCATGTAAATTAGCAAGAATCATGTTTGGTGTTGCCCGGAAAAACGAAAGATATAGTACCGAAAGAATGATGAAGGATATTGCAGCAAGAGAAATTGAGCTGACAGCTTGAGAAAATAATAAAGATCTGTAAACCTTGGGCGGGAGAGGCCGATTTACCTCCATCAGGGCAGAGACCCAGTATTTGAGACTTGGCCCCCCGCCTCCCTCTAAAAGACAGAACGAAGGAAGGTCAGGGCAATGACCCGGTGAGACATGATAGGTTTGTCAGGGGGATTTAGATAGGCGGAGGTCGCCCAAGGCAAAAATAGATTTAATGGTTGTGGATTTGCCGATGTTGTGGATCCTTTGGATAACATAAAGTTACCCACAGGCTCCACAACATCTTGGAAAACGCCGACGGCGTTTACCACAAACCCACAACCTCGACGGCTGGCTCCGATTGAAAAAATGAAAATGAATGATTACCTTCGAAAATGGGAGGTAATAAACACAATAATGAGATAGGAGGTGAAAACCGTGTCTACTAAGGTTTGGATGACATTAAATAGCGTTGTTCTTATTGTTATTGCCTTATTTTCCTTCTTTGGTTGGATTTTTGGAATTCCCATTTGGGCAGGA
>PUNT01000216.1 GCA_003551905.1 Halanaerobiales bacterium
AAGCAGCAGTGTAACCGGTAAACAAAAAAACAATAATTACTGTTAGAACGATAAATTTTTTCAATCAACTCACCTCCTCTCTCAATAAGAATTTTAGCACTCTAAGCAGAGGGTAACAATGGACAAATGCTGGTTAGTATGGTAGATTCCGGTTTCCGGTTAAAACAAAATTGCCTGATTTCTAAGAAAAAATTGATAAGGCTTTGCTCATTGATTTGCAAATTTTGCACTAATTAAAGAAGGATAAAGATAAATATGAAGAATTTTTTAAAGGAGGTCATTTTCACAGGATATACCAGTACATTGGGAGATAAACTGAAACCATAAAACTTATGGAAAGGTGTTGGTATTTTGAAAAATTTAAAGACATCCTGGGACCTGGATTCAATTTTCCCAGGCGGCAGTCAGTCCCCTGAACTTAAGGAGTATCTGGAGAACTTGCAAAAGGAAATTGGCCTTTTGGATAAGGATATTGCCCCAGGTGTTCAGGACTGGTCAGAAATTATTGAAAAGACGCAAACAGTTGCAGGCAAGCTTCGGGAGGCAGCCTCATTTGTTAACTGCCTTAATGCTCAGAATGTGAAGGACAATCGGGCTAAGCTTCTCATGGGCAGAATAATGCAACTGCAAGCCTTTTTGAATTCGGTTTTAACTGCCCTGGATCAGCAGATGCTGGATATGTCCCAGGAAGAATGGCAGAGGCTTTTGGAAAATGCTGCCCCAGTAGCGTTCAACCTGGAGGAGCGAAGAGAAATGGCCAGGGAAAAAATGGGTGAGGATAAAGAAAAGCTGGTGAATGACCTGTCCGTAGATGGATACCATGGCTGGAATGATCTTTACAGCACAGTAACCGGCCGGATGAAGATAAAAATTACCAGAGATGGACAGGAAAAGGAACTTTCAATAGGGCAGGCAGCCAATATTTTTGCAGATCCAGATGCTAAATTACGTCAGACCATGGCAGAAAAATGGGAGGCAGCCTGGGCTCATGAGGCTGAACTATGTGCCAGCGCTTTAAATCACCTGTCTGGGTTTCGCATCAATCTCTATGGTCACCGAGGATGGGACTCAATTTTAAAAGAACCCCTGCAGTACAACCGGATGTCCCCGGAGACCCTGGATGCAATGTGGAGCACTATTTCTGAGAACAAGGAACCTTTTGTGGCTTACCTGGAAAGAAAAGCTCAGCTCCTGGGGCTGGATAGCATGAGCTGGTGTCATCTCCGGGCTCCCGTGGGAAGGATCAACAAGAAATTTTCTTATGATGATGCAGCTAATTTCATAGTTGAACAATTTGAAAAAGTAAGCCCCATCATGGCAGAAGCAACAAGGAGGGCCTTTAAAAACAACTGGATAGAAGCAGAAGATCGGGGAGGTAAGAGACAGGGTGCCTTCTGTACCACACTGCCAATGAGCCAGGAAACCAGAGTTTTTATGACCTATTCCGGCAGTGCTGGCAGTGTTTCAACCCTGGCCCACGAACTAGGTCATGCCTTCCATCAGTATGCCATGAGAGGTTTGCCCCTTTTAGCCCAGCGGTATCCCATGAATCTAGCTGAGACAGCATCAACCTTTGGAGAGATGGTTGTTGCAGATGCTGCCCTGGAGAATGTCAGCAGTAAAGAGGAGAAAATTGCGCTTCTGGCAGATAAAATCGATAAAAGCATCTCATTTTTTATGGATATACACTGTCGTTATTTATTTGAGCTCAATTTTTATCAAGCCAGGAAAAATGGCCCTGTTGGTGTTGAGGAACTTAACAGCATGATGGAAGGTGCTCAGAAAGAATCGTTCTGCAACTCATTGACCTCCTGGCATCCCCATTTCTGGGCTTCCAAGCTTCATTTCTACATAACTGCCATGCCATTTTATAATTTCCCCTACACATTTGGTTATCTCTTCAGTTCAGGGGTTTATGCCAGGGCCCGGGAGGCAGGTAAGAACTTTCAAGATCAATATTTAGATCTACTTCGGGATACCGGGCGAATGAGGGTAGAGGAACTGGCCCGTCAACATCTGGGTGTGGATTTGACTGGTAAAGATTTCTGGCAGCAGGCAGTAGATCAAGCAGCAACCGATGTGAAACTGTTCCTGGAACTGACTGGCTAGCAGCATATAAAGGTAGTACAAACTGGTAGTTGAAAGGTTTTATTATCAACCAATGAGGAGGTTTAAATTGCAGCTTCTATCCTGGAATGTCAATGGACTTAGAGCTCTGGCAAAAAAGGGTTTCTTGAAGTGGTTTGAGGAAAAAGAGCCCGATATTTTGTGTTTTCAGGAGACCAAGGCCTGGGAAGAGCAACTGCCCCCGGAAATACGTCAGATTGATGGCTATTTTTCATTTTTTTCCCAGGCTGAACGGAAAGGGTACAGCGGTGTAGCCCTGTATACCCGGTTGGAACCCAAAGAAGTTTCCTACAGTTTTGCTGATGGCAGTTTTGATAATGAAGGCCGGGTTATTGTGGCCAGGTATCCTGATTTTACCCTGTATAATGTTTATTTTCCCAATGGCAAAGCTTCACGAGAGCGTCTTGAGTACAAGATGAACTTTTACCATTCCTTTCTCAATCATCTGCAGCCCTATATTAAAGAGGGTGAAAGGATAATTGTCTGTGGTGATGTGAACACTGCCCACAGGGAAATTGACCTGGCCCGTCCCAGGGAAAATGAAAAGACTTCCGGCTTTCTTCCGGAAGAAAGGCAGTGGATAGATAGATTTATTAAAACGGGTTTTCATGATACATTCCGCCTTTTTAACTCTCAAGGTGGAAATTACAGCTGGTGGGATCTCAAGACTCGGGCCAGAGAGAGGAATGTAGGCTGGCGGATAGACTATGTCTTTGTTTCTGAGAACATAAAGGAAGCAGTTAAAGATGCCTTTATACTTCCTGAAGTGCAGGGATCTGATCACTGTCCGACAGGCGTAGAAATGGATATCGAGTATCCAACAAAAGAACTCTAAAGCTGCTGTTGGGGGGACAAACTGTGAAAGGAACTGTTTTTAACATACAGAGATATGCTATCCATGATGGCCCGGGAATAAGGACCACTGTTTTCTTAAAAGGATGCCCCTTAAAATGCTACTGGTGTCATAATCCGGAAGGAATTAAAGAAGAAGTTGAAATTATTTTTCGAATGGAGGGGCGCTGTCTTAACTGTGGGGATTGCCAGGATGCCTGCCCGCAAAAAGCCTTAAAGAGAGAAGATGGATTATTGCTAATCGATGAAAAAAAATGCTGTAAGTGTGGTAACTGTGTAACTGTTTGTCCAACCGGGGCACTGGAGATGGTGGGACAGAAAATGACAGCAAAAGAGCTTTTAAACGAGATTGAAAAAGACAGTATTTTTTATGAACAATCAGGGGGAGGGGTTACCTTTTCCGGAGGAGAGCCATTTTTTCAGCCAGAATTTTTAGCAAAAGTTTTAAAATTGTTGAAGGAAAGGAGCATACATGTTGCTCTGGACACTGCCGGCCAGGCTCCCTGGGAACATATCTCTGAACTGTTGCAGTATGTCGACCTTTTTCTCTACGATATCAAGCATCTAAATCCCCAAAAGCATGAAAAAGGAACTGGCTTGAGCAATGAATTGATCCTGGGGAATCTAGAGAAACTGGCAGGGTCAGGTGTTCATATCATAGGGCGCTTTCCCCTTATACCGGGTTTTAATGACGAGGAGGAAAATATCTTTAAAACTGGCAAATATCTTAATACGCTGCATATTAATCAGGTGCATATTCTGCCTTTTCATGGACTGGCCCGGGGAAAGTACAAAGACAGTGCTAGTTTATTCAAAGAAATAGTTAGTCCGACTGCCGGTGATGTGGAAAAAACAAGGGAAATTTTTGCAAGTTGTGGCCTTAAAACCAGGATAGGGGGGTGATTTTATGAATGAAAGAGTTGCTTTTTTACGGGAGAAAAGTCAGAAAGCTGAACCCCAAATCTCTCTTGAGAGGGCTGAACTAATTACCCAGGCTTATAAAAAATATGCAGGGAAAGTTTCGACCCCAGTTCTCAGAGCCCTGGCATTCCGTCATCTCATGGAAAACAAGACAATATATATAGGAGATAAGGAGTTAATTGTAGGGGAAAGAGGGCCTGCTCCCAAGGCTACACCTACTTACCCCGAGATATGCTGCCACAGTATAGAGGATCTCAAGTTAATAGATGAGCGGGATAAAATATGGTTTAAAGTCAGAGAAGAAGATTTGAAAAAACAAAAAGAAGTTATTATTCCTTTCTGGCGTGATAAATCCATGCGCACCCGAATATTCCAGGAAATGAATCAAAAATGGCAGGATTGTTACGAAGCAGGCATATTTACTGAATTCATGGAACAGAGGGCTCCCGGCCATACCGTGGCTGATGAGAAAATTTTCAAGTATGGTTTTATTGATTTCCAAAAGCGTATTGAGAAGCGGATAAAGGAATTGGCAAAGGAGGAGAACCCTAAGGTTCAGGGGGAAATAGAACAGCTGAAAGCCATGTCCATATGTGCTGAGGCCATAATTACATTTGGCCAGCGACATGGAGAAATATTACAGGAGATGGCTGAAAAAGAAGAGAGTGAA
>PUNT01000026.1 GCA_003551905.1 Halanaerobiales bacterium
ATGATGGAGAAGGTAGGTTATTCCCTGGAGGAAATTCGCAAGATACAATTTGCAGCCAATGTGGGGAATACTCCTCTTCTGGAACTTAAAAATCTCACCAGACTGGCCCGAAAACTGGCAGCCCCCGGTAAAGGTGCCCGGATATTTATCAAGGATGAGGCCTGCAATCCTTCTGGCAGTTTCAAGGATCGGCGGGCAGCAGTATCAGTCTATCATGCTGAAAAGCAAGGCTATGAGGGTGTTGTTGCCGCCACCAGTGGCAATTATGGTGCTGCTGTTGCCTCCCAGGCCGGCAAACGCAATATGAAGTCTATAATAGTGCAGGAGGTTTATGATAGCGAAGGACATGGACAGCCGGAGATCCTGGAGAAGGGCAGGAAATGCGAAGCTCACGGAGCAGAAGTATTGCAGCTCACAGTTGGCCCAGAGCTTTTCTATACATTCCTCAAGGTCCTGGAAGAAACCGGGTTTTTCAATGCCTCTCTTTACACTCCCTTTGCCATCGCCGGCATTGAAACCCTGGGTTTTGAAATAGCCCAGGAATTGAAGGAGCGTGAGGGGAGTTTTCCTGATTGTGTGGTAGTTACTCATGCTGGTGGAGGCAACCTCACAGGAACAGCCCGGGGTTTGCAGAAAGCAGGAGCCCGGGATACTAAGGTTATAGGGGCCAGCGTGGATCTTACCGGCCTCCACTCAGCAAGCGATATTGATTTTAACCGTAAATCCTTTACCACCGGCCACACTGGCTATGGAATTCCCTTTGCAACCTGGCCGGATCGAGCTGATGTTCCCCGGAATGCAGCCAGGCCTTTGCGTTATATGGATCGTTATGTCAATGTAACCCAAGGCCAGGTTTTCTATATTACAGAAGCTCTGGCTCAGCTGGAGGGTATGGAGCGAGGACCAGCTGGCAATACTTCACTGGTTGCTGCAATAGCTCTTGCCCGGGAGATGGATGAAAATCAGATCCTGGTGGTACAGGAAACAGAGTATACTGGTGCCGGCAAACACCCCACTTCCCAGCTGACCTTTGCCCGGGAAGAGAAGGGAATTGAAATCCGCCGGGGTGATCCTCAAAAAGAGGTGCCCGGCCAGAATATTATTATTCCCAGGGGTCCAGAAGATCTCTTCTACAAAGAAGTAAGCCTGGATCGGTTACGACTTAGTTACCTGCGCAATCTCTTAAAATCCCATGAAGACTTGACCCCTGATGATATAGAGTTCCTGCAAGAAGAATTGCGGGTAGAATATGGACATCTGGAAAAGCTGCTAAAAAGGACCCGGCAAGAAATGTGAGGGAACAAATAACAGGGAAAAAAAGGAGGAATTAAAGTGGAGCGAAAAGATGATTTTGTCCAGAGGAGAAAGCATCTGGCTTCCTTAAGTGATGAAGAACTGCATGAGAAATTCTGGCAGCTCACTGATGAGGTTATAAAACCCCTGGTTAAGCTGGCAGAAAATCACACCTCACCTTCCATAGAGAGGTCAGTTCTTCTCCGAATGGGACTGGATAGTTTGGAAGCCAAAGAACTGGTGAAAAAGATTCAGGACCGGGAACTCCTTTCCAAAGGAGCCGGGCACATT
Source organism: Halanaerobiales bacterium (assembly GCA_003551905.1). Lineage (GTDB taxonomy): Bacteria > Bacillota > Halanaerobiia > B1SED10-174 > B1SED10-174 > B1SED10-174. The sequence goes on from PUNT01000026.1 coordinate 1,585, forward strand.
GTCTGGCGCCTCGCCCGGGATAAAGGGTTTTCCATCAGGGAGGCGGCAGAAGCTCTCCTGGCAGATAAGTACTGGGATGATGTAGAAAAAACCTTCAAAGGAGGTGGGACGGGATGACCCTGAAAGAGAACGATAAGCTAAAACTAGAGGAGATATTAAAGGATCTGGATAAGTATCGTCCTCGCCGCAAAGGCTGGACTGACCGGAAACCCCTTCCTGCCGGTGCAGAAGTTGGCCCTTTTGATTACTATCAGATTTCTGAAAATTTGCAGAGGAGTATTCCCCTGCCGGCAGCCCACGCCATGGGCAATATTGATCCTCAGCCTGATTGTGTGATAACATCAGAAATAGCTTCCGGCCGTTTTGAAGATGATATCCGCAGGATGCGCATGGCGGCCTGGCATGGCGCTGATCACATGATGGTTATCAGAACTACCGGCCAGAGTCACTATGATGGCCTTATTGAAGGAACCCCGGAAGGTGTTGGCGGCGTCCCTATAACTCGCAAACAAATCCGGGCTTCCCGGAAAGCCCTGGATCTCATAGAGGATGAAGTAGGAAGGCCTATTAATTTTCACTCCTATGTGAGTGGAGTTGCCGGCCCGGAGATAGCTGTACTCTTTGCTGAAGAAGGGGTTAATGGCGCCCATCAGGATCCCCAGTACAATGTTCTCTACCGTAATGTTAACATGATCCGCTCCTTTGTAGATGCAGCTGTGGCCAAGAAGGTCATGGCTGGAGCAGGAATGGCCCAGATAGACGGAGCCCATAATGCTAACGCTACAGCCAGAGAAGCCTGGAAGGTGATGCCAGAGCTTCTGGTGCAGCACGCTATTAACTCTCGATACTCAGAAGCTGTGGGTATGCCGGCAGATAAAATTTATTTGTCTTCTGTACCTCCTACCGGCACCCCAGCGCCTATTCTGCGTATGGATCTACCCTATGCGGTTGCTCTGAGAGAATTGTTCCACCGGTACAAAATAAGAGCTCAGATGAATACCAAGTACATGGAGTCAGATACCCGGGAAGCAACAGTGAATCACGTCCTTAACATCCTCATCTCTAGGCTGACCACAGCCCATATTCAGAGCACCATCACTCCTGATGAGGGCAGAAATGTCCCCTGGCATTATAACAGCATTAATGCTGTAAACACTGCCAAGCAGACCTTAAATGGCCTGGATGGCCTTAAGGAAATTGTAGAGCTTAAAGAAGAAGGTTATTTGCCGGAAAAAGCCAGGGAGATCAAGGAACGGGCCATTCTCTTCCTGGAGGAAATCCTGGAAGTAGGTGGCTATTTTAACGCAGTAGAAGATGGATTCTTTGTTGATTCCGGCCGGTACCCGGAACGCAATAGCGATGGGATTGTGAGAGATACAAAAGGAGGGGTGGCTGCCGGCAGCATAATAGAGAGGGACAAAGACTATATGGCGCCGATCTGTGACCACTTCGGTTATAACAATCTGCCCGAACATGAAGGACAGCCATGTGATCTCATTCATGGCTGCACTCTCTGCCATCCAGAAAAGATTGTCTATTTGGATGAGCTTGATCCTGAAGATAATGTACAAAAGCGTCTGGAGAAGACAAAAGAACACCGGGACAAGGGGCTTCTCAAGCCCGAGGTGGAATGGTACGCCGATGGCTGGGTGAATACCACGCTGTTTTTCCCCACCGGACAGGATATGGCTGAAGCTGCCGCCTATGAGTGGGCAGAAAGAATGGGCCTTGAAAACCCGGAAGTAATCCACAAACAAACCATGCACCCTGCTGAAGGCACTGTAATGGAAATCAAGGGGCAGGTGCAGTTTGATATTGATTCTAGCACCTTGAAGATTCCTGAGAAGGAAGAACTTCTGGATGAAAATGAAATCACCCAATATGTCAAAGAAAACCCCATGCAGGTTGTTGCTGCCACTGTAGGAGAAGATGAGCACTCAGTTGGCATGCGAGAGATAATAGATATTAAGCACGGTGGTATTGAAGGATTTGGCATTAAAGTAAACTATTTAGGCACCTCGGTCACCATACAGAAGGTGGTTGATGCTGCTGTTGAAACCAATGCCCAGGCCATACTGATCAGCACCATAATAACCCATGGCGATATTCATCGCATCAACATGAAAAAGCTCCACGACCTGTGCGTGGAAAGAGGAGTCAGGGGCAAGGTTATCCTGGTGGCTGGAGGAACCCAGGTAACCAATGATATCGCCACAGAATCGGGAATGGATGCTGGCTTTGGGCGGGGCAGCAAAGGAATAAATGTAGCTAGCTTCCTGGTTAAGAAGAGGAAGGGAATGCAGTAAAAGTATATTGGAAGGGGAGATGGCCCTTGCCTTGTGAGCAGATACTGGTAGCAGAAATAGGTAGTACCACAACTGTTATGAACGCTTTTGAGCTCTGTGAGGACGGAAAACACTGTTTTCTTGGTCAAGGGCAATCTCCCACTTCAGTAGATGAAGGAGATGTGACCCTGGGGTTAAGCCGGGCCCGGCAGGAACTGGAAAAAAAGCTGGGATATAATTTGTCCCCCAGTTCCATGTTTGCCACCAGCAGTGCTGCTGGCGGACTTAAGATGACGGTACACGGCCTGGTTTATGACATGACAGTCAAGGCTTCCAGGGAGGCAGCTCTTGGCGCGGGAGCTGTTGTAAGAATGGTAACAGCAGGGAGGCTTAAAGAAAGGCAGCTCAAGGAGATAGAGGAGATAGAGCCCAACATCATCCTGCTGGCCGGCGGAGTGGACCATGGTGAAGAGGAAATAATCCTGGGAAATGCCCGGGCCCTGGCAGGGTTAGCCATGAATATCCCCTTGATCTATGCCGGTAATAAAGCTATACAGGAGGAGGTAAAAGAAATACTGGAACCTGCAGGCTTTGAGGTACTCCTTACTGAAAACGTATACCCGGAAGTTGATACCTTCAATATTGAGCCTACTCGAAAAATCATACAGAAATCCTTTGAAAAGCACATTACCAGGGCTCCTGGCATGCAGAAAATTCGCCAGGAAGTTCAGGGTTCCATAATGCCCACACCGGGGGCTGTTATGGAGGCTGCTTTACTCCTGCAGGAAGAAATTGGCGACCTCATGGTTATAGATGCAGGAGGAGCTACCACAGATGTGCACTCTATTACAGCAGGTTCTCCGGAAATTCAAGATATATTGATGGCGCCTGAACCCTTTGCCAAAAGAACAGTGGAGGGAGACTTGGGTGTTTTTATCAATGCTGAAAAAGTAATAGATGATATGGGAGGGAAGGAAAAGCTAATCCAAAAGCTGGGTTTTACACCGGAAAATTTTGTACCTTCACCCATTCCCCAGACTGAGGCTGAAGAAAAGATTCTGGAGATCCTGACCTGTTATGTGGTAAAGAAGGCAGTAGAGAGACATGCAGGAACCTTGAAGGATTTTTACGGTCCGGCTGGAAAAACAACACTAGCCCAGGGGAAAGATCTTACCAGAGTAAAGTGGATCATAGGGACTGGAGGGCCCTTAACCCGGCTTTCTCAGGGAAAGGATATACTTAAAGGTATTCGCCAGGAGAAAGGGAGAAAGCTTCTCCCCCAGCAGGAAGCAGAGGTACTCACGGACAGCCAATATATTATGGCTGCTCTGGGAGTTTTGAGCAGTATTTATCCCACCCCAGCTCTAACTCTTTTGCAGGAGAGTTTGGGAATTAGAGGGATATGACACATAAGGAAGGAGAATGAAAGGTGAAAAAAGGTTGTCCTTTTGGCAGTCATAGAGTTATTGAGCCCAAGGGTGTTCTTCCCCAACCGGCCAGGAGAATTGACAATACCATGGAGATTTTCCATAATGAAATATTAATTGACGTGGAAACTCTCAACATAGATGCGGCAAGTTTTACCCAGATTGAAAAGGAAGCTCTTGGTGACGAAGAAAAGATTGGGGAAATAATGAAAGGAATAGTAGCTGATCGGGGCAAGCATCACAACCCAATTACTGGTTCCGGAGGGATGTTCATTGGGCAAGTAGCCCAAATAGGGCCAGCCTTAGGGGCCAGGGACCTCAAAGCTGGGGACCGGATAGCTTCCCTGGTTTCTCTTTCTCTTACCCCTTTGCGTATTGATGCCATTAAGAAAATTCGCAAGGAAACGGATCAGGTGTCAATAGAAGGGCAGGCTATCCTGTTTGAAAGCGGCATCTATGCCAGGCTTCCTGAAGACATGCCGGATACGTTAGCTCTGGCAGTCCTGGATGTAGCAGGGGCGCCGGCCCAGGCTGCCAAGCTGGTCCGGCCTGGAGATAGGGTTTTCATCATAGGAGCAGGTGGCAAATCAGGTCTGTTGTGTCTCCATGAAGCAAAAAAACGAGCTGGAATAACCGGCCAGATTATAGCCATGGGCCACAGCGATGCTTCCACCCGGCGAATAGAGGAGCTGGGAATGGCAGATGTGGTCTTACAGGGTGATGCTACCAGTTCTCTGGAAGTAATGAACAAGGTATCCCAGGCTACAGATGGCGAGATGGCTGATCTCACCATAAACTGTGTTAACATTCCCAATACCGAGATGTCCTCCATTCTGGCCACCAGAGATGGTGGGACAATTTACTTTTTCAGCATGGCTACCAGCTTTACTGCCGCTGCCCTGGGTGCAGAAGGGGTGGGAAAAGATGTGAATATGATTATTGGTAACGGTTATACCCGGGGGCATGCAGAAATTTCCCTGCATACCCTGCGAGAAAATCCGGTATTGAGGGAAATGTTTGAAAGACTATATGCCTGATAAAAAAGCCGGGCAGGACCAAAGGAGGATTAACATGTCTCCCAATTATGAAGAAATTGAGTTATGGAAAGATGTAAGCCCGGATCAATGGAATGACTGGAAATGGCAGGTGGCCAATAGGGTTGTTTCAGCAGAAAAACTGAAGCAGGTTATTCCCCTGTCTCCTGAGGAAGAAGAGACCATACAGAAAGCCTTAAAGCGCTTACGCATGGCCATAACACCTTATTACGCTTCTCTCATGGATGCAGCGAACCCCCATTGCCCTCTGCGGCTACAGGCCGTGCCGGGCACCCATGAACTGCAATTCTCGACTCACGAGATGGATGACCCTCTCCATGAAGATCTTGACAGTCCGGTGCCGGGAATTACCCATCGCTATCCGGATCGGATCCTTTTTTTGGTCACTGATCAGTGCTCAATGTACTGCCGGCACTGTACCCGGCGGCGCCTGGCCGGGCAAACCGATGGAGTTCTGCCTCAGGAAAAACTGGAGCGAGCCCTGGAATATATAAGGGGCAATAAAGATATTCGCGACGTTCTCATTTCTGGTGGGGATGGCCTTCTCCTGGCTGATAATCACCTGGAAAGCATAATAAGTGAACTCCGGGCCATATCTCACGTTGAAATAATCAGAATAGGGACCAGGGCTCCAGTAGTACTGCCCATGCGTATCACTGATGATCTATGTTCTATGCTGAAAAAATATCATCCTATCTGGGTCAATACCCATTTCAACCATCCTAAGGAACTTACTCCAGAGGCCCGGGCAGCTTGTGAAAAATTGGCTGATGCCGGCATCCCCCTGGGCAATCAAACTGTTCTCCTGAGGGGAATAAATGACTGCCCACATCTTATGAAAGAACTGGTTCATGAGCTGGTGAAAGTCAGGGTTCGCCCCTACTATATTTATCAGTGTGATATTGCCCTGGGAATAGATCATTTCCGGACCTCAGTTTCCCGGGGAATAGAAATAATTGAAGCCTTAAGGGGGCATACCTCCGGATTTGCCGTGCCAACATTTGTTGTTGATGCTCCCGGTGGAGGAGGGAAGATCCCGGTAGGACCGCAGTACCTCATCTCTGCTTCGCCGGAGAAAGTTATACTACGAAATTACGAGGGAGTTATAGCTGCTTATCCGGAACCTGCTCCTGATGCTGAACGGAAAGAGTGTCCCATATGTGGAGAAAAACATTCAGGAGGAGAGGGACTAATGGGACTTTTCTCCGGCAGTGTTACCAGCCTGGAACCTCGCCAGGTTGAAAGAATCAAACGGCGAGAGGAGAAAGAGAAGAAACAATAAAAAAAGCCCCCGGGATGAAACCCGGGGGTCATTGTTTTTCCCTGGTAATTATTGTTTCAGGACTTTCTTTACCTTCTCAATAGCCCAGTCTAATTCATCCAAGGAGATTATCAGGGGAGGAGCAAATCGGATGACATTTTCGTGGGTTTCTTTGCATAGAACCCCTTCTTCCTTTAGTCTTTCGCAATAGGGCCGGGCTTTTCCTGTGAGCTCCAAGCCGATGAAAAGGCCTTTACCCCGGATTTCAACTATCTCTGGGTTATCCATGGTTAAAAGCTCTTCCTTGAGATATTCGCCCAGTTCCAGAGATCTTTCCACCAGCTTTTCTTCCTGAATAACCTGGATGGCAGCTCGACCACAAGCGCAGCCCAGAGGGTTGCCTCCAAAGGTAGAGCCATGAGAACCAGGCTCGAATAGATCTAGAAGAGACCCATCAGCTAAAACAGCAGAAACCGGGATCACTCCACCTCCCAGGGCTTTCCCCAGAATATACATGTCCGGCTCCACTCCCTCCCAGTCACAGGCGAAGAGTTTACCGGTTCGGCCAAAACCTGTCTGAATTTCATCAGCCAGGAGGAGAACTTTGTTCTCTTTGCAGATTTCTGCTGCTTCTTGCATGAAACCTGCTGGTGGAATAATTACTCCTGCCTCTCCTTGTATGGGCTCAACCAAAAAAGCAGCTGTGTTGGGTGTAATTGCCTGGCGCAGTGCTTCTGTATCACCATAGGGTATCATTTTAAATCCCGGGGTAAAAGGATTGAATGCCCGGGAAAAACTGGGTGTAGAGGAAAAAGAAATAATAGTAGTAGTGCGGCCATGAAAATTTCCTTCACATACAATAATTTCTGCCTGATCATCAGGCACTCCTTTGATATCATACGCCCAGCGCCGGGCACATTTAATGGCCGTTTCAACTGCTTCTGCCCCTGTGTTCATGACCAGAGCCCTGTTCTTGCCAGTAAGCTCTGCCAGTTCCTGACAGAATGGCCCCAGCTGGTCATTCTGAAAGGCTCTAGAGGTGAGGGTAACCTGATCCAGTTGTTCTTTAACCCGCTGGATGATCTTTGGATGCCGATGGCCTTGATTGAGGGCTGAATAGGAGCTGAGCATATCCATGTACCTGTTGCCCTCAGGATCTTCCACCCAAACCCCTTCTGCCTTGTGAATAACAATAGGTAGAGGTAGGTAATTGGGAGCACAATACTCATCGGTTAATTTCAGTATTTCCTGAGTATTCAAAAACTTCACTCCTTTTTAATTGTAGACAGGCTAGCATCATTCCCCCTTTCTGCCCGATATTCTTTTTATAAATTTTTTTCTTTAAAAAAGAGTAAATCCCTTTTTTCCCAGTTAAAATAATTCAGTTTTTCCGGGCAGGAGGTTGACAGAAAAATCCCTGAATCCTGCTGGCGGGGAATCAGGGATTTTCCTTCTAATTGAAACCTTTGAACCAAGTGTTATAAGTGATGTTTTGTCACTACTGGCTCTTACCAGTTACTGAAACTTCTGGTATAAGGACATGGGGACCATAGCCTATTGGTCCAAACATGGAGAGAAGACCGGTTTCACTGCTGTAGTTCTCGATTTTAGTTAAGGTTTCATATATATTGCCAGCAACCATCGTGTCAATAGCTTTACCTTGAATTTTTCCATTTTTGATATAGTATCCCCGGGCCACATTCAAAGAAAACTCGCCGGCTGGAATGTTTCCAGTATGGGCACCCATAACACTTTCCACCAGGAGCCCCTCTGCCAGGTCAGATATAATATCTGCCAGAGGTTGAGTCCCTGGGGGAATTATTAGATTGCTGGCAGCTGGAGCCGGCTGGGCAGAAATGCCTCCACCGAAAAGACCTCTTTTAAAGCCGTTGCCAGTGGATTTTGTCCCGGCTTCTGTTGCCTGCCGCAGATCGTAGAGAAAAGATTTCAGAACCCCGTCTTTTATGATTTCCTTTGCTGAGGTGGGAACTCCTTCATCATCGAAAGGACAGCTCCATATTCCCCAGGGCCGGTGTGGATCTTCATGTATATTAAAGCTGTCACAGAACAGTTTCTGTTCCAGTTTACCATCCAGAGGTGAGATGCCAGCGTTAAGATTGCTGCCATCTATGCCTGCTAGTAACCGGTATATCAGGGTGCCAAAAGTTTCTGGAGCAAATATTACAGGCATTTTACCTGTAGGTATATTGAGCCGGTTCTGACCCTGCTGATGGCGTAGAACCAGTTCCTCAACCCATCTTTCAGGAACAGTAAAGTACCTGGTGGATGCGTGGGATTTTGCCGTTTCAAAAAAGCCATGAGGAGAAAGGGTGCTGAGAGAAAAAATCAGAGCAGTTTTTTTATAACTTTCTTCCAGGCCGGTTGTATTGACTATTTCCATGGTATTTTCGCGAATCTGGGCTGAGACATTAGCTGGGATGGAATCATCATAAGCTGTCATCAGATCCAGAACCCGCCGGGCTTCAGCTATTAGCTCTTTTTCTGTTAGCTCTGCCAACCGATCATCAAAGCATTCTACACTGGTAATATCTTCAGCAGGAAAATTCAGCTCAACTGGATCACCAAATTCACAAATATCTGCTGCTTTCTGCACTACAGAATGGTCTTGAGGGGAGGAGGCTGTAGCAAAACCCAGGCGACCATTATTGATAATTCTCACTGCCAGGCCGTAAGTATCTTTTTTGTTTATCTTCTGCAGAACTCCCCTTTCAAATGACACCGGTATTTCCCTTTCCCGGAGGGCTACTATTTCACCGCTATCTCCTTTCTGACGGATCAGTTGCAGTAGATTTTTCACCTTTTATCGACCTCCTATGGCCATATCCCGAATTTTTACATGCGGAGCTCCGCTGGAAACGTCCGCTAGCACCTGGGACCCCTTGCCACAGCCACCGGCTCTTCTGAATATCAGGTCATTGCCTACCATTTTAATGTTGTCTAAGGTTTTGAAGAGATTACCAGAGAGGGTGGCATCCCTGACCATGGGCCCCAGTTTGCCATTTTCTATCTTGTAGCCTATCTGAGTGCCGAAGGTGAAGAATTCTCCAGAGGTCTGGCCGCCGCCAGCGCCTTTTAAGTACAGGCCATTATCAATTGATTCTAACATTTCCAGGAAAGTGTGGGGACCGTTGTCAATATAGGTGGTGGTCATGCGAACAATAGGTGTGAAGGTATAATTCTGCGCACGGCAATTACCTGTAGGCTCTTCTCCCAGTTTCCCGGCAGTTTCCCGGGAATGGAGCCTGCCACTCAGCTTGCCATCTTTAATCAGGAAAGTTTCCTTACCCTGAACGCCCTCGTCGTCGTACCGGAAGTAGCCGGGCAGGTCAGGAATATTGGGATCATCGATGACGTTTAAGAAGGGAGGTCCAAACTGTCGTCCCAGCACCATGACTTTTTGCAGGGATGGATTGTTAGCTAGAAAGTCTGATTCACTGAGATGACCGAATGCTTCATGGATAAAAACGCTGGTGCAGTCAGGATCCAGAATTACCGTGTAATTACCGGCTTTTACCGGTTCAGCATCCAGCAACCCCAGGGTTTCCTTTACCTTCTCTTCAATTTCTTCTTCCTTGTTTAAAAGGTCCTGGAAATGAGGTGAACCTCCCAGTGCAACGCTGGTACGCTGGATAATGGATCCCCGCCGAGCAATTATACGCAGTATAATTCCTACCAGTAGCTGTTCCTGATGGATCATGCTCCCTTCATTGTTGCAGAAATGCTTCATACGGTTGAGCTCGTAATAACGGGCTTCTGTTGATTGAATTCCTTCATGTTTCAGAACCATGTTGTTGTATTTCTCCAGTAAGGATTTTTTCTCTGCCAGGGATATTTCCCTGGGATCACCTTTGGGCTCTACCCCCACTTCCTCCTGAACTTTGGGAACTTTTGCCAGAGAAAAGCTGCCAGGAATTAACTTACTGGCAGCCAGAGCTTCTTTGGCTGCGTTAGGGGTCTGGTCCAGTTCAGTGTAAGAGAATGTTCCCCAACCTCCTCCTGCCAGGGCCCGGGCATGCCCACCCTGCAGCCGGCTGGCGGTAATGCTGTCCAGCTCTTTGCCCTTGTAGACAATGGAGGTCTGGGTTAAATCCTCAAAGCGGATATCCTGATAGCCCTCCTGTCCCAGGCTTTTACGCAGGACATTTTCCATAAGATCCCTCCTTAAAAATAATGTGGCTTGATTCCATAATCCATTGAAATGTTTGATAATACTAACTTTTGTGGCAACAATAATAGCTACAGGAAGTACTGCTTTATTTAATGGATACTGCAATCACTTTTATATTCCTGCTTGAATTTGGAAAATAGTAAAGAGGGAGGAGGAGGTACATGTAGAAGTTTCCATTAGAAGTATATGCGAGAGGGGGTTTTGGGTATGGAGAAGCGTAAAAGGTACTGGTTGGTGGGAGGAGTCTTAATTGTTATCCTCATCCTGGGTTTTATAGCCCTACTGATGCCTGGCCCTGATTATAGGGTGGCAGAAGGTATTGCTGTTATCAGAATAGAAGGCGTTATAACGTCCAGTTCACCAGGACTGTTCATGGAAGGAGCTTCAGCTCCTGGCATAGTATCTCTCATCAGGAAAGCAAGTGTTGATGAGCGGGTAAAAGGTTTACTTATAGCCATCAATAGTCCAGGGGGCAGTGCTGCAGGTTCTCAAGAAATATACCGGGAGTTAGAAAGGTTCCGGGAAAAAGACAAGGTTGTGGTTGCCTCTCTTGGTGATTCAGCAGCTTCCGGAGCTTACTACATTGCCTCAATGGCTGATTTTATTATTGCCAACCCGGCTACAATGACCGGTAGTATCGGTGCAGTTATGGAGTTTATGGAAATCAGTGAAATGCTGGATAAGCTGGGTGTGAAGGCTGAGACATTCAAATCCGGGGAAATGAAGGATGCCGGGTCCCTATTCCGGCCAATGGAGCCGGAAGAAGGAGAGTATTTCCAGGCTCTACTGGATGAGGTTCATGAGCAATTTGTCCTGGATGTGGTAAAAGGGCGGAATTTGAGTAGAGAGGAAATTGAAGAAATAGCTGATGGCCGGGTAGTTCTGGGATCTCAGGCCCTGGAAAAAAACCTTATAGATGGACTGGGAAATTTCAGCGATGCTCTGGAGAAACTGGGAGAGCTAACAGGCCTTGACCCTGTTCCTAGAGTTATTGAGCTGGAGAGAAGAAGTTTTTGGGAACAATTCTTACGTCTGGAAAGTATCAATCTTCAGCTGCCCGGAGAGTGGGACTTCTTGCAGTATTTCCTGTCTGATTCTTATTACCGCCAGCTGCGGATCCTTTATTAAAGGGAAACCAGAATCTATCCCTTGCCAAAATTGCCCTGTTGTATTATAATATTGGGAAATAACAAGGTAATAACCATAAAAAGCGATGATTGGGACAGTAAGTTCTCAGCCAGTTACAGAGAGCCGGCGGTTGCTGTGAGCAGGCCTGGTAGAGGACTGAATCCACCCGGGAGCGCGGTACTGAAAAAATAATCAGTAAGTGCCGCCGGTTTATTCCGTTATCACTTCCGAGAGGGTAGCTTTTTTGTGCTGCCAACCGGGGTGGCACCGCGGGAGTAAAGTCTTCCGTCCCCACAGGGGGCGGAAGTTTTTTATTAAAAAAATAAAGGAGGTAATCTGGCATGATTGACCATCGGCTCATCCGGGAGAACCCCGGAGAGGTAGAAAAACAATTGCAGCGGAGGGATCCGGGCATTTCACTGCAGCCATATTTGGAGCTGGACCATAAAAGGCGCAATATCTTGCAGGAAGAGGAGCGGTTAAAACAGGTTCGAAACAAGGTTTCTCAGGAAATAGCAGAGGCCAAGAGACAGGGCGGAGATGCCCAGGAAAAAATTCTTGAGATGCAGAAGATTGCTGGCAAAATTAAAGAACTGGAAGAAGAAAGAAGGGGAGTGGAAAAAGCATGGCATAAATTTTTAACTGAACTACCCAATATCCCTCATGAAGAGGTGCCGGTAGGAACTACTGAGGAAGATAATAAGATAATAAGCAGCTGGGGAGAGATACCGGAGTTTTCCTTTGAACCCCGGCCCCACTGGGAACTGGGAGAAAACCTTGATATACTTGATATTCCCCGGGGTGGCAAGGTTGCCGGCAGCAGGTTTGTGTTCATGAAGGGGGATGGAGCACTATTGGAGCGGGCTCTCATCAATTTCTTTATTGACTACCATACTGCCCATCATGGCTATCAGGAAATTTTCCCTCCTTTCCTGGCCAATTCTGATAGCATGTTTGGCACTGGACAACTGCCCAAATTTGCCCAGGATCTCTTCTACTGCCCGGAAGAGGAACTCTATTTAATACCCACTGCAGAAGTGCCTCTCACCAATATTTTCCGGGAGGAGGTCCTTAAAAATGAGGATTTACCCATAAAAGTCTGTGGTTACAGCGCTTGTTTTAGAAGTGAAGCAGGTGCTCATGGGCGAGATACCCGGGGCATAATCCGTCAGCATCAATTTAACAAGGTAGAGCTGGTGAATTTCACCTCCCCTAAAACCTCCTGGGAACAGCTGGAAGTATTGGTTTCGGAAGCGGAAAAGATTCTCCAGTTACTGGAGCTTCCCTACCGTAAAGTAGGACTCTGTACTGGTGATCTGGGATTTGCTTCTGCTTTTACCTATGACCTGGAGGTCTGGGTTCCCAGCTCTGGCAAATATCGGGAAATTAGCTCCTGTACCAATTTTACCGATTTTCAGGCTCGGCGAGCTCAAATCCGTCACCGGCCTGCTCCTGGAGAAAAGGCAGAATATGCCCACACCTTAAACGGTTCTGGCCTGGCAGTGGGAAGAACAGTGGTAGCCATCATGGAGAATTTCCAGGATCAGGAGGGGAGAATTCATATCCCCCGGGTTCTGCAGGATTATATGGGTGGGAAAAAGGTAATAGGGGGTTGATACATTTCTGCAGGAATCTGTGAAAAAAAGGAGAAATATGCCGGGGTAAAAGAATATTTTCCGGTAAGGAGAAGAAATCAAATATGAATGTTTTTGTTGCTCGTCAGCCAATATTCAATAGAAAAAACGAGGTTTTTGCCTATGAGCTATTATTCCGCTCCAGCCTGGCTAATTTGTGCACCCAGTATAATGGTGATCTGGCCACATCTCAGGTGCTGGCTGATAGCTTTCTACTGCTGGGTATTGAATCTCTCACAGGAGGGAAGAAAGCTTTTATCAACTTCACTTCCAATCTTCTCAAGGAAGGCTACCCCGGTCTTTTCCCCCCAGATTTAATTGGTATAGAAATACTTGAGACAGTGGAGGGAGATGAAGAAATAATCAAGATCTGCCAGAACCTCAAGAGTCGCGGTTATCTTTTAATTCTGGATGACTTTGCTTTATCAAATAAAAGTCGTGCGCTTTTGCCCCTGGCTGATATTGTTAAGGTTGACTTTCAAGAATCCACAGAAGTGGAAAAAATAGAATATATCAGGGAATATGGCCGGGAAGAGTTGGAATTTCTGGCAGAAAAGGTTGAAACCCATGAGGAATATGTTCAAGCCAGAGAATATGGTTATAACTATTTTCAGGGTTATTACTTCTGCCGCCCCTATATCTTGAAGGGTAAGGATATACCAGCTTACAAGATTACTGCCATGCAGCTCTTGGAAGAACTCCATAAACCTGATCCAGATTTTGAAAAGCTTTCCAGCTTTGTATCCCGGGATGTTGCCATGTCATATAAACTTCTGAAGCTGGTTAATTCTGCTGCCTTTGGTTTCCGGACAAAAGTAAAATCTGTAAAACATGCCCTGGTAATACTGGGAATGAAGGAGATAAGGAAATGGCTGACCCTCATGACCATGCGTAACATGGGGGAAGATAAACCAGATGAACTTTTGATGAGTTCAATCATCCGGGCCAGGTTTGGAGAACTGGTTGCCTGGGAGACTCATCTGGAAGAAAAGAGCGCAGACATCTTTATGATGGGGTTATTTTCTCTTATAGATGCTCTCCTGGATCGTCCCATGGAGGATGTCCTCAACGAACTTCCCCTTGATGATGATATAAAAGAACCTCTCCTGGGGAGGGGAGGTAACTTGGAGGTATTCTATGATCTGACAAAGGCCTATGAGGTAGGGAGCTGGCCAGCAGTGACTGAAAACAGTCAGAAGCTGGGGATTAATACAGAAAGGGTCCCACCTATCTTTTTGCAGTCTGTGGAATGGGCCAATGAGTTTTTTCCCTGGATCAGATGAGCTGGAAAAGCTGTTGACAGAAATGCCAACAGCTTTTTTATCTGCAGTTAACTGTAGGTTTCAGGAATCATCTCCGAAGAGAGATGCTTCTTGCCTGATTTTTTTTTCCAGGAGGGAATGAATTAAAGACACCAGATCAAACACCTCCTGATGGCAGATCCGATAAAATGTTCTCATACCCCTTTGCTGGCCGACTATAAAGCCCTGTTTTTTTAGAATACTTAAATGCTGGGAAATATTAGCCTGTTCCAGCTTTAATTCCGGTGCCAGTTCACAGACACATTTTTCCCCTTCTTTTAAGCTTTCAATTATACGCAGACGGGTTGGATGGGCCAGGGCTTTTAGCATTTCTGCTGTTGCATGGCAAAGTATTTCCCTTTTCCCGGGCACTTTTACCACCACCAATGGCATATTAGTTTATTCGAATATAAATATAGTCTTTTTCCTCTAATCTGTCAAGAGTTTTTGGTCAAGTACTGGTGGGTAAAATATTTCTCAACACCAAAAGCTTATTACCCAAGTGGAAAAGCAACCCTTATTGGGGAAATATAGTTATTTTTTTGGTATCTTGTTGCTGTAAGCAGACATAGTGGGGAACCAGTGAGCGGTTCGCAAGCAGATGGTTACCAGCAGCAGCATTACCGGAACCTCGATTAAAACTCCTACCACAGTTGAAAGAGCAGCCCCTGAACCCAGGCCAAAAACCGTAACAGCCGTGGCAATGGCTACCTCGAAGTGGTTGCTGGCGCCGATCATGGAGGCTGGTGCTGCTTCTTCGTAAGTGAGACCGATAAGTTTAGCTATCAGGTAACCTATAGAGAAAATAAACATTACTTGAATAACCAGGGGTATGGCTATCATACCTACCGAGAGAGGGTTATTTAATATTACATCACCCTGCAGCATGAACAGGTAAAGCAATGTAGCCAGCAGGGCCACAATTGAGATATTGCCCATATTCTTCAAGAATACTGTTTCGTACCAATGCAAGCCACGCTTCTTAATGAGCCGGGTTCGTGTTATATAACCTGCCACAAGAGAAACTCCTACATAAAGCATGATACTCAAAAAGATGGTCCAGAAGGGTATGGGCATATCAGCTATGTCCAGCAGGAAATTGCCCAGGGGCGCATACAGGACCAGCATGGTAAGAGAATTAATGGCCACCAACACCAGGGTTAATCCCATAAAACCCTTGGCCAGGTAGCTGAAAACCAGAACCATGGCGGTACATGGGGCGATACCAAGAAGAATCATCCCGGCCATGTACTCACCTGCTAACTCATACCCTAAAAATGGTGCCCAGATGACTCTAAAGAACAGCCAGGCAAAAAAGAACATGCTGAAAGGCTTAACAAGCCAGTTAATAACCAGGGTGAGTATTACTGCCCTGGGGGCTTTTACCGCATTTACTACCTCGCTGAAATCAATCTGTAGCATGATGGGGTACATCATGGCAAAAAGCAGTATGGCTATAGGTATATTAACCTGTTCTACCTGGATTTCGCTTAGAAACTCTGCAGCCCCAGGAATGATTCTGCCTAATACGATCCCTAATACTATACATAGACCAACCCATAGGGAAAGGTACCTGTGAAAAAAACTCAGTTCATATCCTTTCTCTTCAGACACAATCTTTGCCTCCTTTTATTAAGAATATAGCTAATTCCATGGTTTAAGCATATAGTGCCCCAGCAATTTTTTTTATATTATTAAAAGATTATTATAAATTATGGTTTTGTTGTTCAGGAACTAAAAGAACCGGTCTTTTTGAATAGCGAGATACATTTTCTGCTGTGCTCCCCAGCTTAAGCCCGGCAAGCCTGCCTTTACCACGGGTACCCATGATTATCAGGGTGCTCTCTTCTTCTTTTGCAACTTGGTTAATGAACTGGGAAGGGATGCCAGTAGCGACTGAGATCTTTATTTTTTCAGAAATATCATTATTCTGTTGTTTTAATTCTTTAAGCTTTTCTCTGGTTTCAGTTTCCAGTTTGCTGATCTCCTCCTGCTCATCTCCTTCATCGATTACAGAAACAAAAACCAATTTTTCAGCATATGGTGCTAGCTGTATTGCCACGTTTTCCGCTTCTCTGGCTCTGGAAGAAAAATCAGTAGGCACCAGTAGTGACTTAAACTTACGCTTACATACAAGGCTGCATGAAGATGGGTCTAGGTGCTGAACAAGTTCAATGCGTTCAAGCAAGGTGGGAAGGGTTGTAATACGAATCAGCCCGGAAACGGTACTGCCTAAAAATATTTCTCGAGCAATATTTTTCCCCCGGGAGCCGATTACAATTAATTGAGACTCGTGCTTGTGAGCTGTCTTGATTATTTCTGCCGGCGGAAATCCTATTGGAGCCTCATATTTAACTGTAAACCCCACATCCTCCAGATCTTTCTTTTTGTTCTCCATTTCTTCTAGATGCTTTTTCTGTAGTTCCCCTGAGAACCCCTTGCCCACATTGATATCTACAGCCCAGCAGAGAGTTATAGGAAAACTAGCAGAAAACCGCGTCAGCTTGCGGCGCGGATGAATGCGTCACGCCATACATCCACACCCTTTCTATTTACATAGATAATTTACTATAGCAAAATATCTATATAGGG
>PUNT01000100.1 GCA_003551905.1 Halanaerobiales bacterium
AGAGGAAAAAATTGCTTCATAGCAGAAACCTGGATTCGTTTTCTCCCATTGCCTTTATTCTGGCCGGGCCAACTGCAATGTTGACCAGGTTAAAAAGCCTGGCATTTGCTTCTCTGCGCAGGCGTATCGAGGTACTGCAGTGAAAAGTTATTTTGAACTAAGAATTCCCAGCGTTACATGGTGATATTTGTAGCATTGCCAGTTTCCTCTGGGCATGGAACTTGTAAGCGATGTAATTACGTCGCACGTAGTAGTCAATCTTTTAAATTGTCTTTTGCAATATGTTCTGTTGATGTTTGGCAGATAGAGAATGAGGACTAATTGTGTCTAAGAGCAGTAATTTTAATGATTTAAAGGAAAAAATATATGTATGTAGAAAGAAAAATAAGATAAAAAAGCTTTGCAACTTCAGTTTTTCCTGAATATATCTCATAAGAAAGAAGAGTATAGACCCTTCTATAGGCCAGGAATTACCTCTGGATGAAATGCAAAATAATAGCATGCTCCATTCCATAAGAAAGTTTAAGTTATCTCCTCTGCAGAATCCAGTACTCCAAGATGACAAGGAGGAATGAGCTATGCAGGTAACACCTAATTATCATTTTAATGGTAATTGCCAGAAAGCACTTAAATTATATGAAGAAGCATTCCAGGCCAAGATGACCATGATGATGTATTATAAAGATGCAGATCCCTCTGATTTTTCTTTAGAGGGTTTGCCAGAAAAAGCAAAGAACTATGTATACCATGCTGAGATGATGATTGGTAATCAAAGATTTATGTTCTCCGATGAATTTGAGGAAATTCAAAAAGGCCAGAATATATCTATGGTAGTCACATTTGATTCTCCTGAAGAAGTCAAGAATGCGTACAATATCTTAGCTGATGGCGCTTCCATAATTTATCCCATACAGGAAACTACATATAGCAGTTGTTTTGCATCATTGATAGACAGGTTTGGTATGAGGTGGGAGTTAATGACTGAAAATAAAGTCATTGAGTGAATAGAAACATGATATTGACTTTTGTGTCCCTGAGATATTTCTATTCCTCAGGGATATTTGTCTTTAGAAAAGATTACAGTGAAAAAAGGTCGGTAATAGTAAGGTGCTGGGCTAGTTAATAAAACCCTTTTAGTTGGGAGGAAAACTGATGAAAGAGTATAATGCTTCTACTTATGGTGAAAAAATTGCTGGTGCCTATGATGACCTGTACGGTTCGTTTGATGAGGAGATTATCCAGCGCATATGGGAACTTGCTCCTGATGGTTCTGCTTTTGAGCTTGGGATAGGAACCGGGCGAATAGCTATTCCACTGTCAAAGCGAGGGATAAAGGTTGGGGGAATCGATTCTTCCCCATCAATGGTTGACAAATTAAGGAGCAAACCGGGTGGGGAAGATATTCCTGTCCAGATAGGAGATTTCTCAAACTTCACGACAACAGAAAAATATGATATTGTCTTTGTTGTTTTTAATACGTTCTTTGCCCTGCTATCCCAGGAGGAACAAGTAAATTGCTTCCAGTGTGTGCAAAAAATATTAAAAGATAATGGGAAATTTGTCATTGAAGTATTTTTTCCGGATCTAAAGCGCTTTGATAGAGGGCAAACGGTAAGAACTATAGATGCAGAGCTCAATAATATCAAGTTAGAATGTTCAAGGCATGATGAAGTAGATCAAAGAATTACAACTCAAACTGTTCATATAACAGAAGAGGGGATAAGAATGTATCCAGTCAGTCTTAGGTATGCCTGGCCAACAGAACTGGACTTGATGGGGCGATTAACCGGGTTTGAACTTCAGGAAAGGTGGGGTGACTGGCAAAAAGGCTCTTTTACCAGCAATAGTGGGATGCACATATCAGTTTTTCAAAAAAAGTGAGTTATTTAAAGTTGATCTGGAATAAGGGGTGAAAAAATGAGTATAAAAGAACATATCCCAGCTGGTGTTGAGCTGGGAGTAGGGCTTGTTCTGGAAGAAGGTGAGCATTATCTGTTTTGTATTGCTGGAGATCGCCACGTATGTCCTGAGGGGCAGCTCTTCTTTGCCGGTATCGGAGGGCATTTAGAAGAAGGTGAGAATCTTATAGAATGTGCCAGAAGAGAGGCGAAGGAAGAAATCAATTGTGAAATTGAAATATTAACTGCCAGGGAGACATATAGGGTCCAATCAGATGGGGAAATAAAAACCATTGATATTGATGACAGCCCAAGGCCTTTAGCATTGTTTGATATGCTCTATCCTGAGGGCAGCCCACAGGAGGGAAAAGTCTATTATATTGTTATCTATCGGGCTAAAATCAAATCTGTCATACGTCAGGTAAAAGAGGATGAGGTCAGAGCTGTGATTTCCTTGAGCAGGAAACATGTTACTGACTGTCTGGAAGCCAAACCTTCAATTAATGAGCTAATAAGTGAAGGGGCAGATATTGTTATTGGTAAGGATAATTTAGATCCAGAAACACGTTTGTATCCAATTGGTACTGCTAGAGCTTTAGCTCTTTTGTGGAGGGATGGTAATAAATAATACTTTTGGCCTACCTGACTGTACAGGAAATAGCAAAGGTTGTTTCGCTTATCCCGCCATTTCTCGGCTGCAATTTTAAAAAATGGCTGCCTTTGTATGGGAAATAATCTCCTGGAGCCCATAATGACATTTCCCTATTCATCATCTTCACGGTGGGAAACCTCTTGTTCATCTATCCAGTCTGCTTCTTCCCATACCATACCTTTGCGGCCCGGGACTTTTCTGGTTGGACCCGGTTTATAAAATTTGCAGGATTTCGGTCCGTAACAGAAGGTTTCACGCCTGTATTTTCTCAGGTCTGGTTTCCAATGATCGATGATCATTTCCACAGCCATAAGACATCCCCAGATACAGACCATGCATTTTGTCTCATAGGTTTTTGCTGCAAGGCGGCGGCGCCCCCTCCTCCGGTACTCCTCCAAGACCGGGGGAACCCCCTGCCAGGGAGGTGCTTGCCTTTTTTTATCCATGCCTCGCCAGACCACTTTTAGCTTTGATACCTTGTAAAAGTGCACGGGTTCCAAATCCGGCTCTGGAACCATTAAACACTGTCCGCTAATCACGTCTCCTGCCCGGAAATCGTGCCTGGCCTGAGCTGCTTTGCCGATCCCCACCAGATACTCCTCTTTTTGCTCCCCGATTTCCCCTTCAAGCTGCAGAGAATAGCCCAGGTAATTATGGAATCGCTCATCAAAAGAACGGGTAAGACGTATCCGGGGTTGAACCGAGAAAATGGTGCCCTGAAAAAATATTTTGGTATCACTCATGGCATAGCCCTCCCTTTTTTACCGGAACAATATCATGAACTTCCACCCTGAGAAAAATTTTTTGACTCTCATTTTGGAGCAGCAGTAATGAAATCCTTATACGGTTAAATAGAGTCCAGCATCCCAGCAAAATCAGCAATCACTTCTTTTCCTGTCTTTTTTTCCTCTGGAACAGGAGGCTTTGGCCATTCCTCTTCCTCTGCATCTTCTGGATAACCATACTTCTTCCAGACCTCGTAGAGAGTGCGGTAATCGCCTTCCATCAGTTGTCTTCGCATCTTAACCAGCAGAAGCAGCAATGAATCCTTTATCTCAGCTACAAGATCATCTTCTAAAGCATTATGGTTATCTTTGTCATCTTCTTCTGCAAGTAATTCCCATGGTTCATGGTCATAGGGCCCAAAAGGTATAAGGCGGCAGTAAATGCTCACAATTGCCCTTTTACCGCAAAAAGAGACATCTACCCCCATATCTTCAATGCCTTCAAAGGAATACTTCACAATTTCTTTTTGCTGCTGTGGTGGCAGGGGAAAAGCTAATGCTAGGTACCACCAATCATAGCTCTCAGAGTACATGACATCGTAATAATTCCTCATAAGTGGTTCCCAGCCACCGGGAATATCATAGCCTTCAGCATGATAGATAAAACTTACCCTGCGTCTGGTGGGATTGGCCCTACTTGACAGCGATGATACGGCAGCCCTGGCCTCCTTGTCTAAAGCCTCTATTTCGGACCCTTAAGGGTAATTCAAAATAATTATCTTATGAACCCAAAAATATCTTTAAAGAAAACGCCAAAAACAAACAAAAAAGATATAATATGGGAATATTTTACTTGTACTTTTTCTCCACCTCCTGTATAATTATCAATAGGAGGTGAGGTAAATGGCAAAAGAGGTTAAAGCCCTGCATGCTGGTCCTGCTCCGCTGATTGGAGCCCTTTGTGATGCATTGAATATAGTTGAGATGGTAGACAGCCTGGTATGTTGGGATGAGAAGCAGTGGAACCTAAGCCCTGGCTTGTTAATCAAAGCCATGATTATCAATATTTTAAGTGGCAGAACTGCCTTTTATCAGTATGAAAGTTTTTTTGAAGATATTGATACTGAACTTATCTTTGGCAGAGGAGTACACGCTTCTGATTTTAAGGATGATGCCTTAGCAAACACTTTAGATAGAATCCATGCCTATGGGTCCAGGAAGCTATTTTCTCGCATTG
>PUNT01000149.1 GCA_003551905.1 Halanaerobiales bacterium
ATATTGGTTCTCCTGGCAGATCACAAGCCTGATTGGTAAACCGTACTTCAGGGAAAATCCATATATACCTTTTTCTTCTGATAATAATTCAGCAACTTCGGGAAAACTCAATACGAAATTTACTAGAGCTCTTGGTTCATCTGATACAGCCAGCAGACCAAGCTCGTCAACTGTCTCTTCTCCTCTCCTTGTTTCCCCTGTCAGTGAAACTCTGAACAAATCAGGCAGGGGCATCAACCTGTCCATCATCTTTTCTCCCTGCTCTAAGGCTGCAGAAAGCAGCGAACTACCATCTGTCTCATGAGTCAAAAGGGCCTGCCGAATTGTTTCTTCCGCCTTGGCTCCCAGACCTGGTAACCCCCTTATAGCTTTTTCTGCCAGTGCCCTCTTTAAGTCTTTATTGCTGTTAATTCTTAATCTGCGGTGGATGAGTCCTGCCACTGCAGGCGTCACACCTGGCAGATGGTATAGAACCTTAACAGGCTCAGGCACTGAGTTTTTTAATTCCTTGAGCAGCTGTGAATCACCACTTTTTATTATGTTTTCAATTTCTCCCTCAATACTTTTCCCTATCCCTGGTATCTTTGCCAGCTCCCCCTTCCTGGCTATCTCCTGCAATGAATCAGGGAAGGATCTGAGATTATGAGCAGCTTTTCTATAGGCCCGGACCCGGTAACTGTTCTCCCCCAGTATTTCCAGGAAATCTCCAATCTCCTCCAGTATCCAGGCTACTTCATACTTTTCCATTAACAGGCCTCCTCAAAAATAGAGCAGGCCCAGGAGGCCTGCTAGTGCTGTTGGAATAACCTTTCAATGTTCTCCTGAACAAATGGCGTTATTTGCAAAAAATCTTGAGCCAGCCTGGAAGCAGCAATTGGTTCCATTATAAAGCTGTACGGAACCTGGGAAAGAAGAAGCAGACCAAGATAAACAAGTATTCCTCCCTTTAGAAGTCCCAGTCCAGCTCCCCCTATACTGTCCAGGTAATTGAAAAAAATAAAAGCTGTTATCCGATGCAGGAAAAAACCAATAATATTTATAAGACCGCTTATGATAAGTGCCAATAGAACAAAGCCAACCAAATTGGCAAAAAACTCCGGCAGCAGAAGATGCTCTTGCAGAAAACTGGCAACAATATAATACCTGTCCAGAGCTATTATAACGCCCAGGACAAAACCGGCCAAGGCAGCGGTCTGCTTGAGAAATCCCTTACGGTAGCCCCGGAACAAGAAAATCAAAAGGATAACAATAATCCCCAGGTCCAGCAGTTCCAGGCCGGGCATTCCTTTCACTCCTCCCTGGCAAAAAAGTCCAGAAGTTCTTCATTCTCCTTCTTTAACCGGGTAAGAGCATCCCCCAGTTTCATTATTCCCAGGATGAGAACCCTGTTGCGACCAAGGTTAGGAAAATTATCCCTGACTTCCTCCAGCTGGGAATTGACAAGGGCTGCCACCTCTTTTATGTGCTCCGGGCTCTCTCCTTTGAAAACAAATTTTTCACCAAGAAGTGTAACTTCTACCTCCTGCTTTTTATTATCAGCGTTCCGCCCCCTCATTATACTCCCCACCTTTTGCAACCCTTTTACTCTAATTTTCTAAAAACCAGGTCAAAATCCTTCTTTTGAGGTGCAATTAAAAGCCCCTCTTTTGGAATAAGAGGGGCCTGCTCCATTTACTTCCTTATTTCCCCCTTATAGCGCTCTGCCACCACTGCTACCATCCTTTCCAGGCGCTCATCCACCTCCTGGTCAGTGAGAGTCCGGGTGGGACTGCGAAAAACCATCCGGAAAGCCAGGCTCTTTTTATCTTCAGGGATCTGCTCTCCTCTGTAAACATCAAACAGAGTCAACTCCTCTAAAAGGTCTCCACCCTCTTCTCTTATCACCTGCATCAACTGGGCTGCAGTAATATTCTCTGCCACCACCAGGGCCAGATCTCTGGTGATGGAAGGAAAACGGGGGACTCCCCGGAAATCTGCTACCAACCTGCCTTTTTCCTCCAGCAACTCCAGGGTAATTTCCATTATAGCTGTCCTTTGAAGCTGGTATTTTTCCTGGGTTTCTGGATGCACCTCCCCTATAAATCCTAGAGATTCATCTGCCAGCATTATTTCTGCCTGCCGGCCCGGGTGAAGAAAGCTGTACTGAGATTTTAAAAAAGTTACCTGCAAATTGAGGCTTTCCAGGTAATCTTCCAAACACCCTTTCAGGTGGAAGAACTCAGGTGCCTCCCCGTACCAGCTTGCAGCACCTTCTAACCCCATAGCACAGGCTACCAGATGTCGAGGTTCCCGGGGCTGTTCTGAGTCCCGGGGTGCAAAAACCCGACTGATTTCAAAGAAACAGGCTTTGTCCTGCTGTCGATTAAGGTTGAAATTCAATATCCGGAGTATACCAGGAAATATTTTGCTGCGCAAAGCTGCATTTTCCCTGCTAATATAATTCTGAAGCTTAATAGATGCTTCCACTTCCTCCTCCTGCCGGACCAGGGGCATGGTCAGAACCTGATCAAAGCCAGCTGCACTGAAAAAATTCACTGTATGACTTTCCAGCTCCTGACCAGGACCTTTTTCCCCCAGGGTCATTTCTACTGTAGGGAGTTCAACTGGAATTCGCTCATATCCATATATCCGGGCAACTTCCTCAATGAGATCAGCTTCTATTTCCACATCATTGCGAAAAGAAGGAACAGAAACTCTGAGAAACTCCTTGTTGGTCCGGGAATCTTTAACCTTGAACTGCAACCTTTCCAGTATGTTCCTTATTTCCATCCTGGGGATATCAGTTCCCAGCACCTGATTTACTCGATGCGGGCGAAGTTCTAATCGTAGTGGCTCCCGCAGGCGGGGGTATTCATCAACAACTCCCCCAATTAGTTCTCCACCGGCCAGTTCTACCATGAGCTGGGCAGCCCGGAGGCTGGCCCTCTTTATATTTTCTATATCCACACCCCGTTCAAACCTGTGGGAGGAAGGGCTGTGCAGTGTAAGTTCCCTGGCTGTTTTGCGCACTGTAGCAGGGATAAAACAGGCCGCCTCCAGGAGAACATTATGGGTTTCTTCTGTAACCTCGCTCTCAATACCACCCATGACACCCGCCAGGGCTACCGGCTTTTTCTTGTCGGCAATTATTAGCATCTCTTCGTGCAGGGTACGCTCCTTATCATCCAGGGTAACAATTTTTTCTCCTTCCCGGGCCCTTCTCACAACTATCTCATTGCTGGCCAGCTTATCAAAATCAAAGGCATGAAGAGGCTGTCCCATCTCCAGCATAACATAATTGGTAATATCAACAATATTGTTAACCGGTCGAACTCCAGCTGCCAGAAGACGTTTCTGCATCCAGGAGGGAGAAGGGCCTATCCACACCCCTTCTATTATCCTGGCAGTATAGCGGGGGCAAAGATCCGGGTCCTCTATATTTACCCCCAGTATATCTTCCACCCGACCGCTCTCCTTCTCCTCTATCACCTGTAGCATCTTAAGATCATTGCCGGTTACAGCTGCCAGCTCCCGGGCCACCCCTACAATGCTCAAGGCATGGCCATAATTGGGAGTAAGGTCCAGTCCAAATATTTGATCTTCCAGCTCCAGGTATTTTCTAACTGCCTCACCTACCCGGGCACTCTTTTCCAGAACCATGACTCCCTCTGCATCTTCCTGTAGGTTCAACTCCTCTGCTGAACAGAGCATACCGTGAGAATTCTCTCCCCGAATCTCTAGTTCCTCCACCTGCTTTCCTCCTGGTAGAGTTATGCCCGGCCGGGCATATATAACTTTCATGCCATCTTGAATATTTTTATCACCACAGACTACTTTAACTTTGCCTTCTCCGGTATTCACATCCAGGAGATTTAAATTCTTAGCCCGGGGATGGGGGACTACATTAACAACTTCTCCCACCACAATATGCTCAAGTTCTTTTCCCATTTCATCTATCTCTTCAACTTCCAGGCCACTCATGGTGAGAATTTTGGCAACGTCCTCGGCCGGCAGGTCTATATCTATATGATCTCTAAGCCAACTATATGGAACTCGCAAAGAATTTCCCTCCCTTAAAATTGATGTAAAAAACGCATATCATTTTCCCACAGATGACGGATATCCTCTATACCGTATTTGGCCATAGCCATGCGATCCAATCCCATGCCAAAGGCAAAACCGGTGTACTTTTCTGAATCAATGCCGGACATCTCCAGAACCCTGGGATTCACCATCCCTGCACCCAGCATTTCCAGCCATCCTTTATTAGAACAGTAGCGACAACCAGAACCCTGGCAGTTAAAACAGGAAACATCAACCTCAGCACTGGGTTCGGTGAAAGGGAAAAAGCTGGGCCGGAAGCGAATACGCCGATCAGGGCCAAATATCTTGGTGCTGGCCAGCTCCAGAACTCCCTTCAGATGAGCCATGCTTATGTTCCTATCAACCATCAAACCTTCCATCTGATGAAAAACCGGTGAATGGGTAGCATCCAGCTCATCTACCCGGTAACATCTGCCTGGTGCTACAATACGTATGGGAGGGGATTGTCTTTCCATGGTCCTCACCTGCACAGGAGAGGTCTGAGTCCGGAGGAGATATCCCCCTTCTATATAGAAAGTGTCCTGCATATCACGGGCTGGGTGATTGGCCGGCACATTAAGGGCTTCAAAATTATAGTAGTCTGTTTCCACTTCCGGCCCATCTTCTATGGAAAACCCCATGCTCCTGAAAACATCTTCCAGTTCCTTCTGCATCCGGTAGAGGGGATGAATCCGGCCCCTGTTTACCGGCAGGCCGGGTAGCGTAACGTCAATCGCCTCCTCCTGCAAACGCTGTTGTTCTTCCTGTTTCTTTAATACTTCCAGTCTCTTTTCCAGTTCTTCTTCTATCTTAGCCTTAACTTCATTAGCCATTCTTCCTACAACTGGCCTTTCCTGGGTAGAAAGCTTGCCCATGCCCCGAAGAATTTCACTGATTTCCCCTTTTTTTCCCAGGAAAGCCACCTGAATCCTGTCCAGCTCTACCCTTGAGCTTGCCTTTTTAATTTTTTGTAAGGCGTCTTTTTTGTGCTTTTTAAGCTTCTCCTGCATAACAAAACCCCCTTTGCCCAAAATAGCTAACTTATCCACAAAAAACCATACCCCTCGCCTGAAGGGACGAGGGGCCGCGGTACCACCCTATTTAACCTGTAAGAAACAGGTTCACTTGTCATGTTAACGGCATGGGCCGGGACAGCCTACTGTATTTCAGCCTCCGCCTCCAGAGGGAAACTTCACCAGGCTATCCCCGGGGTGCTTCCAGCCCATGGCACCCTCTTCTCTGTGGGGGATATTCCCCTGGTTACCAAAACTCTTTCCTCAGCATTATTTTCTATCCGGCTGTGGTTCGTTCGGAAAAGGACAGCAGTCTTCGATAAGCCAGATAAGCACTAATAGACCCGGTCCGCTCAAAGACTCTCCAGAGAAGGAGCGGCGTAATTTTCAAAAGACCACTTCCCTTCCGTTCTTTTATTTAATTTAAATTATACCACAACGTCCTGCTGTTGACAAGTTATTGCACCTCACTTGGCTAAGGAAAACATGAGGACTGCACCAGCTGCTGCCACGTTCAAAGATTCAACTCCCCCATATAAAGGTATACTAAGAGTTTTTGCTTTTAGCTCTTTAACCCTGTTTCTTAAACCCTCAGTTTCGCTTCCCAGTATCAAAGCTAAAGGAGTTTCATACTGTACCTTGAGATAGTTTTCCCCTTTTTGGGTCTGAGCCAGATATATGGAAAACTTTTCTTCCAGGCCGTGGAAAAAATTTTCCTGCCCTTCTTCCTGTAAAACATTGAGAGGTATGCGGAAAATTGCCCCTGCTGTGGCCCTGAGAACTTTAGGTTGAAAAGGATCAACTGCCGGTGCTAAAAGCACCACACCATCCATCCCTGCTGCAGCAGCAGTTCTAATTAAGGTTCCGGCATTACCCGGGTCCCGAATTCCATCGAGAACAAGCAGTTTCTCACTTTTCAGCAATTCTTCCAGGGCAGTATATTTCCGTCGGGCTCGAGCTATAATTCCCTGCGGGGTTACCGCTTCAGCAGCCTTATCCATAACCTCTTCTGTTACCAGGAAGGAAGGCAGGCCAGTTTCTCCCCATTCAGGATTCTCAACCAGAAATCTTTCTGTCATAAATATCTCTAAAATATTTACATTGCACTCCCGGGCTGCCTGAAGCAGATAGGGACCTTCCAGGACCGTTTCTCCTGTCTCCTTACCCAGGTTGGTGCTATAAAGGGCCCGTAGATGCTTGATTCTTTTATTTTGTCTGCTGGTAATTAGTTCCATGATTATCGCTCCAGTTTTTCCAGGTCTTCGTTCTTGCCAATAATGACCAGTATATCCCCTTCTTTAATAACATCCTCAGCCTGAGGGAGAGGATTCACAAGTTCTCCTCTCATGAGGGCAACAATATTAACCCCATAGCGTGTCCGAAACTCCAGTTCTGCCAGGCTTTTTCCCCACCACTTTTTCTTAGCTATAACCTCATGAATACTGAAATTGGGAGTAACCTCTAAAAAATCCTGCAGGCTGGCAGAGGTCAAGTTTAAGGCCAGGCGAATACCCATATCCCGCTCCGGGAAAACCACCCGATCTGCACCTACCCGGTCCAGTATTTTCCCGTGCAGCAGGTTCTTAGCTTTGGCCACCACGCACGGAACACCTATTTCCTTCAATATCAGGGTAGCAAGGATATTGGCCTGCAGATTATCGCCTATGGCAACCACTGCAACATCAAAATTTCCTGCCCCCAGGGACCGGAGAACCTCTTCATCTGTGGCATCAGCCTGAACAGCATGGGTTACCATAGGAGAAAGATCCTGTACCAGCTCCTCATTTATGTCTATAGCCAGAACATCAAAACCCTGTTCACTCAGTGTTCTGGCCACACTGGAGCCAAATCTACCCAATCCAATTACCATAAAATCCAGTTTTTTCCTGGCTGCCATCAATTTAACTCCTTTCTCAACCAATTATCAGGTCTTCCTCTGGAAAGTGAATTGGTCTCTTCTTCCTGCCATATTGCCCAAGTGCTTCAATCAGATTAACAGGTCCCAGGCGCCCGGCAATCATGGTCATTATCAGAAGCAGCTTGCTAACCTCCCCCAGATAACCTGTTATACCGGTAGAGAGGCCAACTGTTGCAAAGGCTGATGTGACTTCAAACATGATTGCCATGAAACCTTCTTCTTCCAGAATAGATATAAACAAAACCATGGATATTACAAGTATTAATGCCAGGAAGAACAATATAAGACTTTTTCTATAGAGGTGACCGGGGATGCTGCGCCGGAATATGACCGTTTCCTCTCCCCTCCAAAAACCACCAATTAACCCGGCCAATAAGAGCACAGCAGCTGTTGTCTTGATCCCTCCACCAGTTGAAGCAGGAGACGCGCCTATGAACATGAGAATTATGGTGAAAAAAAGGGTTTCATCCTCTAGCTGTCCAAAGTCAACAGTGCTAAAACCTGCTGTCCGAGCAGTAGCGCTCTGGAACAAGGCTACCAGTAGTCTTTCGCCTACTGATAGGGGAGCGAGGACATTATCCCCTTCAAATATCAAAAATATCAGGGCGCCTGCCAGAATCAATACCAGAGAAGCACTGATAACCACCCTGGTATTCAGGGATAAACTTTTCCATCTCCTGCTGCTGAGGTCATTGAGGACTGTAAAACCAAAGCCTCCAGCAACAAATAGCAGGAGAAAAACCGAATTAATTGCTGGATTCAGCTGAAATTCCTGCAGACTGGCAGAAAAGAGATCAAAACCAGCATTATTGAAAGCAGAAATAGAATGAAAAATACCATAGTAGAGGGCCGGACCTGGAGCCATGCTTTGCCTGAAAACCAATGATAAAATAATTGCTCCCAGAATCTGAATACCAGAAGCCATCAGGGCAATAGAGCGGACCAACCTCACCAGACCTCCTGGTCCCAGATTTTTCTCCCGGGCCAGGCTCATTCTTTGCCGGTAGGAAATATGTCTTCCCAGAACGATAGAAACCATGGTTCCAGCTGTCAGAAGACCCAGACCGCCCAGGAAAATCAAAGACATGATAACCATCTGCCCGAATATAGACCAGTAGAAACCGGTGTTCTCAACCACGAGTCCGGTGACACAGGTGGCAGATGTAGCTGTAAAGAGGGCTACCATCAAGGAGGCTCTCGTGCCCTGAGCTGTGGCAAAGGGCAAACTGAGGAGGATAGTGCCGGTTAAAATTGCTGTAATATACAGGTAAAAAAGGGCCCGGGCAGGGGAAAAAACCAGGGTTGGCATAAGAATCAGACCTCCCCCTTTCCCCCTTATTGTACCCCTTCCAGAAATATTCTTACCCCACCACCACTTTTCCTTCCGGTAAACGCCGCCGGGGTAATGAATGCCTCATACCCAGGGCCAGGGCAAAACTCATGGGACCTACCCGGCCCAAAAGCATGGTCAGGATAATAGCCCCCTTGCTGGGGTTGGAAAGGTCACCAGTTATGCCGGTACTCAGTCCAACAGTGCCAAAAGCAGAGGTAGCTTCAAAGAGCATTTCCAGGAGAGAAAAATTTTCAAATATGGAAAGAAAGAAGGTAATAGAGATAATCCAGAAACCGGCCAGGGTAACCAGGGAAAAAGCTTTTAACGCCAGCCCTCCATCCAGTCTCCTGTTGAATATTTCCATATCATCATAGCCTTTAATCCTGGTTTTCATGGCCAGGAACAAAACTGCCAGTGTGGTGGTCTTGACACCACCTCCTGTGGACCCGGGAGAAGCACCGATGAACATCAGGAATATGACCAGAAGCAGTGTAGAAACCCTCCAGCTATCGGTGGGAATGGTATTAAAACCTGCTGTCCTGGAGGTAACCGAGAGAAAAAAGCTGTTGGCTATTTTTTCCGGTAAGGTCAGGTTTCCCAGAGTATCTGGATTATTCCATTCCAGGGACAGAATACTGAAAAGACCTGCCAGGAGCAAAAACCCTGTCATGAGTAGCACCAGCCTGGTAGTCAAAGAAAAACGCTTTCTGCTCCTGGGTTGCACAATTTCGGCCAAAACTGCAAACCCCAGCCCTCCCAGTATGATAAGGGCAATCATGACCAGCTGCACGAAGAAATCATTGCTAAAACTCTCCAGGCTGTTGCCAAAAACATCAAAACCGGCGTTGTTAAATGCTGAAACCGCATGGAAGACCGCTTTGTAAAATGCAGTCCCGACCGGATATAATGATATAAACCTTGAAAACAGGAGAATTATCCCCAGGGATTCGATAATCAAAACAAACAGAAGAACATACCGGAGAAGCCTCACCAGGCCAGAAATAGAAAACTGATTCAGATCCTCCTGAATCAAGAGACGCCCCCGGAGGTGGATCTTTTTGCCCAAAAGCAGGGCAAAAAGAGTCGAAAAAGACATAATACCCAGTCCCCCGATCTGGAACTGGGCCAGAACCACCAGCTGCCCGAAAAAAGAAAGATCATCCCGGGTGCTGACAACAGTCAGGCCGGTGACACAGGTGGCAGAAGTAGATGTAAAAAGGGCATCTAGCAGGGAAAGCCTGCCCTGAGCTGCTGCTGCAGGTAGGCTTAATAAAATAAAACCAGCTAGAATTACAACTATATAACTTAATACCAGGGCCTGCACTGGAGCCAAACTGAATCTAAGCCGGTCATTCCCTGTATTTTCTGGAGTCATTACTCACTATCACCACCTGAAGCCAAAGCAAAAACCCTCCTCCTGGGAGAAGGCAGGGTTTGCTTATAGTTCTTCTTTGGCTATTGTGACCAGCTGGCGAAAGCTTTCCTGGTCATTTACTGCCATTTCAGCCAGCATCTTTCTATTTATACGCACATCGGCCTTTTTCAAGCCGTTTATAAATTTGCTGTAGGAAAGGCCATTTTCCCTGGCTGCGGCATTAATCCGGGCTATCCACAGCCGGCGAAAGTCTCTCTTGCGCTGACGGCGGTCCCGGTAAGCATAACTCATGGACTTCATGAGCTGCTGCTTGGCCATGCGATAGCGTTTGCTCTTGGCTCCGAAATAACCCCGGGCCATCCTTATATATTTTTTTCGCCGCTTCCTGGCCTTTGAACCTCTTCTCACTCTCGGCATTTTACCTTACCTCCTTGTCAATATCCAATCAATCATTGGGCAGCATTTTTTTTGCCAGCTTGCTATCCTGAGGACTTAATTCTTTGGTCTTCCGCAGCTGTCTTTTCCGCTTGGCGGTTTTGCTGGTTCTTTTATGCCGCCCGAATGCTTTCTCATGAAAATATTTGCCGCTGGCAGTAACCTTTATCCTCTTTGCTGCGGCTTTTTTGGTCTTCATCTTGCCCACTTTACCACTACCTCCCTACTTTTTTTCCGGATGCGGACTAATAACAACAATCATATTACGCCCTTCAACCCTGGGCTTATTTTCCAGTTTACCCAGGTCTTCTACCTTTTCAGCTATTATTTTGATAAGATTTAGTCCCTGATCCTGATGGGTTATTTCTCTTCCCCGAAAAATTATGCGCAGCTTAACTTTGTCCCGGTTCTCGAGAAATTTTCGGGCCCTTTTTACCTTGGTTTCCAGATCATGTTCTTCAATCTTCAACCCTACCTGAATTTCTTTGATGTTTATTATGTTCTGATTTTTCCTAGCTTCCTTGGCTTTCTTGGCTTGCTCGTACTTGTACTTACCATAATCCATAATCCTGCATACCGGCGGTTTTGCCTGCGGTGCAACCTCGACAAGGTCCAGCCCTTCTTCTGCAGCCATATTCAACCCATCACGTAGATTCATGATACCCACCTGCTCACCTTCATGGCTGATAACCCTTATCTGGCGCGCCCTGATTGCATCATTAACGCGCAACTCTTTGTTGATCTTTGTTCACCCCCTGTTTTTTAATAAAAAAAGACGGCAAGCATAGCCATCCCTTTCTGCGTCTTTTAACCCGGTGAGCCATGGCTACCAGGTGAGAAGCGGGTGGCTTCTGCTTCATTCTCATAGAGTATACCACAATAAAATATCCCGGTCAAATGTTAGAAAGAAAAAAATCTCAGAAAAAACATCTGCCCCAGACCAACCAGAAAACCAAGAATTCCACCCATGATCTCTACATATCTAAGTTCCCGGGACACAACCTGCAGGACAAGGGTTTCAGTTTTACGCATATCCAATCCCATTATCTTATCTGCCACCAGTTCCCCCAGGTTACTCTCTCTTAAAAGTCTCTGGGCCAGATTGTCCCTGACTTCTTGCAATCCCCTCTGAATATCCTTTTTTACCAGTTTTTCAAGACCGGAGAAAATCTGTTCCCTGACCGGCTGGGGAATCAATATCAGCCACCGGCTGAGTTTTTCCTGAAAATAATTTCCCAGCACTTTTTCCACTTCTTCCTCCAGGCCTATCTCTCGCCAGTGATTCTCCATGTCCTCCAGAGTGAGAATTTCTTCTTCTAGAGCAAGTCCAGCTTTTCTGGCCAGATCTTCCCGGTAACGAGGCAAGAGGCCCTGGAAGCTCCAGAAGAAAAACCTCACCGGTTTATGGGGTTTAAATAATGATTTAATTGCTAAGACATTGGTTGTATAACCTATTATTGCACCAATAACAGGTAATAGCCATAGTTCTGACATCTTTCACCTCGTTTTTCTTTATGATAACAAATCTGAGTCATATTGACAACTGAATCCCAGCACTAATCTTTTTTGCAATACCGGCAACCCGGGCAGATTCTTACCTTGCCGGTGAATACTTTTTTAAGAAGCTCCACCAGGGAATTCTCAAAATGGCAGTGTAGTAATATCTCAGCTGGTGCCAGAGAAACCAGGGTACTTATCAGGAGATCATCAGGATCCATTTCCTGTTCTGCCAGCTCATCCAAGGCCCCTCCCAGGGCATAAGTAGATATAGGTTGACCTTCTCCATCAAATAACTTAAAAGTACCCCTTTCCTGCAAAACTACCTGGATGATACCTGTTCTAGGCTCCTGAACATCAACAAAATACTTGAGCAAACGCAAAAATTCCTGGTACTCTTTCTCCAGCAGGTAATCATCAGCTGCATCCTCAACAGTTTTTTTTAGATCCTGTAAATAATCCTGAAGACGAAACCGGATAAAACCTTCAATGGTTAATATGTTCGATTCTTGAAAATACTCCTGGAGCTTGATCACTATATGATCTCTCCAGTCCCCTACAGTCTCATCCGTCAGGTAATTCTGAGTTTTCTCCTTTATCTTTCTCTTCTCCCAATGTTTCAGGTGACGATAATTTCGTTCAATTATTTCCAGTACCAGCCTGGCCTCAAAATTGTTCACTATAAAAGCAGCGATAATCCTGGCCATCTGACTCCACCACAAATCACCACCATCATCCGGGGTGAAACAACCAAACACGGTAACAGGACCCCGGTGTTCTTCTGTTATTTCAACACTGATACCCTCCTTCTCCAGGGCATTAGCACCGGCCAGGAGAGCCTTTTTTACTCCATCAGAAGTTTCCTGTGTCTTGATGGAAAGGTTATACAACCTCCACACTCCCCTGCAGAAATTTATTCTAGTATATGTGGAGGTCAAAAAATATATACAGATCTATTGTTCATACAATTCTTCAGCTTTTTCCAGGAAAACTTCTATATCATATCCATCTGTCCAGATGACTATGCTTCCATGCCAGTCAGTTCTAAAAATTTTAACTCCATATTCCTTTAGTCTTTCCAGGACAATCTCATGGGGATGTCCGTATCTGTTACCGACCCCAGCAGAAATAATAGCAATATCAGGCCTGGTTGCAGACAGAAAAAATTCAGTTGTGGAAGTCCGGCTCCCATGATGAGCAACTTTCAGTATATGTAAAGGCTCTAGCTCGCCCCTCTCTAAAAGCCCCTCTTCCACCAGGGCAGTAGCATCACCGGTAAGGAGCATAGTAAAATCTCTGTATTTCACGAGGAGAACAATGGAGGCAGCATTGATCTCTTCCTGCAGCAAATCATCCCAGGGAGACAGGACAGATATCTTAACCTCCTCTCCCAGCTGAAAAGAATAACCCTGAGATACGACCTGGAAATGTATATCTTTATTCTCTATGGTTTCCAGGTAACTCAGCATGGTTTGGGTAGTGTGCATTCGACCACTATCATAAACCTGGCCTACAGGCAGCTCTTCCATAACTCTTATGAGACCCCCTATATGGTCCGAATGGGGATGGGTGGCAACAATAATATCAAGCTCTTCTATGTTCAATTCATCCAGATAAGCCAGAACATCATCCCCCATATGAAATTCTCCTCCATCAACCAGGAGACTTCTGCCCTCAGGGGAAACTAAAAGAATTGCATCTCCCTGCCCAACATCCATAAAATGAACTTCCAGACCTGGAGATGGAAAGAATACTTCTTCCAGCTGCAGCCCTCCCCAGATCAAGGCCAGCAGCAGGAGTACAAGTAATAGGATTTTGTTTTTGTTCATTAGCCTCTCCTCTCCTCCAGCAAGAAAAGAACCTTCGCTGGATGCGAAGGGGTTTTTTATTAATGGTGCACCCTCCCAGACTTGAACTGGGGACCTCCTGCATGTCAAGCAGGCACTCTGACCAGCTGAGCTAAGGGTGCATTATTCTTTTTTCAGAATACTGCTCACTTACACCTAGTATTATAATATATTTGTTTTCAGATGTAAAGAGCTCACAAGCCAGTATAGATCCACGGCTCCATGATAAGGTAGTTTTTCTCTTCACATGCTAGCAAAAATAGTACTTCCTCTTATCTTAACCAACTGTGAAATATCCGGCTGAAAAACTCTATAAGAGGTGAAGTTTCTCTCCCATGGGCATCATTATCAACCTTGAGTTTTCTAATATATTTTTTCTCCACCTCAACTATTATTCTCTTACCATTCTTCAGGCCAAATTTTTTCCGCAGGTTGACACTGCTCAATATGGAAATATTTCTGGGTTGGTGTTGATGCAAATAAACTTTTAGCCCGTTAAGACTAGCGGGGCAAATGCCATTCTTATAGCAATCTATTCGATTTATTAGCTCAACAGGAAAATCTAAACGAACATTTAGGGAACCAGGATAAATTTTCATGCCCGTATGCTTTTTTAATCGAGAAGAGTGTTTTTTGAAGTTCTTGCTGGACAGTTTCTTTCCTGACCGCACCTTGCCACAGATCCTTACCAATTCATCCCCCTCCCTTATATTATAGGAAAAAAGGGGGAAATATGTTCTTAATTACTGTTTTTCATTTTTTCCCTCATCAGCACTTTAACCACCAGCACGTAAAAACTATATCTCCTTCCCCACCTCACCTTTAAATTAAAAAGGTTCTCATATACGAGAACCCTGAATATCAATGGTGCCGGGAGCCGGGCTCGAACCGGCACGGGAAAATAATTCCCACCGGATTTTAAGTCCGATGCGTCTGCCAATTCCGCCATCCCGGCACATGGAGGCGGCACCCGGATTTGAACCGGGGAATAAAGGATTTGCAGTCCTCTGCCTTACCACTTGGCTATGCCGCCTTATGGAGCGGAAAACGGGACTCGAACCCGCGACCCCAACCTTGGCAAGGTTGTGCTCTACCAGCTGAGCTATCTCCGCACATTCCTGGTGGGCGAAACAGGGATCGAACCTGTGACCTCCTGGATGTGACCCAGGCGCTCTCCCACCTGAGCTATTCGCCCGACATAATTAAGTATATAGGAAATACAGGCTGACGTCAAAGAAAGCAGTAAAAAGTATTTGCAAGCAAACTGGGGGGAGAAGGGCAAAAATCGAGCTCTAAGTCTTTAAAGCTCCATTTCATGGGCAGCAGGTTCAAATATTTCAGATTAAACCCATCTCACTGTAGCAATTATCCGGAAGCAAGGACATCTAATACAACTTCGCCACCTGGAAATTAACCAGTCAGATGTACTGATGGCCCAGCATAAAATTAGCTTTTTAGTAAAATCTTTATTTCTACTTTATGGGGAAAAGATGCCGGGAACTATCTTCAGGTAGGAAATAAAGGAATCAACGAACATCCATAGAGCCACATAATATATGTAGGTAAGTTCTTCCACCGGCTTATTCCAGTGCTGCTGGCCCAGGGCAAATACCACTGCAGTGGCAAATATGGCAGAGAATATCACAAAACCAGAAATGTCCCCCGGGGATCCATAAAGATCAGGAAAACCAATCTTCAGCACTACCAAAAACCCCGTACAAACTGCCATCACCAGGAAGAAACTCAAGCGTCCCAGCACATTATATTTCTGCAAGAGGTAAAACAGTATTCCCAGCACAATCAATATGGGTCCATTACTGATCACAAATGCCAGGGATGAAATAAAACTGTAAACTGACATGAATAGAACTTCTCTCACAATGCCTGCTGCTCCGGCTTCCAAAAACCATAAACCCCAACGATGATGCCAGGCCGGTTCACCGGCCATGGTGCTGGTCCGAAACCAAATAGTATCGTCCAAACCTCTTATTTCCCTCCAGATATAGTATATATCGCCCTGGCTGTTCATGTTCATGGATACCAGACGGTGGTTACCATAAAAGGGAGTAAAGTTAGCTGGAGATTGAAGCCTATTTTTCTCCAGATCATAGTATGCATAATCCAAGGAAAAGGATCTCCTGACATAATCCTCCCAGATTAGCTTGAGAACGCCCCCGTTCAGAAACAAAATATCAGCAAATACAGAAAATCCCTGTCTGCCTGTTATCTCTTCATGCTTTATAACATCACCCTTTGCCGTTACCTCTACAAGGCAGACCCCTGATTCCAGTATCCCAAAAACTCTGCACCAGTAAGAATCAGTAAACACAACAAAAATATTTTCATCAGGTCCCAGGGCCATCCTGGCCCCAATATCCTCCAGGTATTCATCCTCCCGGGTACGTGTACCCCCAAAGAGGAATCTAGCATGTCCCAGTTCCAGATTATCAAAAATCATCTCATTCTCCCAGGGATCAAAACGACTGTACTTCTGCTGGCCAATATTACCCCTGCTGCCCTTCCAGGTAAGATGTATATAGCCCTGCTCATCCATCATGATAGTTGGATGGCCCAGATAAAAAGACACAGAATCCACCACCCGGGGTTCGTACCACTCTTCTTGATAATAACGCTGCAGGTACAGGTTAGACCTGCCTCCTGCTTGTTGCACATAGAAGAAATAGTATCCCATGTCTGTTAATATTCCATCTACATACTTGGGCCTCAGGGGTATAAATGGCAATTCTATCCATTCTTCCCCCAGGGAAGAAATTGTTAGCATATAGGGCTTAATCCGGTTACCCTGCCGGAAAATTGCCAGGTATTCAGCTCCATCTGATGTTTCCCCCAGGGGAACAGCAAATTCTCCCTGCCCCAAAGACTGGGTTTCAATAATCCTCTCCTCCCGGATTTGTCCCTCCTCACATATTAGTCGGAAAGATAGCTTTTTATCCCGCAAAACAGCCAGATAATTAACCTGATCCTGCCCATCTATAAACCAGGCAGGAATGCTGTGTAAGTTTCTATCCACACCTAATTTTATTCTGGGCGCTAGTTCAATTCTTTCTTCTGTTTCATAACCCAGTACTCTATGGGAGCAAAGAAAAATCAGGGTCAGCAGAAAAATAATTGTTATTAGCTTTGGCCAATCAAACTTCTTGCTTAAATGGATCAATAGCTTTCTGAACTCCTTTGCCAATAATATTTACTGCGATTACGGTGAGAAAAATGAATAAGATGGGGAAAATAGTGGTCCACCAATAATAAAGGGAGGCGCGAACATTTTCTCCCACAATTGTTCCCCAGGTTGTAGCAGGTATGATCCTTAGATAACCGAGACTGGAGAGGATAAGCATATTCTTTCCAAAGAGAATCGCCGCTCTGCTCCACATGACAGAAAAGATATTAGGGAAAATATGCTTGACAGCAATCTGAAGCTCCGTATTCCCTGTTGCCCTGGCTGCTTCCACAAACTGCAGTTCCCGGTAGACCAGAACCCGGGCTCTCACTACCCTGGTGGTTTCCACCAGGCCAAACACAGAAACAGTAAGTATAATAACTGCCAGGGAACTACCTACCACCCCTATAACCAGAAAAACCAGAAAGAAACTGGGCACTGATGAAATGAGATCAAATGCTGCCATGACAGCCCGGTCCAGGGTTCCTTTCAGGTAACCAGTCAGTATCCCCAGAAACACTCCCCCCAAAACCCCTATGAGGGTAGCATATAAGACACTGCTCAGGCTATCTCTAGCTGTTACCAGTACAATCATCAACATATCCTGGCCATGCCGGTTGGTTCCCATGAGGAAATCCGAGCCCGGCGGTTCATATGTATGATAGAAATCTATAGGAACATCCTGCAACTTTTCAATGCCACAAATTGCAGGATAAAACGAGGCTAAAACTATAAATACCAGGAAAAACAAGCTCAAAAGAACCGGCCAGCTTAATATTTTGCCACAGAACTGGTAAAAATTACGCCAGTTAAAATGGGGCCGTGGTAAACCAGAAATTTTAATAGCTGTTTTTTTCTTCCTGGGAACTGCAAATTTCCTTTTCTGTATGTAGATACCGCATACGACCAGGAGGATTACCATAAGAGTTGCCCATAATATTGGTTTTTCCATTGACTCAAAAACCCGGAAAAGACCCCAATGATAGAAAAAGATCAGTAAAAAGCCAGCAGGGAAAATGAGGGAAAAGAATACTGGATTACTATCTTTTTTATCAACTTCCATTGGTGCTTTCACCCGGGGATCAATAAAAGCATATAGAAAATCAGCTATGAGGCTGGCAAAAAGAGCCAGGAAAGAGGCCAATCCAGTTACTATCAAAACCACATAGAAATCTGAACCATGACCAAGTCCAGCAGCCCGGTACAAAAATGAACCCAGGCCAGGAAGAGAAAATAAAACCTCAACAATGACAATGCCTCCCAAAAGAAAGGGGAAAGAGGAGAAAAGGCTGGCCAGGATAGGTATAGACCCGTTTCTCATGGCATGTTTTAGGATTACAACCTTTTCAGCCAATCCCTTGGAACGAGCTGTCCTTATATAATCTTCAGCCATTTCCTGACTTATACTCACTCTAACCTGATCAGCAAAAGTAGCAATATAGGAGAGGGAAAGGGTCAGGGAGGGGAGTATGAGGTGTTTCATCCGGTCCAGGAAGAATTCTCCAGGCGTGGGATCAATGAGAATACCTTCATAACCGGAAGTTGGCAACCAGCGTAATGTGACAGCAAAAATTAAAATTAAAGTAATCCCTACAGCAAAGTCAGGGATGGACAAGAAAGCCAGGTTGAAAAAGTTAAATATTTTTGTCAGCGCATGTCCCGGACGCAGGGCAC
>PUNT01000075.1 GCA_003551905.1 Halanaerobiales bacterium
AGGTAGCCTGGCTGGTTCCATCCTGGTGCTCATACTGGTCTGGGATTATGGTGTTGTTGCTATTGGACCTTTAGCTGCCCTGGCTTGCCTTGTTTCCTATGTATTGATAAGGCCTTATCCTCTGGGTAAACCTACCCATGAAGCTCAGTACAATTCTTGATTGTATAGATCTATGGGGCAGGATAGAGCCTGCCCCATAGTTTTGCAGGTAAGTTTGCAGGAATATTGTGATTTTCAGCGAATATAAGTAATACAAAGAAGATAATAGGCGGAGATCGAGAGAAAGCCTATCTGGTTTGGGGAAAAACCCTTTGTTTTTTCCTTGTACCGGTAGGTTTTTTTTGGGATAAAAGGAGGGATGGCTGTGGAGAGAACAGAAGGGTGGTTAAAAGGGGATGGGAACACACCCCTTTACTATCAAGCCTGGGAACCCCAGGAGGGAAAACGGGGAAGCATTTTTATTTTCCACGGATATGGAGAGCATGGTGGCAGGTACAAAAATGTTGTGGAAAAACTGGTGCCAGCTGGCTTTGATGTTTATGTTCATGACCACCGGGGACATGGCAAGAGCCAGGGTTTAAGAACCCATGTGGATTCATTTACCCAGTATATTGAAGATGGTTATTCTTTTTATCAGGAAATAGTTGCACCTCAAGCTGAGGAGAAACCGGTTTTTCTTCTGGGTCATTCCATGGGTAGCATAATTGCCCTTAATTACCTGCAAAAATATGGAGAGATGTTGAGAGGAGCAGTGCTATCCGGGATAGGAGCTTATTCTCCCTCCAGCAAATCTATCCTGGCTTCTGTCGCGAGGATTCTGAGCATCATTGCCCCCAGGGGCAGGGTTAAGTTTCCTCTAGCAGCAAAATTCATTAGCACTGACCCGGCCGTAGTTAAGGCCTATGATGAAGATCCTCTGGTTGAGAAGGATCTGACCTTTCGCCTGGGCCATCATCTGACCCTTTTTTTGCAAAAAGGTCTTGCTAGAGCTAGTAAGATTACCCTGCCAGTGTTGCTGCAGGTAGGAACAGAAGATCAGTCCTTCAGCCAGCCACAATTACTTCTTGATGGTCTGGGTTCAGAGGATAAAACCCTAATAAGCTATCCCGGACTGCGTCATGAAGTTTACAATGAAGTTGTCCAGGAGAGGGAAAAGGTTTTAAACCATCTCCTCTCCTGGCTGGAAGAAAGAATGTGAAAATGGCAAGGAGGCTTGGATATGGAAAGCTACATATTATCCATTGATCAGGGTACAACAGGAACCAAGGCGATTATTTTTAATAAAGAAGGTTTGCTAGTTGCTCAAGCCAGCAAGGAGTTTTCCCAGATCTATCCCCGGCCCGGCTGGGTGGAACATGACCCGGAGGAGATCTGGCGGGTTGTTTTGGAGGTAATTCAAAGCGCCCTGGGCCAAAGGCAAATTGCTGCCGGACAGATTAAAGCCATAGGCATTACCAATCAAAGGGAAACTACAGTTATCTGGGACCGGAGGACAGGAAAACCCATACACAATGCTATCGTCTGGCAGTGCCGGCGGACAGCTAGAATCTGTCAGGAGTTGCAGGAAAAAGGGCTGGAGCAAGTCTGTCGGGAAAAAACAGGCCTGGTCCTGGATGCTTATTTTTCCGGCAGCAAAATTAGCTGGCTTCTGGATAATGTAAAAGGAGCCAGAGAGCAAGGAGAAAAAGGAGAGCTGGCTTTCGGCACCATTGATTCCTGGCTGGTATACAAATTAACCGGCGGTAAGGTTCATGTTACAGACTACAGCAATGCTTCCCGGACCCTATTGTTCAATATCAAAGATTTGCAGTGGGATGAGGAGTTACTGGAGATAATGGATGTACCAGCTGCAATTTTGCCAGAAGTCAAGCCTTCCAGTACAATTTTTGGCTATACAGAAAAGAAACTGCTGGGGGCAGAAATCCCAATAGCAGGTATTGCTGGCGATCAGCAGGCAGCCACTTTTGGACAGGCCTGCTTTGAAAAAGGTATGGTTAAGAATACCTACGGAACTGGTTGCTTCATGCTCATGAATACAGGCAACTCAGCTATGGATTCCCAGCAGGGCCTTTTAACAACAATTGGCTGGGGAATAGATGGGAGTATAAATTATGCCCTGGAAGGAAGTATTTTTGTGGCAGGAGCTGCAGTTAAATGGCTCCGGGATGAATTGCATCTGGTGGATTCTGCTGAAGATACAGAGTGGTTCGCCAGTCGGGTTGATGATAATGCCGGAGTATATTTTGTTCCGGCATTTGTCGGTCTTGGTGCCCCATACTGGGACATGTACGCCCGGGGAACTATAGTAGGGTTGACCCGGGGAAGTAATAAGAATCATATAATCAGGGCAACGCTGGAATCCATCTGTTATCAGACCCGGGATGTTTTAGAGGCCATGGAAAAAGATTCGGGACAGAAGGTTAAAAAACTCCGGGTTGATGGAGGAGCAGTTGCAAACCAGTTCCTCATGCAGTTTCAAGCTGATGTAATGGGTGTTCTGGTGGAAAAACCTCTGGTATCTGAAACAACAGCTCTAGGCGCGGCCTATCTGGCCGGTCTGACCACAGGATACTGGCACAGCCTGGAACAGATAGGTAATATATGGCAGGCTGACAGAGTATATGAGCCTTCTATGGAAAAAGAGGTCCGGGATAGTCTTTATGAAGGCTGGCAAAAAGCCGTGGAAAAGGACCGGGGCTGGGCAGAAGGATAGATCAAAAAAACAGAACATGTGCAGTTTTCAAAAAAGCATTGCTGGAGGATGAAAATAGTATGGACTATGAAGCAGCAATAATTGGTGGCGGGGTTGTAGGCTGCGCCATTGCCCGAGAATTAAGTCAATATGAGATAAGAACAGTACTCATTGAAAAAGAACTGGAGGTAGGGGCGGGAACCAGCAAGGCCAACACCGGCCTTATCCATTCCGGGCTCAATGTGCAGGCAGGAACCTGGAGAGGCAAACTAAATTTGCAGGCCAATCCCATGTTTGATAGTATCTGTCAGGAATTAGATATACCTTTCCAGCGAATTGGCAGTCTGGTAGTGGCTTTTAATCAGGAAGAAGAAAGAGAACTAAAAAAAGCAATGGAGCGGGGAAAAGCTCAGGGAGTTGATTTGAGATGGTGGCATGGAGACAAGGTTAGGGCTCAGGAGCCCCATTTGAACACTGAAATTGTTGGGGCAGCTTATGCTCCAGCCGGGGGAATAATATGTCCCTTTGAGCTCACCCTGGCTTTGGCCCAGAATGCTCAAATAAATGGTGTAGATTTTCTACTGGGAAGCTGCTGTCAGGGGTTGAAACCAGATGGGGAAAAAATAGATATCAAGACCAGCAGGGGAATGATAAAAGCTGATTTTGTCATCAACGCAGCAGGTCTTTATGGAGATGAAATTGCCAGGACAGCTCTAGATTATTCCTTTACCATTACCCCCCGGCGGGGGCAATATTATATTTATGACAAAGAGATGGATTTGCAGATAAACCACACCATTTTCCCTATGCCTACCAGGCGATCCAAGGGAATTATCATAACCCCGACTGTACATAAAAACTTGATGATAGGTCCCAATGTTGAGGATCTGGGGGAAAAGAATTGTCTGGATACCACAGAAGAAGGTCTGGAGGAGGTTTTTAAAGGGGCTTCGAAGCTGGTTCCCGGCTTGAGTAAAGAGGGGATTATTAAGGAATTTGCTGGCAACCGGGCGGTGGCAGGAGATGATTTTTTTATAGATGTTTCACCTGTGATGAAAGGTTTGATCCATGTGGCAGGGATTCAGTCACCTGGTTTAACAGCAGCGCCGGCTATTGCCATGGTGGTTTCCCAAATCTTAAGGGATCAGGGATTGAAGATGGAAAAAAAGAGTGGTTATGAAAGAGGTCGCCCGAAAGTTGTGCGTTTCAGTAAGCTCACCTACGAAGAAAAGAATCAACTGATAAATAAGGATCCTGCTTACGGGCATATAATATGCCGCTGTGAGATGGTGAGCGAGGGAGAGGTTAGAGATGCCATTTCCGGTGTTCTGGGAGCAATAACACTGGATGGGATAAAAAGACGCACCCGGGCTGCTTCTGGCAGATGTCAGAGTGGTTTCTGCAATCCACGATTGCTGGGTCTTTTGAAAAAATATGGGGAACTAAATCCCCTGAAAATAAGCTGGTCTGGTCCGGGTTCAGAGATCGTCCGGGCTTATTCCAAAGATTATCTTTTACAAGGTGATAAAAGATGAGAACTATTGGTTTGGATGTCCTGGTAATTGGAGGCGGCCCGGCCGGTCTGGCGGCAGCAATAAAGGCAAGGGAGTTGGGGATGAAAAACGTTCTGGTATTAGAGCGTGATTTTGAACTGGGAGGGATTCTCAACCAGTGTATTCATAATGGTTTTGGCCTGAAAGTTTTTGGGCAGGAGCTTACCGGGCCTGAATATGCCAGCCGGTACACTAAGATGGCTGAGAAAGCTGGAGTAGAAG
>PUNT01000088.1 GCA_003551905.1 Halanaerobiales bacterium
CAATTATGAGTACCGAACCCGGGAGGTCCGGCAGGGAGGCAACGTTACCATAGGCCGACCTATTACCGATACAATAAGGTTGAGCACCCGTTTCCGCCTGGACCACACCGATCTCAGTCTGGACCGGGGAACAGCTCCGGATGATTTTGATCCCTACAGGGGTCAGACCCGGAGTATTGCTCTGACTGCCACCAGGGATACCCGGGTTGATCCTTATGATCCCCGGGAGGGTGCTCTGGATACCACATCTGTGGAGTTGGCCGGTTATATTCTGGGAGGAGATTATGACTTTACCAAGTTCAACCTGGATTTGCGTCGCTACTTCCCCGGTCTGGAGGAAGATCAGAGCTGGGCTTTCCGTTTAAAAGGAGGCACCATAATAACTGGAGATATACTGCCTCCTCATGAGCGATACCGCCTGGGCGGACCTGACACGGTAAGGGGCTTTGGTTTTGGTACCCTGAATGGGGATCACATGATGCTCTTCAATGCTGAATATCGGTTCAAGATTTACGGCATATTCGATGGAGCGCTGTTTTTTGATACTGGCA
This sequence comes from Halanaerobiales bacterium, assembly GCA_003551905.1. Classification (GTDB taxonomy): domain Bacteria; phylum Bacillota; class Halanaerobiia; order B1SED10-174; family B1SED10-174; genus B1SED10-174. Next base: position 552 of record PUNT01000088.1, read on the forward strand.
GCGCCTGGAAAAAGCATGAGACCCTCACAACCGGCGATTTTCTCACTTCAGCTGGGGCAGGAGTTCGTATGAATACTCCCCTGGGTCAGCTGAGATTGGATTTGGGAATTACCCAGGACGGGGTAATGCCCCATTTCAGCATCGGTCAAACCTTTTAGAATCAGGTAAAAGCATTACACAACAGAGAGGTGGGTAACATGAACTACAAGCGGATTTTACAGTTAAGTTTGGTACTGCTGGCCATAATTATAGTGGTAGGCGTATTTACTGTCCTTACAGAAGGGCCGTCTACCCTGGCCGGTTTAGGTGAAGAGAAAAAGTCAACCATTGGCTTTGTAGACATTCAGCTGGTTTTCCAGCAGCATCCGGAAAAGTTTAAAGCAGAAAAAATACTCAGCGAAGAAGCCCAGCGTCTGCAGGCCAAGCTGGAGGAAGAAGCTACAGAGCTTTCAGCCCAGGAAAGGGAAGAGCTCCTGGAAAGCTATCAGAGAGAGCTCATGGAGATGGAGCAGGAACTGGTGGAAACAGTCATTGGCGAAATAGATGCTACCATTACCGAGATTGCCAGGGAAAGGGAGGTGGCTGTTGTCCTGGAAAGCCGTAATGTCATTTATGGTGGCCAGGATCTAACCAGGGAAGTTCTGGAGAAAATAAGGGAGGCTGTACAAAGTGAAGAATAGAAAGCTCCTTTTTTTAAGCCTCCTCTGCATGGTTGTGCTGGTATTGGCTCTTCCTCTGGCTGGTTGTGAACCGGCTGCAGAAGAAAAGGTGGAGGAGGAAGAGCTTGTAGAACCTGAAGAGAAGGTAGAAGAAGAGGAAGAAGAATACCTGGAAGAAGTAGAAGAAGATGAAACCTATGAACTGGAAGAACCGCTCCTGGAAGACGATATTGTCCTGCCGGAAGAAAGGGAGCCCTTCTCATTCCTGGAGCCCATTGAAACAGATCCTCCTGCCGTGGTAACAGAGGTTATTGGGGTCATTGACCTGGATAAGGTCATAAAAAACCATCCTCTGCAGGAAGAGCTCATAGCTCTGGAAGAGCAGATTGATGGTTATTTCCTGGCCTGGGAGATGAAGCAGGAAGAGTTAAAATATATGGATGAAGAGCTGGAAAAACATGCCTGGCAGGTTGAAGAGCAGATTGAAGCTGAGATGTTAGAGATTTATGAGGAATATCAGGGGAAAATAGATGACTATGAAAGGGAATTGCATGAAAAATTCCTGGAATATGAGAAGGAAATCTGGCAGGAAGCCACAGTAGAAGTGGAAGCTTATGAAAAAGAACTTCAGACTGTTTTTGAGGAGGAGGTAGAGAAATATTTTAAGAGCCTGGAAGAAGAATTTGAAGATTACGAGGAAGAATTGCAGGATGAATATGGCCCCAAGATATTTGACCTGCGCCTGAAAATGCAGATGGCTCAGCTATCTCCAGAAGAGCAGGAAGAAGTAATGGAGGAGCTGGAAGCCTTAGAAGATGAAAAAGCACAGCTGCTCAAGGAAAAGGAAAGTGAGCTGGATGATACATTCCAGGAATTTTTGCAGTCCAAGGAGCAGGACCTGGCAGAGCAGGCAGAGGATTTCTATGAGGAAAAAATGAATGCTGCTGAGGACGAATTGAAGGATTACCACCGGGAACTGGAAGAAGAGTTAATGGATTTCGTGGACGAGATGAACCGGCAAATGCACGAAGAGATGGTTAAACGCCAGGATGAACTATATGAGCAGGCAGAAGAGACTTTGCTGCGCTGGGAGGATGAGTTTTATCAGGAACTGGAGGATTACCGGCAGCAGCTGGAAAAGGATATTCAGGAGGCTTACCGTCAGCTGGAGCAGGTAGAAAAGGATATTTTAAGTACCATCAGGGAGAAGGTAGCAGATATTGCCCAGGCTAAAGATATAGATATAGTTCTGGCAGAAGTGCAGGTTAACGTTACTGGCATTGATATAACCCAGGAGGTCCTGGATGAACTGTAGTGAGGAGGTGGAGTAATTGAAGAGAAATGCTCTAGTTATGCTCTCATTGCTTTTTCTACTGATGGCACTGGGTCTAGGTGGTTGCAGCAGGGAAATGCGGGTGGGAGTGATAGACATACAGCGAATTATTGAGGAGGCGCCCCTGGCGCAAAAATTACAGGAACGCCTGGATATAGCTGGTGAGGAAATTGAGAGTCGCTTCAAGCAAGAAACAGCAGATATTAGCGAAGAGGAGAGGATGCTCAAGCAGCAGCAAGCCTATCAGGATTACTTAGTTGTCAAGCAGGAGCTGGAGGAGGAACTGAATGAAACCATAGAAGAAGCTGTTCAGGCTGTGGCTGAAGAGGAGAGGCTCACCATCATTTTTTACAAGCAGGCTGTTCGCTATGGTGGTATGGATGTTACTGAGCGGGTTATTGAAAAACTCAAATAATCTGAGGTGATAAAATTGGAAAAACCCAAAGTTTTGCAGGTTGCAATAATTGTTTTGCTGTTAGTGGTGCTGATTGCTTTAGGGGCTACAGCTTTTGTTTTTTCCAGCCGTATCAATGACCTGGAGGGTCGGCTGGCAGAAGCTGAAGAAGAGCTCAGCCGGGAACGTATAGGAGTTTTAAATATACAGAAAATTATAGAAGAGAGTCCGGTTGCCCGAGTCTATCAGGCCCAGCTGGATGAAATAGGAGAGGAGATAGAAAGACAGTTCCAGGAGAGAATTGAAGGTTTAGGTGATGCGGAAAGACAGGCATTGCAGCAGGAGGCTTATGAGCAGTACATGCAAGCCAAGACCCTCCTGGAGGGGGAACTGGATGAGAAAATTAAAGACGTGGTAAGGGAAGTCAAAGAGGATAAAAACCTGGATCTGGTTATCTACAGCCAGGGAGTTCGCTTTGGTGGTGAGGATATTACCCCAGAAGTAATAGAGCGCCTGGAATAAGGTGAGGTTGAAGATGGAAAAGATGAAATTGGAGCATATTGCCCGGGCCATAGGTGGAGAGGTAGAAGGAGATCCTGATGTAGAAATTACCGGGGTATCAGGGCTGGAGGAGGGAAAGCCTGGCACTCTGATTTTTGCTGAGAATGAGGATGCTCAGGCGAAAGGAGAAGCCACAGCTGCCGGTGCCATCATTCTGCCCAAGGGTACACCGGAAGCTAAAAAACCTGCCATCAGAATTGACCACCCCCGGGCTGCCTTCGCTCAGGCAGCAGCTTTCTTTGCCCCTGATCCTTTTAAGGGCCAGGGTATTCACCCCAGTGCTGTAATTGATCCCACTGCTGTTCTCACTGATGTGGTGGTACACTCCCAGGTCTCCATCGGAGCTAGAACCTCTATAGGTAAAGGGACAGTAATCGGCCACGGCACCTATATAGGACCTGATGTTTCCATGGGCCGGGATGTACTCATATATCCCGGCGTGGTTATTCTCCATAATACGGAGATTGGCAATGGCTGCATAATTCAAAGTGGAGCAGTTATTGGTGCCGATGGATTCAGCTTCTTTCCCGGTCCCCAGGGAAACGAAAAGATGCCCCACCTGGGCCGGGTAATCATAGAAGATAATGTAGAGATTGGCGCCAATGCTGTTATCGATCGGGCTACCCTCACTGAGACCCGGATTCAGCAGGGCAGCAAGGTTGGCAGCCTGGTTATAGTGGGTCACAATGCTCAAATAGGTAGGGGCTGTCTTCTGGTGCCCCAGGTGGCTATTGGTGGCAGCACAACCCTTGGTCACCGGGTGGTTATAGGGGGACAATCAGCTGTTGCCGATCATCTGACAGTGGATGATGATGTTCAGATAGGAGCCAAGAGCGGTGTCCACAAAAATTTAAAAGCAGGAAAATATTTCGGCACACCGGCTGTGGAATTTACCCGGGCCTGGCGCAATTTTGCTGCTCTCAACCGCCTGGAGCAGTACCAGAAAAGAGTGAGAAAA
>PUNT01000192.1 GCA_003551905.1 Halanaerobiales bacterium
AATGATATTGCCAGCAGTGAGAATCTAGCATATCTTTTGAAGTATGATTCACACTATGGGAGGTTTCCCGGTGTAGTGGATCATACTCATGACAGCATTATTGTTGATGGGAAGAAGATTTCAGTATTTGCTGAGAAGGATCCAGCAAAGATACCCTGGGGGGATCTTGGTGTAGATGTAGTTCTTGAATGCACTGGTGTTTTCACTGAGGCAGAAAAGGCTAGAGGACACCTGCAGGGAGGGGCCAAAAAAGTTATCATTGCTGCTCCTGCCAAGAATGAGGATGTGACAATTGTTATGGGTGTTAATGAGGACTGGTACGACCGGGAAAAACATGATATTATTTCCAATGCTTCCTGTACAACCAACTGTTTAGCACCTGTAGCCAAAGTTCTCCACGACCGGTTTACCATTGAGCGGGGTTTAATGACAACAATACACGCCTATACTGCCGGTCAGGGCATTCTGGATATTCCCTCCAAGAAGATGATCAGAGGACGGGCTGCTGCCATAAATATGGTGCCTACCACCACAGGGGCCGCCAAGGCAGTGACCCTGGTTCTTCCAGAATTGGAGGGCAAATTGAACGGTATGGCCATGCGGGTGCCGGTTTCAACGGTTTCCATCGTGGACCTGGTGGCTGAACTGGGTAGGACAATAAATGCTGAAGAGGTCAATGAAGCCATGAAAGAAGCTGCCGAGGGAGAACTGGAAGGGATACTGGGTTATTCAGATGAACCTTTGGTTTCCACCGATTTCAAGGGAGATTACCGGTCAAGCATATTTGATGCTACCCAGACCATGGTTATCGGTGGCAAAATGGTGAAAGTCCTGGCCTGGTACGATAATGAGTGGGGCTATGCTGCTCGACTGGTGGATTTAGCTCGGTATATGTTTTCCTGATTGGGGGGATAGAAGATGAAACACCGGCGTTTGATGGATATTGACGTCAAGGAAAAGAAGGTTCTGGTCCGGGTGGACTTCAATGTGCCTATGGATGGTGGTACTGTCACCGATGACACCAGGATAAGGGCTGCCCTGCCTACCATAGAGTACCTGCTAAAGGAGGGGTCAGCTGTTATCCTCCTCTCCCACCTGGGCCGGCCCAGGGGCCAGGTTGTAGAGGAGTTACGCCTGGACCCGGTAGCCCAGAGATTATCTGATCTCCTGGAGATGGAAATTAAAAAGACTGACAGTGTCCGGGGACCGGAAGTGCAGGAGGCCGTGGATGAGCTAGTGTATGGAGAAGTTTTGCTCCTGGAGAATACCCGGTTTGAAAAGGGCGAAACAGAAAATGATTCTGAACTGGCTAGGGAATGGGCTTCCCTGGGGGATGTTTTTGTCAATGATGCTTTTGGTTCTGCTCACCGGGCTCATTGTTCAAATGTTGGTCTGGGGGAAAAGCTTCCTGCGGTTGCTGGTTTTCTCCTGGAGGAGGAACTCAGTGCCCTGGGCAGTCTGGCCCGGGGAGAAGTAGAACACCCCTATATGGCTATTATGGGTGGAGCCAAGGTTTCGGATAAGATAGGTGTTATTGAGGCTCTCCTGGAAAAAGTTGACACTCTGCTTCTGGCAGGTGGTATGGCCAACACATTTTTAAAAGCCAAAGGTTGGGAAATGGGAGACTCCCTTCTGGAGAAGGATCATGTATCTTCGGCCCAGGAGATTATGAAGAGAGCAGAAGAAATGGGAAAAGAGATAATACTGCCTTCTGATCTCCTCATAGCCAGAGAAATTAGCGAGGAGAGTGAAAAAGAAGTAATTGCAGATGAATTGATTCCGGCTGGCTGGAGAGGGGTAGACATAGGACCTGCTACAATTGCCAGATTCAAGGAGGAACTGGATAAGGCTAAAACAGTGTTCTGGAACGGCCCCCTGGGTGTTTTTGAAGTTGATGCTTTTGCCCGGGGCACCATGGAAGTCGCCCAGCACATGGCAGAAATTCAAGCCTGGACGGTAATAGGTGGTGGAGATTCTGTGGCTGCTGTTGAAAAGGCCAGTGTTGCAGCGAAAATAAGGCATATTTCCACCGGCGGAGGGGCTGCTCTGGAATTTCTGGAAAAAGGCACCTTGCCCGGACTGGAGATCTTAAGGGAGGAGTAAAAGTGAATCTATTTGTTGCCAACTGGAAGATGAACCTGGGAGGGCGGAAAAGCTTGCAACTGGCAGAAGAGCTAATTGATTCTTTGCCGGAACCTCTGCCGGGAGAAGTGGTTTTATGCCCACCTGCCACAGCCCTTTTCATGGTAGGTGAAAAGTTAAAGGGAACTCCGTTGCAGCTGGGTTGTCAGAACATCTACCATGAGGAAAAGGGTGCCTATACCGGTGAGATTTCTCCCTCCTTCGTGAAAGAAGCAGGAGCTCTATATGTCATGGTAGGTCATTCAGAACGGCGTCATTATTTCCAAGAAGGTGGGCAGCTACTGGCCAGGAAGATAAAGGTTGCCCTGCAATGGGGTTTGCAGCCCATATTGTGCGTAGGCGAGAATCTGGAGGAACGGGAAACAAATAGAGCCTGGCCCCGGGTCAAAGAACAGATCACAGAAGCCCTGGTGGGGTTTGAAGAGGGAGAGCTAAAGGACCTGGTTGTGGCCTATGAGCCGGTGTGGGCCATAGGTACCGGGCATTCAGCCCAGCCTGCAGATGTGCAGGAGATGGTCTATTTCATCAGGGAAGAACTGGTCAATCTCCGGGGGTTGAGAATTCTATACGGGGGAAGTGTTAAGGGGGATAACATTAAAGATTTCATGGAGCTGCCGGATATTGAAGGTGTCCTGGTCGGTGGTGCCAGTCTTGATGCCCGGGAGTTCAGCCGGATAGTAAACTGGGAGAAAAATTGATGGAAAATAAACTTCTGGCCCTGATAATACTGGATGGCTGGGGGCTTGTGGATAAGAAAGCTGGTAACGCCTATCTATGTGCTTCTACCCCGTACCTTGATTCCCTTTTCAAATCATATCCCTGGACTACCCTGGTTGCAGCTGGTGAAGATGTGGGGCTGCCGGAGGGTCAGATGGGCAATTCCGAAGTTGGGCATTTGAACTTAGGGGCCGGCCGGGTGGTCTATCAGGAGCTAACCCGGATCAATAAAGCATTGCAGGAGGGAAGTTTAAAAACCAACCCGGTGCTGCAGGAAGCCCTGTCCTCCCTGCAGGACAGAGGTGGATCATTGCATCTGGTGGGGCTCCTCTCTGATGGAGGTGTGCATTCACACCTGGAGCACCTAAAAGGTCTAATTGATGCTGGCGGGGAAACAGGGCAGAGAGTATTTGTCCATGCCATATTGGATGGACGGGACGTCCCTCCCAGAAATGCAAAAAAATATGTGCAAGAGATTGAAGAAACGTTCCAGGAGCTGGGTGTTGGAGAAATTGCCACTATTGGTGGTCGCTACTACTACATGGACCGGGATCAACGCTGGGATAGAACAGAGCTGGCTTATCAGGCCATGGTGTTGGGCCAAGGAGTACAGGTTGATAACGCCCGGGAAGCTGTGGAAAAGGGTTATGAGCGGGATGAAAGCGATGAGTTCATAAAACCCAGTATTGTTGAACCAGAGGGAACGGTTAAGGACGAAGATCTGGTGTTATTTTTCAATTTCCGGGCTGACCGGGCCCGGCAATTAACCCGGGCTTTCAACCAGGAGGATTTTAAGGAATTTGAGTTGCCAGACAGAGCACCCAGGCCAGATTTCATAACCATGACTGAGTATGATAGGAAATTTTCTCTGCCAGTACTATTTCCACCGCCAACAATCGTAAACGGTTTGGGTGAATGGCTGAGCAAAAAAGGTTATAGGCAGTTGCGGTTGGCGGAAACGGAAAAATATGCTCACGTCACGTTTTTCTTCAGTGGTGGCCAGGAGAAGCGGTACCCTCTTGAGGAGCGTTGTTTGGTTCCCTCGCCACAGGTAGCCACCTATGATTTGCAACCAGAAATGAGCGCTGAAGAAGTTACAGAAAAAGCCCTGGAATACTTAAAGCAAGGAGATATCCAGGTTTATATAATTAATTACGCCAATCTGGACATGGTAGGGCATACTGGGGTATTCAATTCAGCAGTAGAGGCCGTGGAGACAGTTGATAGCTGCTTATCCCGGCTCATACCACCCTTTTTGGACCAGGGTGGCCTGGTTATGGTTACATCAGATCACGGCAATGTGGAAAAGATGAAGAAGAACAGCGAAGCTCACACCGCCCACACTGCCAATCCTGTGCCCTTGATACTGTGTGGAGCCGGGGAAAGTAAGCTAAGAAAAGGACGGCTGGCAGACGTATCGCCAACCATACTGGATCTCTTGGGTATAGACAAGCCGGCGGAGATGACGGGAAAAACACTTTTAAGATAGGGGGTTTAAAGAAATGGAGCTGGACCCGACAATTGTTGATATAGTTGCCAGGGAGATTTTAGATTCTCGAGGAAATCCTACCCTGGAAGTGGATGTG
>PUNT01000200.1 GCA_003551905.1 Halanaerobiales bacterium
ATAAAACCTGGAGGATGACCTCCAGGTTAAAGAAAAAGGAATAACTAGCTGCTACTTCCCTGCTGTTGCATTTGATTCAGTATTGTTCGACAGCGCTGTACCGTATCTTCAATCTGCTGGGCTGCTGTCTGGAAACTGCTCTTGGCCTGCTGATCCTGAACCTGATTGGAAACACTCCTTAACTCCGATGCTGAGCTCTCAATACGAGAAATGGCCTGCTGAATGGTCTGTTGCTGTTGCTGTTGCACTGCTTCACCTCCCTCCTGCAGCTCTCACTTCTTAATATTGTCTTCTTCTTGAGCCCCTATGTTGATGAAATTTTTCCAGGAGGGAGAGTGGGAAAAATAGCTAGGAGAAAAATACAGTCTCAAATAAATGAGCTATAGCACCGGCAGCAAGACAGAAAGGAAGACTGATAAGAAACCTGACCACAAAAAACCTTACTCCCAAAAAACTTATCTCATAAGGTAAACGATTTAGACCCAGCAAGCTCCAGCCGGTAATGAGAGCGATAGTTGTACCAAGACCAGCTCCAGCACCATAGATAGAAGCAATAATCGGGAAAGAAGCATATGGTCCCATGACCAGGAGCATGCCTCCCAGTGTTCCCAGGAAAATACCCTTAACCCCAGCTTCTGCTCCCAACCATTGTTGAACAAGCTGTGCTGGCATCAAAACCTCCAGAAAACCTGCTACCATAAAAGCCACCACTATAACCGGGGCAACCATGAAAAACTGCTTGAGTGATACCTGTAACCCTTTAACACATCTACCCTGCCTGTAGTTAAAAAAAATAAGCAACATTGCCAGAAAACAAAAGATTAATGTTGTAAATAGCATCAGTATTCCTCCCTGGCTGAATCCTCAAGCATCATTTTCAGACCGGGAAAATAATAACAGATCAGTCCGGCGAGTATGGGGACCGGCAGGGTTATCACATAACGTAGCACGGCAATTCCCGGACTTATGAGACTGAATTCCATGGGAAAACGGGTGAAATCATAAACATGCTTGCCGGTAATTATAGACATGAAAATGTAAGATGGCACCTTATCTCTAAAGTTTCTCAGAAATGGATAATAGATATAGGGGCCGCCGGGAAATACTCCACCAGCAAAGGCACTGAGAACAATCCCCCCAGCACCAGAAAATTTACTCAGCCATCTAGCTATAATGTCTTCAGGCAACAAAACCTGCAGCTGACCCAGAACGATAAAGGCGGTTATCAGGAGCAATAAAACTCCATAACCTCGGGAAAAAGCAGCAGTAAAACCAGCAAAGACCAGGGATAACCCCCCAATAATATAAGCAATAGAACCTAGAATAATTGTGGCCAGTATCAACCCTACCAGTGGTTTCCTCATATTCAGCCCCCTGCAATCTCAAATCAATTCAGCTAACAACCCCCCGATCAGTAAAATAAGATGCCTCATGGAAGGTCATAACCAATACTCTCCAGCCAGATACGGAAGCTCTCTGCCCACTTTCTTTCATGGGACATGCTGGCCAGCCAGGCCGAAACAACCTCCACTTCAACCTGTTCCGAATCCAGGATGCCCCATTCAGTTAATTCCAGATAATATTCAATCGGTTGTCTGCCCATCTGATAACTGCCTTTAGCCATAATCCACCAGCCGGCTTCAGGAGCAGCCCAGGCCACGCCTCTATGCTTGCCTGAAAGAAAACTGCCTTCATACAGGATGGGCAATGCCCGGGGAAAGTTTCCAGCCACCACCTCCAGGGGGCTCCACTCCTCCCCCATTTTCAGAGAAACATATTCTTTACCCTGCCCGGTTTCTGCTGCTTCCAATAACCAATCCGGCACTCCTGGCTGAGGTTCAAGAGATTCAATAGCTGCGACCTCCTGAATTGTCTCCAAATATAATTCGGTGCCATAAGCCGGCATACACCCTAGAGCCCTAGCACTGGGCAAAACCCACCTCACCCCAGGTACACATTGCGCCGGCAGAGGCCAGCGAAACAAATTCTGGCTCTGTATGTAGGGAAACATATCGAATCCCGGATAACCCCAATCCATTACTGCTGCCAGAAAAAATGCGTCCAACCCCAGTAGAGAAACTTCTTCCAGGACAAAAAAGGTAATGGTGCCAGAAACATTTCGCCCCTGGGAAAAATCAACCCCTGCACTGTACTTCCAGTACATACCTGCCTCAAATGGCTCAAACTCGCCAAAATCTGGAAAAGCATGAGCTGCACTCCCAAAACAGGATAAATATAACAGGCTCACCAATAGCAGAAAAACAATCCGGACAAACAAATAGGCCCCCTCCCCTTTTTTATGATCAGCCCTAAAAAAAATGGAGCGGACAACGGGGCTCGAACCCGCGACCTTCGGCTTGGGAAGCCGATGCTCTACCGGCTGAGCTACGTCCGCACCATATCTCTACTGCAATATTATCACATACAAAGTGGTCTTGCAAGATCACTTTTTCGTCTTGAAACTTTTAAAAACAGCAGTGATAAGAAGGATCACCATAAGGATAGCTGCATATGGAAGAATCCACCCAGTAATGGTAAACAATAAGTGCACACTGCCTTTGAAAGCTTCTCTTATTGCTTCAAAGAGTTCTCCACCCACAATAACCACCTGGGGTTCCTTCATGGTGAGGGTTATTGTGGCAAAATCGCTCCGGTCCTGATAATAACGAAGAGTGCCCTCCATGCTCTCTATTTCCACCCTTATCCGCTCTAGCTCCCTTTCAACTTTTAATATTTCCTCAACATTTTTTGCCTCCTGCAGTATTTCCAGGTAACGCTGTTCCTGCTGCTTCTTGTTGCCAATCCGGGCTTCCAGGTCCTGATATTCCCTGGTTATATCTCTTCCCTGTATTGATTGGTCCACTACTTCCCCCAGCCCTGCCAGTTCTCCTAGAGCATCTTCAAATCCAACCACTGGCAAGCGGAGCACCATGCGGATAGATACTTCTCCACCTGGACTCACCCAGCGCCGGGTTTCAGCAACAAATCCACCAGCAACAGTTATATATTCTATTACCTGTCCCTGCAGTTTATCAGCATCACTAACTTCCAGCTCCAGCATAGCGTTATAGATTATGCGTCTTTCTGCCACTTTCAGCTCCATACCTTCATAGGTATCAGGAGCTCTAGGATCCTGCCTTTCCATGGGCAAAGTTTCTGCCCTGAAAACATCCTGCATCAACATATCTTCTTTTCTTTCCGGAAAAGGCTGCCAGAGATAAAAAACCCCTCCTATAACAAACACTAAAACCAGGGACATAGCAACAAGAATTGCCGGACGTACCTGCCAGGGAGTTATAAGCTTATCTTTTAACCTGTTGCAAAAATTTCTCTCTTCCATTTTTTCCACCTTCCTCATAATCTTATCCTGCAAACCCGGGGGTGGAGCCAGAGGTTCTAGATCCTGAAGAAGTCCCCGGGCTTTCTTCATCTCCTTCAGAAAGGCACTGCACTCATGGCATTCATCAAGGTGCTTTTGCACAACCCCGGGCATTTGCGCATCAAGATGCAGAAGAATCTCATCTCTAATCTTTTCACAACCCTTCAACCTAATAACCCCCTCTCCTCGCAACTCTCCTTGAAAGCCCGCCGAGCTCGAATCAGGCGAGATTTAACAGTTCCCTCAGGGATACCGGCGACTGCAGCTATCTCCCGGTAACTCAATCCCTGCAATTCCCGCAAGATGAGCACTTCCTGCAAAGGCGGAGAGAGCTGCAAGAGAACCTCTTGGGTTTCCTCCTGAATCAGCCTCCTGTCCAGGTATTCAGCTACCGGGTTACCCTGGCCGGGAGCCACTTTGCCTTCCTGGTAGGGAACTGTTCCGGGGGTTTTACTTTTGCGGCGGAGATAATCCCGGCAAACATTTACAGTAATAGAATAAATCCAGGTTTCCAGCCGGGCATCACCACGGAATTTCTTTAAATTCAGGTAAGCTTTAATAAAAATCTCCTGGGTAAGGTCCTGAGCATCCTCTCCCCCTACCATTCTGTACACCGTATTATAGACCCGAAACTTATGTTCACAGAAAATGCGGTTAAATATCTCTTTTTGATCTGCCCTCTGCTGAAAAGGTTTCTCCTGTCCTTTCATACTTTTTATCCCTCACCCTCAATCATTTAGACGAATTATAACTGAAAAAAGTTCCCTTTAGGAGAAAGTATTTTTTCCCATTAGCGCCATAACTTACATAGGCCCTATTCTTACATATTAATCTTTCTTATGGTATCATTTTAAGTACAGTAAGGCAATTACTTAAAAGAAAGGAGACGGTCTAAGTTGCCCACTAAAAACAACAGCATAATTGTACTTTTTGTAGCAATTCTCCTAATTATTATCAGCAGCCTGGCCTCAGCTATCCCTGTGGATATACGAGGCCACTGGGCAGAACATTACATCAGGACCCTTCTAATTGAGGATATTATGCAGCCACGGCCGGATGGATATTTCCGACCTGATCTCACCATCAACCGGGGAGATCTCATGAGCCTGGCCCGCCTCAAGGGATTAGAATCAGTCCAGGAAATAACTGTTTCTGATCTGAGCAAACATCCCCAGGGGCAGGAGTTGCAAACCCTGGTAAATAAAAATATAGTCAACCTCTTCCCGGACTCCACCTTCCGCCCGGATGAGCATGTTACCAGGGGAGAAATGGCTGCTATCCTCCAGCGGTGCCTGGAGCTTGATGATACCCAGAAGGGAATAAATCCTGCTGGCCTTTCTACCCCAACAGACATGCCCCAGGATCACTGGGCCCTTGATGCAGTAAAAATTATTACCAAACTGGGGCTCATCCCCTGTTATCCTGATGGCACATTTCGCCCGCAGCAGGGTTTAACCAGGGCTGAACTGGCGCAAACACTAACAACTCTCAGTGGTTTACGACCTCTGAGCTCTTTTCTCCACGAAATTTACCCTGCTTCTGAGAAAATTGCCCTGGAATCTCTGGATAGCTCCCGGCAGATAATCAGTATAGCAGATAATGCTATACTGGGGCGAAATAACCGCCTGGTTGAACTGGAGGAAATGTCTCGAAATGATCGGGTATATCTGCTTCTGAATCCAGAAGGTGAAGCAGTTTATGTCAAGGCCTACGGCTTAATGACCAGGACGGATATCACAACTGAAATCAGCAGGCTTACCCGTGATATTCTCTCTCCTGATGATATTTCCTCCCTGATGGACGGCGATTATTCCAGTCTCTGGAACAGTCTGGGGGATGAAGCTCAAAAAACCCTTATCAAGCAGGGTTTCTCTCGCAACGAGGTGGAAGCTCTCATGCAGCAGGACTGGAACAGACTGGAGAACATGGGCAAAATCAGAGTTGGTGAAATTCTCTCCATGGAAACTGGGCTTCCCCTGGATATGACTCGAGCCCTCATGAATCAGGATTGGAATCTCCTGCAAGACCTTACCAAACTGGAACTTATACAAAGGGTTCTGCAAGAGGTCATGGCCCTGGATATCTTCCAGATGTAGAAAGGAAGCAGCAATCCAAAACTTTTCAATGCCTTGCATCCATTGAAAATTTATCTTCTCTCCCCAGGTCTCCAGCGTGCTTAAGGGAATCATGGAGGTAATAGTCTTGCCTTCATGTTGATACCAACGGCGCAGACCGGCATCCACTTCCAGAAGGGGAAAGAGTTCATGTCGGGGAAACCACACATCATCAAAGTAATAATAACCCCCAGCCAAATAGGTGCCCTCATTCCAGAACAAGGCCACCTGCAGAGGAATTCGAGCCCGGCTGGGCTGGGTTGCAGAATGCACCAAGGATTCAATATGGGAAAAGTTAATGTTTTTTACCGGGAGGCCTTCTCGCATCATGGCCTCCTGAATTTTTTCGCCCAGATCCGGGTACCTGTCATATATATCCACATAGGTTGTTACTTCCAGACCAGCACCTGTGAGCTGAAATTGAAAAGGGCGGTAAATTATATCAACCCTGGTTCCCAGAGGTAGATTCTCATACAACCAGGAAATAGGTTCATCTGCCAGACGCACACATCCCTGGGTAAGAGCCTTTCCGATGGATGATGGTTCATTAGTTCCATGTATGCCATAACCCTCCAGACATAAACCCAGCCAGTAATCTCCCATGGGGTTTCCTGGTCCTGGCGGCACCGGAATATCAGCTGGAGGATACCAGGTTGGCTGGTATACTTTATTCCTGATACTGTAACTTCCTTCCGGCGTGGGTGAATCTGGATGGCCAACAGCAACTGAGTACAGAAGGTAAGGCGTATCCTCCTGATAAACTGTCATCTGGAATGCAGGGATGTTGATTTCCAGCCTGTACTCGCCGCTGGCATTTGTAGAAAATAATAAAATTAGTACCATTGAAAACAGTACTCTCGCCATACAATCACCTATTCAAAAGGGAAAATACCCAGTTTTTCATACATGGAATAATCTATTCTGCCGGTGGGTTCTAAACCATTTTCCTCCTGAAATTTCTTTACTGCCTCATAGGTATGCCAGCCAAAAACCCCATCAGCTTTCTCGGTGTAGTACTCCAGCTGTCTGAGCCTTCTCTGCACTGCATATACCAGCGAGCCGGTACTACCCATATGAAGCGAATAAAGGCCTCTGCCTACCACACCAAAGGGATCATGAATAATAAATACCTTGGCGCCTACCTCCACCATCTGAAAGAGCTTAATCACATCACGGTTAAACATACGTATACAGCCTCCGCTCATAGCTCCTCCAATTGAAAAAGGATTGTTGGTACCGTGTATGCCATACACGCCCCAGGGAACATTCAGTCCCATCCAGCGACTGCCAAAAGCTGCCTGGCGCTTGGATCCTTTATTTATTATCCTCCATTCACCCAGGGGTGATGGAGTAGCAGGCTTACCTACACCTACCGGAAATCGGGCCAGGATAACATTGTCTTCTATGGCGTAGAGTGTACGCTCTGTTACTGATATAACCAAAAAGATCTCTCCTTCTACCTCCCCAACCTCCCGGGCTGGATACAGCATCTTCTCCTCGTATACCTGGCTCATGGCCTGATAGAAATGGCTGTCAACCACACCAAGAGGACTTAATCCCTGTTGCTGGCGAAATTCTGCCACTCCTTGTGCTGTCAGGGAACCATATATGCCGTCGATGGAACCAGCATATAATCCCTGTTGCTGCAAGAATCTCTGTATATTGAAAATTTCCTGCCCCCGTTCATGAGGAACCTTAAGAGTATAAACAGGATATTTCTCCTCCGGGAAAAAATCATCCACTGAGGAAATGGAAAAACCCATGGCATGTACCCGTGAGAAAATAAAGGATAACATGACAAAAGAGAATAACATGAATAATGTGGCCTGGCAAAATTTTCTTTTCATTTCAGCCACCTGCTTTTATCTCGTTTTTTATTAATATGAACCTGCTTGTACCAATGTATTCTGTTATCTTTCTGTTAAAATATAGTCTCTCAACCAAAAAAAAATCCCTCAGGGGGATTTATGATAAACTATTTAATTTCTATCCTGCAGTCGATCCATAATGTCTCTAATCTTCTTTTCCCTCTTTTTTCTCTCCTCAGGTTCTTCCTTTATGAGAAAACGAAATACATCTCCTTCTCTAGCTTCTGGTAAAAGTTCAGCCGGGAAATCAAATGTTTTACCCACATCATATTCTAAGACCAGCTTCCCTGCCTCCTGCCGGTCCACTGTAACCAGTATTTCCACCTGTTTCCCTCCTCCCTCATTCCTCTTCTTTACCTTCCCTAATCTCTAATTTCTTCAGGATCCACGTGCACCAGGACATCTTTCACCTGCGGGTTCCCTTCCATTACTATTCTTTTGACTTCTTCACAAACATCATGGGCTTCATAAGCCCAGAGACCTTTTTTAACAACTATCTTGAGATCTACAAAAAGATCAGGTCCACTACATCTCACCCGCAAATCATTGATCTTCCTAACCCCCTGACAGTTCATGATATCCTCTGTAATTTCCTTAATAACTTCCTCTTCCGGCGCAGTATCCATGAGTTCCCCTACTGCCCGGGTGGCAATCTTAAAACCCATCCAGACTATCATCAGAGAAACAACAATGCCGCCAACTCCATCCATAAAAGGATAGCCCATTCTGGCCCCACCTATACCTATAAGGGCAGCTATGGACGAAAAAGCATCGCTGCGGTGATGCCAGGCATCAGCAGTAACTGCCTGGGATGATATTTTTGTTCCCAGGTAATGGGTGTAACGAAACATACCCTCCTTGATGAGGATAGAAAGAATAGCCCCCCAAAGTGCTAAAGTACCAGGAGTTGTAACTTCCCCCGCCATAACCACCTGCAATGAATCCCAGGCCAGGGATAAGCCAGTCAAAACCAGTATCACTGCTACTATTTTAGCAGCAATTGATTCAGCCCTTCCATGCCCGTATGGATGCTCTGCGTCCGGAGGTTTGACAGAAATCCGCAAACTCACCATAACCACAAGAGTGGACAGGAGGTCAGAGATAGAATGGAATCCATCGGCAATCATGGCCTTGCTGCCAGCAAGATAGCCAGCACTCATCTTCAATATTGCCAGGAGAATATTCCCCAGCAATCCCACCAGGGAAGCTTTAAATCCTATGGAATACCTTTTTGCACATTTTTCATCCACAACAGCCACCTCTGCAATAAAAAACCCGCAGAACCCTGAAAGTCCTACGGGCTCTAGTCTATCAAGGCAGGGTTTTCCCAGCAAGATCTTGGAATTCAAACTATATTATAACATTTGATTCTTTAGATAACAACTTTTTCCTTAAATTGCTTTTTCGTTCAGAATTTTGGCCTGCCTACTGGTATGATATAAAGGGGTTCTTCCTCCTGGGGTAAATGCAAAACATCTTTAACTTCAACCTCATTAAATGCCCCAACAACCACAGTAACCAGGTTAAGAGAAACTACCTGCAGATATATATTCTGGGCTGCATGCCCTGCTTCCATGTGTACATATCTCTCACCTCGCTGCCCATAGCGAGCTGTGGTCCGTTCATAGACAGCAGTGAATAGAATTACCAGAGGAGCATCTCCTACCATCCTCTGTCCTAGAGCTGCACCCTGCAGTTCTCTGCGAAAATCACCCTCAATCTTGCCAATCAGCTCATTATCCCCTGGAGAATACCTGTAAAGCCCGGGTTCCAAACCCTGAACCTCTCCTACCACAGCATAAACTTCCAGGGGGTAGGTAGCTCCTGCTGACGGTGCTGTTCTGTAACCCCTGGCAGGTTCTGTGATACCCTGGGCAGCCCAAAGGAGCTGGGAAACTTCATCTAAACTTAATGATTCATCACTATACTCTCTCACAGAGCGGCGTAGTTCCAGGGCTCTCTCTACCGACATGTCACCATCAAGACGGGGTTTGGGAAGCTCCACAATCTCCTGTAAGGTTTCAGGCGATGAATCTCCCTTACAACTGAAGACAAGAGCAGCTACAACTAATGCCAGGAACGCAAACATTGCCACTCTTTGCATCATAATCCCCTCCTCAAACTATCTTATATGCAGGCTTCTGCCAGCCTGGGCAAAACTTCGCCAGCCTTCCCCTTTATTACCGTGTGAAACATATCTTCCAGACCAGTTATATCTTTGTTTATCAGTATTGTTTTAGCCCCAGAATATCGGGCGATATCTGGAAAACCAGCTGCCGGATACACTTCCAATGAAGAACCAACCACCAAAAAAACATCGGATTTTTCTGTTTCTTCTCTGGCTTTTTTCAATGTTCCTGCCGGCAGAGCTTCACCAAAAAACACAATCCTGGGTTTTAACATCTTACTACCACAGCTCTCACAAACCGGACAGTCCTTCTCCAGAACACTTGCAATATGATCCCAGTTAAATTCCCTTGTGCAATTTAGACAATCCACTTTATCCAGAGAACCGTGCAGCTCTAGAACATTCTGGCTTCCAGCTTTCTGATGCAGCATATCAATGTTCTGAGTTATAACAGCCTTAATCACATCCATTTTTTCCAGCTGGGCCAAAGCCTCATGCCCGGGATTAGGGAAAGCAGTGCTTTTGAGGAAAAGGTCCCGGGCAAAATGCCAGAAAGCTGCAGGGTTTTTCCGAAACCCATAGATAGAGGCAACTTCTTCAGGGTTATAACGCTCCCAGAGCCCATCTTCCCCCCGGAATGTAGATATGCCGCTCTCAGCAGAAATACCTGAACCGGTGAAAACCACCGCATGTTCTGCTTCCTGCAGATAATTGACTGCCTCATCTATGAACTTGTCCAAAAAAACACCTCCCCTTTTTCCGCACTGAATATTACTCTGGGCCTTTTATGACCACTGCACTGAAGGCAATAAATCCCAGACCCAGGGCAACAACGCCAAAACCAACTATATAGGGGTAAATAAGATGAGGATAAAGGATGAAACCGAGTCCTAAAACCACCAGAAACAAGCCCAGGAAAAGTGTTAGATAACCGGACATTCTTGAAGGTAAGGCTATTTCTACTGGTTGGTCCTTTAAACGAAGAACTGACATAAGCATAAAACCTATCCCCAGCCCCAAAAGAGCCCCAACATCTGGTCGCTTGAATGCCAGTCCCAGTCCAATGCCGATGAACATACAGCCCACAAAGACCTGGCCGGAAAAACCTGTTCTGCTCAAGGCCATCACCTCTAAAATTTATTTTTATCTTTCTTTTTCCTCTTTCCCCGGAGAAACTCACCAATGATGGCAAAGGGTATGAAAAGAACCATTAGAAAAGAACCACCGATAAGGACAAGAGGAACCCCCAGTATAACTGCCACAACAATAAGTATGACCAGCCCTAGAGAAAAACTGACCACAATACCTATCAAAGGAAGGATAGCAAACAATATGAGTCCTACCAGAACAATTACCAGAAAAAATACCAATAAACCCAGAAAAAATCGTGCTACCGGGTTCTTCACCTCTTTACCATTTACCTCCAACCACTTCACCCACTTTCTATAAAATCCAGTATTTCCCTGGTCTTCTCTTTCAGGAGTTTTTGATCTCCCCGACTCTCAATATTAAGGCGTAACAGTGGTTCAGTATTGGATTTACGCAGGTTAAAACGCCAGGCATGGAAACTCATGCTCAAGCCGTCAATGTAATCTATGCTGAGAGCTTTTTCTTTGTACTCATTTTCTATCCGGGAGATTGTTCCCTTTTTATCCATTACTTCCCGGTTTATCTCTCCACTGACCGGATACCTCTGCTGCATTTCCTGCACCAGAGCAGAAAAAGACCTATTCTCCTCACTCAGGTGTTTAGCCAGCAAAAGCCAGGGAATCATGCCACTATCGCAGTAGGAGAAACTCCGGAAGTAGTGATGAGCAGACATTTCCCCTCCGTATACAGCATCTTCTTTGCGCATTCTCTCCTTGATGAAGGCATGGCCGGTCTTGCACTGAACAGGCTCCCCGCCTCCTTTCTCAACTATCTCTATTGTATTCCATATCAACCTTGGGTCATGAATGATCTTCTGGCCCGGGTGGCATTTTAATATCTCCTGAGCCAGTATCCCTACAATATAATACCCTTCTATAAAATCCCCATTTTCATCAAAGAAAAAACAGCGATCAAAATCTCCATCCCAGGCTATTCCCAGATCTGCCCCGGTCTCCCGGATAAAACTGGAGGAAGTTTCTCTATTTTCCGGCAGAAGAGGGTTGGGAACACCATTGGGAAACGTTCCGTCAGGTTCATCATGGACATAAAATAGTTCAAAGGGCAAATGCTCCTCCAGCAACTTCAGGATTGGACCGGCACATCCATTACCTGGATTGCATGCTATTTTCAAAGGCTTTAACTTCTCATATTCCACATATGCCAGGAGGTGTTCAATGTAAGCAGGAGTGACTTCTGCTTTTTCAACTTCTCCATAATGCTCTCTCGGTTTAAAATCCCCTCCTTTCACCATGGCCTCCATTTCCCTTAAGCCACTATCACCACTAACGGGTATGGCCTTTTCCCGGACAAATTTCATGCCATTGTAATCCGGAGGATTATGACTGGCTGTAACCATAATTCCTCCATCCAAACCTCCATGGGAAGTAGCAAAATATACTTCCTCTGTTCCACAGATGCCAATATCCAGAACATGACAACCCCCGTGATTTAGCCCCCTGATCAGGCCCCGGGTAATTTCCGGCCCTGACAACCGGATATCCCTGCCAACCACTACTCGTTTGGGATTGAACATATCCACATAAGCTCTACCAATGCGGTAGGCCAGGTCTTCATCCAGTTCATCTGGCACTTTCCCGCGAATATCGTAAGCCTTAAAACTGTCCGTATTTATAGGCATAAAGAACAGACCCTCCTTCTGATAATTCTTAAATAAAATCTTCTTTCCTTGCACCGGTAATCCTTTAACAAATAAGTATTTTCCTTCTTATAAAAGAAACCTTCTCAACTATTATAACAGATATCCACCACAAAATCCCAGCATATTAAGCCCGGTTCAGCTTAGAGGAATAAAGCCCTGTCCTGTAGAAGATGGTAGGAGAAGTATTCCTGCCCGTTTTGAGCAGAATGGAGGTGTTCTTATGCATGGAGTTATTCTGGCAGGAGGCAGTGGGACCCGCCTCTGGCCTCTTAGCCGGGAGAAATTTCCCAAACAATATGTACAGCTTGATCACAGCCAAAAAAGTCTCTTTCAAAAAACTGTTTCAAGGGTTTTAAATTCACTGCCTCAGGAAAAAGTCATAATTATCACCCATAAAAATCAGACCCCACAGATAAAAATGCAGCTGCAAGCCATCAATGTTTCTCAGGCGGTTATCATAGAAGAACCCATGGCCTGCAATACAGCACCAGCCATAGGTGCTGCTGCCTGTTACCTGGAAAAACTGCATGGGAGGGAAACCATAATGGCTGTCCTCCCTTCAGATCACCTCATACCTGAGGAAGAACAGTTTGCTGAGCTTCTGTCTCAAGGAAAAATGGCAGCAGAAAAATATGGCCTGGTCACCTTTGGCATTAAACCTACATATCCAGAAACTGGCTATGGATATATCCGCACCGGTGAACAGCTGGACCAGTATACCTTTAAAATAGAAAGGTTCGTAGAAAAACCTAACCTGGAACTGGCTAACCAGTACTTACAAGACCCCAGGTACTTCTGGAACAGCGGTATGTTTATCTTCCAGGTTGGCCATCTTCTGGAACAATTTGCTGAACATCAACCAGAAATGGCTGGACAGCTTAAACAGCTGGATCATGAAAACTTTACCAATATAGAAGAGATTTACAAAAATATCAGTCCCATTTCCATTGATTACGGTATAATGGAAAAATCCCAGAAGATTACTGTTATTCCCTCCCGCCTAAAGTGGAGCGATCTGGGTAACTGGCAGGCCATCTATGAAATATCTGAAAAAGATAAAGATGGTAACTGCTCCAGAGGAAATGTCCTGAGCATGGACACAAAAAACAGCCTGATCCAGGGTCACTCACGCCTGATAAGCACAGTGGGAGTCAGTAATCTGATAGTTGTTGACACCCCTGATGCTCTTCTAATCTGCTCCCGGGATCACACCCAAAAGGTAAAAGAAGTTGTTGACCGGCTCAAAGATGAAGGCAGAGATGAATACATAGACTCGACAAAAAACACTTACCACTGGGGAAGCTGTACCATACTATCAGCAGGAGAGACAGAAATCAAGGAGCTCCGGGTCAATCCCCAGGGGGAAACCCATGAACTGGCGGATGCTGAAAAGGATCAGCATCTCCTGGTAAAGGAAGGAAAAGCCCTGCTCAAAAACAGTGAAGAAAAGATTGAACTATTTACAGGAGAACATTCCCTCCAACCGGCCAGCACTTCCTTGCAGATAAAAAACCCTGGTCCAGAAGAATTATCTATAATTATCATTTCCTGACAGGAGAACAAATCTCTCCCCTACTTCTCCAGTTGAAAGCATCTATTCAGTAAATACTCCATCTCCCCCTCATGAACTGGCCTGGGATTGGTGGTAATATTAATGTTGCCCAGGGCTAAATACTTAAGCTTTTTCAGGTCCTGGGCCCGGATAACGCCAAGAGGTAGTTCCATTGAAGACGAAAAGTGAGCAATGATACTGCTGGCCTTTTCAACCAGGGGCAATATCACGTCACATTTTTCCTCTGTTACCCAATCCCTATTGAAGCAGGCAACTTCTTCCAGCATTAAGCCACAGATATAACCATGAGGGTATACAGGATAAAAACCAGGTATTATGTTAGCAATAGCGTGGAGAACACCCAACCCAGCTTTATTCATGGCAGCACCGGTTAAGAGATCAGCCTTGAAGAGATTGCCCCGGGCCACAATGTTTTCACCATCATCTACAGCATCTTTAAGATTTTCCACCAAAAGCTCACAGCCTAAAATGGCTTGACGATCTGATGACAGGTTGCTGCCAGAACTGAAATAAGCCTCCATTCCATGAGAAAAACAGTCCAGCCCGGTATAAAGGGTTAGATGAGGCGGGACTGTAATCGTGAGAACAGGATCAAGCAAAGCCACACTGGGAGCCATTGTTTGGAAACTCTTCTTTTCCTTCCCCTCAGTAATAACAGACCAGTTATTTATGTAACTGGCGGTGCCTGCTGTGGTTGGTATAACCATGAGAAATCCAGCTTCAGCTGCCCAGGAAATATGCTTGGCAGCGTCAATTACTGAACCTCCACCCAGGGCAATGACAATATCCTTACCCTTTTGCCGGACCATATCCCTGCCTGCCAGGCACTCTCCCAGGGTAGGATTGGAACTAATCCTGTTGAATTCTTTTATCCTGCTGTAACCGGCATCTTTTAATATTTTTTTTAGCCGGGCAACATAAGAGTCCAACCAGGGTCCTCTATCGGTAACGAGAATTACAGATCCCGGTCCAGCTCTTTCTGCAAGAATCTGCCCAACCTCATTCAGCCTATTCTGACCAAAAATAACCTGAGTACTCATTAACTAAAAACCCCTTTCAATGGTAAAACTTTCGCTGCCCTGGGAACATAATCCTGCAGTAATAAGCTCCAGATTATATCTGGAGCCTTCCTTTTTAACTATTTATTCTTTTGTTGCTGATTAAGGGGGCTATTGTTCTCAAGAAATTTGAGTCGGCTGTTTAAAGTACTGACATGACGGCTCATGTCATCTTCCAGATCCTCAAACATCTTCTTTGTGCTCTGATCTTCTGTGCCCTGAGCACACATGGCATAGGAACCTTTCAGGCTCTCCGCCGTGGCAATGGCTTTCTGCAAATCGCTCACTACTGTCATAAAATCACCCCCTTTCCTAGCCTCTGGGATTGAAGAATACTGCAACCATAAAGGCAAATATAATGGCAGAAGTAATACCGGTACTGGTTAGTTCAAACATGCCAGTAAGGACGCCAATGATTCCACTTCTCTCCGCTTCCGAAATAGCGCCCTGAACCAGGGCATTGCCGAAACTGGATATGGGCATGGTAGCACCGGCACCAGCAAAATCAATAAGTTTTTCATAGAGTCCCAACCCTCCAAGTATGCCTCCCAGAACAGTAAGACCGGAAAGGATATGACCCGGTGAAAGACGGCTGAAATCCAGAAATAGCTGCCCTACTAGAGCGAAGGCTCCTCCCACCAGAAAAGCAAAAATATATATCTGCCAATCCACGTCCATCATCCCCTCTAGGCCTCAATACTCACACCATGAGCTATAGCTGGAATATTTTCTCCCTGCTGAAAAGAAGTTGGGCTGTGCAAGGCACCGGTTGCAACCAGCAACACCTTCTTAACCCTGCCCTCCTTCAGGAGCCGGTAAATGTAACCAAAAACAACAAGTGCTGAAGAGGCACAACCACTAGCTCCGCCATGGACATCCTGTTTCTCCCGGTCATATATCATCATACCGCAGTCATTATAATTTTCCCTGAGGTTAAACCCTCCTTCCTTTTCAACCAGCTGTACTAAAAGAGCTCCACCAATTTTTCCCAGGTCACCAGTTAGAATTAGATCATAATCCCTAGGCCCCCGCCCGGTATCTGCAAAATGCTGTATTAGGGTCTGGCAGGCCGCAGGGGCCATGGCTGTTCCCAGGTTGAAGGGATCCTTAATTCCCAGGTCCCAAACCTTGCCCAGGGTTATGAGGGTTATCCTGGGGCCCTTCCCTTCCACTGCCAGCAAAGCTGAACCCGCTCCGGTAACCGTCCACTGTGCTGTAGGTCTTCGCTGATAACCATACTCAGTTGGGTAACGGTACTGACGTTCCGCAGAGCCATAATGACTGGAGGTCGCTGTCTGTATCAAACTGGCATAACCTCCATCCAGGATAAGAGCCCCCAGTCCCATACCCTGAGCTGATGTTGCACAGGCTCCATATATCCCCAAGTAGGGTACAGCCAGCTCCAGAGCAGTAAAACCAGAAGTTATGGTTTGATTTAAAAGATCCCCGGCCAGAAAAAGATCCACCTCTTCCGGAGTTTTCCTGGCTTTGTTCAAACAGATCAGGCTGGCATTAAGCATCATATGCTTTTCTGCTGCTTCATAACTACTCTGCCCTGCATTGAGATCATCATAAACATGGTCCAGATACTCATTCAGAATCCCCCTGCCTTCAAAAGGGCCAGCCACTACCCCTGTGCTAATAAGATATGGGGGGTTCTGGGGTTTAAAGGTCTGACTGCCCACCTTTTTCACTGTTTTCTCCTCCTTCAAAAAATAAATATGGCATAGATAAGGCCAATTATGAAGGCAGTAACCACACCAAAAGTGATAACCGACCCAGCCAGGGTGAACATCTTGCTACCTACACCAAAAACAAATCCTTCCTTTTTATATTCCAGGGCAGCAGAAGCAACTGAATTAGCAAAACCGGTAACAGGAACAGTGACACCTGCACCGGCAAATCGGGCTATCTTATCAAAAACTCCCAACCCGGTAAGCATTGCACCAAGGAAAATCATGGTAGCAACAGCAGGGTTGCCAGCTTCCTGAGTGTCCATATCAAAGGTCAGCCGGTAGAAATCAGTGAATATCTGCCCGATAATGGCCACAAGACCACCAAAAAAGAAAGCCCGGAGAGCGTTGCTCAAGTATGCAGGCTTGGGCTCTTCCTTCTTTGCCATCTTCTGGTACTTTTTCTGCCTTTGATTCAAACTCTTTTTTTTCTTATTGACCATGCCTTCACCTTTTAACATTTTTTTTTATCTTGAGCAAACGAGAAAAAACTATAAGTGGAAACTTTATCATTCCTGAATTAATTGATATATAACTCCAATAAAAAGATCCGGGATAAATAGATCCCGGAGCAGTTAAAAAGAATAAATTTGTGTCAATATATTTCATAAAGAAATTTTAAAATCTGCTTTATGCTCCTTAACATCTCTTTTTTGCGGGGAAAAATCGGTAGTTTTCAGATCATTTAACGGTAGAAGAACATAAAAAGTGGTTCCCTTCCCGGGCTCTGATTCTAACCAGATTTTACCTCCATGACCGGAGATAACATTGTTAGCCAAAGCCAACCCTATGCCTGTTCCCTGCAAACCTTTGGTTGTAAAAAACTTCTGGAAAACCTTATCCTGATAATCCTCAGGTATGCCTCGGCCTGTATCGGTAAGGGAAATCTTTATCCAGCTACCTTCCCTGCTTGCATTAATTTTAATTGTACCTCCCACTTGGGTTGCCTCCAGGGCATTAATGAGCAGGTTCATAAAAGCCTGTTGCAAGGAAACATTGTCTGCAAATATATCTGGTAGTCCTTTCTCTATCTCAATTTCCATGGAGATACCTTGCTTTTTGGCCAGTGGACTGTAGAGGAAACATAAGTCCTGCAACAATCCTTCAACTGAAATATATACCCTCTCACTTTCTGATTCTTTTACCAGCAATAAAAGGCGTTCCAGCATGTTATCAATGTGCCAGCAGGACTTCATTATCCTCCTGATATAACCAAATTTTTTCTTCTCTACACCAGAATTTTTAATGAGTTCTGCTGAAACCTTTATAACAGCAAGGGGATTTTTAACATCATGAACGACTGCTGTTGCCATTTCACCCAGAGCTAGGGTGCGAACAGAAATGGAGAGCTGTTTCAATAGATCCTGTATATATAAAACCATGCTGTTATGCTCATGTAGAAGGGGCATAAATTCCTGGGGTACCTTCCGAGACAGATCTCCATGAACTTCATAGGTAGCAGGATTGACACGAAAATCAGCCATTTTTTTTGCGAATA
>PUNT01000151.1 GCA_003551905.1 Halanaerobiales bacterium
GGACAGCACCTGGGAGCAGATCAGCCGGGCAATGCCAACAAAACTGCCTGGACAAGTGCAGGTGTTATCCTCTCTTTTATGTTTGTACTGGCCTTGACTTTTCAAATCACAGCTCCTTATCTCATGAGAATATTTTCCGATGAACCAGAGGTAATTAGATTTGGAATTAATTATCTGCGCATAGGAGGTTTTGCCTACATGTTCCTTTCAGTGCAACAGGTGCTGGGAGGAGCTTTAGAGGGAGCAGGAAGGACAGTTGAAAAATCTTTCTTTTTGATTTTAAACCTGTGGTTTTTACAGATACCCCTGGCTTATATCCTATCAACAACTATGGAGTGGGGTGTTAACGGTATCTGGGTGGGCATCCTTTTGGCAAAGATAGGCGGAGTTGCTGCTATACTTATCTGGTTTTCTCGGGGAACCTGGAAACAGAAAATTATTGAAGAAAAAGCTGGTGGATGAATAATTTGCTGGCTGAAGGGTACTAGGATAAAGAACATTGAAGTTTTTCAGGGAGGTGCTAATCATAGGAGAAAAAATAGAGGCTTTTATCTTTGATCTGGATGGAGTTTTAACTGATACTGTCGAATATCATTATCTGGTTTGGAAGCGACTTTGCGAAGAAGAAGGCCTTTATTTTGATCGACAGATTAACGAAAAACTCCGGGGAGTTTCCCGGCGAAAATCCCTGGAAATAATTCTGGGGGGGAAGAAGGTTCAAGAGAAAACCCTGGAAGAAATGATGGCAAGAAAGAACAGGTACTATCAACAATCCATCATAAAAATTTCAAAAGAAGATCTTCTACCAGGTGCAGAAGAAATTTTACAGCAGCTAAAGAAGAAGCATATCAAGCTGGCTTTAGGGTCTTCAAGCAAAAATGCACGCCCGGTTATGGTCCGCCTGGAAATTGAAGATTATTTTGATGCTGTTGCTGATGGTAACAGTGTAGAGAGAAGCAAGCCGGCTCCTGATCTTTTTCTTTATGCAGCGGAAAAGCTGGGAGTTTCTCCTTATAGTTGTGCAGTTATAGAGGATGCAGAGGCTGGGATTGAAGCAGCCCTAAAGGCAGGAATGTTGGCTGTTGGCATCGGGCCTCCAGAGAGGGTGGGTAAAAGCCACATTTATTACCCAAGGATTTCTGACCTGAGAATAGATGATATTTTAAGTAGAGGATAGCCTCCGAAGGTTCGGGGGTTTTTTATCTGCCAGATGTTTCATTGATTTTGTCGACATATTATATTGAGCTATTTCCCATCTCTTTAAGACCTCTTGTGTGAAAGGGTTTAGAGATATAAAAAATATTTTTAACCCAAAAAATAAGGTGATATTTGCCACGAACCTGAATAAATTTTAAAAATTGATCCCAAATAACACAAAGAAGGTGCTTCACCCTTATCTCTATGGTTAATAGAGATAACCCAAGAAAAGTAAAAGAATGATCACTATAGCTATTATCACAGGGGAAGATTGTTTGAGTATACCAAAATCGAAGAACTAGGTGATCTTGGGCTTATTATTTCAGGCTTTTTACATAATCCGGGCAACTTATCATATTGTGACCCGGTTTATTATAATGCTAACCATGAATGGGGGAAAATTAATGCAGGTTTTCCTGTTTTTCTACATACTGAATTAGGGTCATGAGCCCGGTTCCCTGCTTTTGTGAGGTCTATAGAGGAACTCAAAGGAAAAAACTTGCAGGAGATGTCAGAAGATAGTAGAACTATAGTTTTGCTGAGAGCTTTTACACCAGCGGTAAAGGATTATGAACTTCGCAACGGGATATTTCTGAGAAGTTTGCTGTGTTGTGGAACAAATTTGGGAAGAGGAGGAGAATGTGATTAATAGAAAAGAGACCGGAAAGAAGATTATGGATAGAGAAAAGACCAGGCCTGCAGGTCTAATAATGCTGGTTCTGATACTGGCCTGGAGTATTATTGCCCCGGCAGCACTCTGTAAAGCTGCAGTTCTGACAGAAGGGGAGAAGCTTGAGGTGTTTTTGGATGGGATCCTGGCCAGTCAATTCGCTGAGCACAATATTCCCGGTGCCATACTGGCGGTGGTAAAAGATGGAGAAATCATCTTTTCCAGGGGTTATGGTTTTTCTGATGTACAGGCAAGGATTCCCATGGACCCGGAAAGGAGTTTGTTCCGACCGGGTTCAGTATCCAAGCTCTTTACCTGGACAGCATTAATGCAGCTCTGGGAACAGGGCAAGGTGGATCTGGATTCGGATATTAATAACTACCTGAATTTTACAATCCCTCAGGGGCCCGGAAGAAAACAGGAGCCTATTACCGTCCGACATCTAATGACCCATACTCCAGGATTTGAGGATAGGGGAGAAGGACTTTTTGTTCTGGGAGAAGAAAACATGCTGGGCCTGGATGAATACCTGCGTAAATATTTACCAGAGCGGGTATTCCCTGCTGGAGAGATATTGGCCTACTCTAACTATGGCTCTGCACTGGCCGGATATATAGTGGAGCAGGTCTCTGGACAGTCTTTTTCGGAATATGTAGAGGAAAACATATTTACACCCCTGGGGATGGAGAACAGCACTTTCCGGCAACCCCTGCCAGAACACCTGACTTCTGATATGACTCGGGCATATAAGTATCAGGGTGGAGAATACCATGAAGGGGAATTTGAGTTCATTTCGGCCTATCCTGCAGGGGCTATGAGCACTACCGCTTTGGATCTGGCCAGGTTTATGATTGCTCACCTGCAGCAGGGGAGTTATGGGGGAGTGGAAATACTGCAGCCGGAAACTGTCAGGAAAATGCACAGCCAGCAGTTTACCCATCATCCGGAAATACCAGGAATGACCCTTGGATTTATAGAGGTCTGCAAAAATGGTGAACAGATTCTGGCTCATACCGGCGCCACCTTCCTTTTCTACAGCGGCATGTACCTGTTACCTGAACATGATCTGGGGCTCTTTGTTTCTTACAGTGGGGGAACAGGCAGTGAACAGGAGAAACTCTTCCATGCTTTTATGGGCAGTTTTTTCCCTGAAGAATATGTGGATCTGCCTGAACCTGACAGGGAGGCCCGGGAAAGAGCTTTAGCCTATCAGGGAGAGTACCACCCCAGTCGCAGTAATTTTACCTCTTTTGAAAAAGTTCTGGGTATTTTCCAGCGTGTAACAGTTGATGTTAATGAAGAAGGTTATCTGGTACTGAAACAAGCTGGCCAGGCTATGCAGTTTGCTGAGGACAAGCCTGGGGTGTACGTGCCCCGTCACCAGACCTGGATGATAGATAACATTGCCTTTATAGATGATGGGGATGGTGAAACTATGTTGTTCCCTGGAGGGCCCATGAGCTTTTCTCAGGTTCCCTGGTATGGAGCCAGTTCTCTTCTGGGTGGAGTGATGATAATAGGTATGGTAATAATTTTGGGAACTTTTCTATTCTGGACTGTATCCTTTTTCCGGAAACTGGTCAGGCGTGAATATAAACGTGATCACTGGGAGGCCAGAGTTGCCCGCCTGATTGTGGTGACCTTTGCCTTGCTGCTCCTGTTCTTTGTCTTCGGATTGGCGGGGATCTTTGGCAGTATTGACCCTGCCTATGGCGTTCCAGAAATCATGTTTGGTGAAGTTCCCCCCATAATGGACCTGTTAATGTTCCTGCCCCTTTTCCTGGCCATACTGGGTTTGGCCATGATGGTCTTCTCAGTTCTATCCTGGTGGAAAAGATACTGGACACTGAGGGGGCGCCTCCATTACAGTCTGATAACCCTTAGCGTTCTGGGATTGCTTTGGGTTTTGTCCTATACCAACTTTCTTTAATCGCTCTGGTTGGTCAGCAGGCCGGGAAGAACTGCTGGGTTACCACTACCCGGAATAATGTGGATTAATTATTCAGTAAGGGATTTGTGGAATGACTTGTGGAACCGGGTGCAGCTTACATGTGGAGCTTTCTCTACATACCTATAAGAAGGGGTTTTCAGTCAGGACTCATGACAGCTTCCAGGCAGAGGGGAATTAAAAATTGAAACGGGTAGGCAGATTGAGAATCAAGAAGCCTATACTTATTGAGGATTTCTGCCATGATGGTGCTGTCAATGAAGGTTGTACTGCCGGTGGCAGGTCCTCCCATAAGTGCTTCAGGGGATATAGGACCCTGTGTTTTTGCCCATTTTGCTACTGACAATATCCGGGGTATGAATCTGGAAGAGGATCTGCAGAATCCCCTGTTTAAAGCTGCTTAATATTTTATCTGCAAAAGCAAAGAGCTATTTTCGTTCTCCCTAAAACCTCATGAGCACAGGTGTTTAAAGATATCAAAAAATGTTTTTACCCCAAAAAATGCGAGATATTTGGCTAATTACCGTTAAACCTAAATAAATTTAAAAAATTGACCCCAAATAACACAAAGAAGGTGATCCTCCTGTATCTCTATGGTATAATAGAGATAAACCA
>PUNT01000215.1 GCA_003551905.1 Halanaerobiales bacterium
GGTTTACAGCCCCCAGCAGTGAGCTGGGGTGTATTGCTTCAGGATGCCCAGAGTTTGCATACTATAGCCTACAGGCCCTGGCTCCTAATTCCGGCATTCTTCGTTATTATAACGGTTTTAACCTTCAACTTTATTGGAGATGGAATTAGGGATGCAGCTGATCCCTACAGTAAATAAAGTCCGGGAGAGTGAAAATAGATGGAGATCTTTATTCTGTTATTGCTATTTATACTGGGTTTTTTTCTAATAACACTGGCAGGTTACCATCTATTTTCCCGGTTAACATCTAATTACATTGGAAAAAAACACCGGCAAATGGAGCATATTATCAACACCGGCAGAGTGCCCGATGAATGGGAAAAAACAATGGAGGGGAAAAACAGTTCAAAGCAAATAAAATACTTTCTGCAGGAACTAGAGAAGCTCATTGAATATAGCAAGAGCTCAAATTTGCTAGAAGATGAAAAAACACAGAAGTTCCTGGTGGAAAAATTGGAAAGTACCTATGAAGAATGGAAAGGTAAAGCAGGTGAAGCAAACTGGCCCGATAATAAATGAGTTAAGCTAATAATGCAGGGGGAGATAGGCTTGGGAGATTTACTGTTGCAAATAAAGAACTTAAAAACCTATTTTTACCTCGATGAAGGAACAGTTAGGGCTGTTGATGGTATTGACCTGACCGTTGAAAAGGGTGAAACGGTGGGTATTGTTGGGGAAAGTGGCTGTGGGAAGACAGTTGCTGCCCAGTCCATACTGCAAATAATGCCTGAGCCAGGGAAAATTGTAGCGGGTGAAATAAACTATTACCCGGACAATCATAAGCCTCCGGTAAACCTGGCCAGGTTGAACCCCAAAAAAGATATTCTCAGGAGAATAAGAGGTAATGAAATTAGTTTTATATTCCAGGAACCCATGACTGCCTTCAGTCCTGTTCACACCATAGGCAATCAGATCATGGAATCTTTCCTAATTCATAACAAGGAGATGGGTAAAAGACAAGCCAGAGCAGAGACCATTACCATATTAAAGAGAGTAGGGATACCTGATCCCGGGCAGCGCGTGGACGCTTATCCTTTCCAGTTGAGCGGTGGCATGCGCCAGCGGGCCATGATTGCCATGGCTCTGTCCTGTAATCCCAAACTGCTTATTGCTGATGAACCTACAACCTCTCTGGATGTAACAGTGCAGGCTCAGATACTGGCATTGCTGAAAGCTTTGCAGGAAAAATACGGTATGTCCATTCTTATTATTACCCATGACCTTGCAATAGTGGCAGAGATGGCTAGTAAAGTCGCTGTAATGTATATGGGGAAGCTAGTAGAAAAGGGCAATATAATGGAGATATATGATAACCCAGCACATCCTTATACAAAAGCTTTGCTGGATTCTTTGCCTGCCAGGGAAAAGGACGCAGAATATTTAAAAGTTATTAAAGGATCGGTGCCGGACCCTTATACAAGATTAGTGGGTTGTGAATTTGCTCCCCGATGTGAAGAAGCTATTGAAGGGATATGCGATAAGGAAAAACCCTCGGTCACAGAAGTTGCTGATGGACATCTGGTATGGTGTTTTCTGTACTCTGACCAAAAAGAAGGGCTGGGTAATGTTGAAAAATAATAACGGACAATCCCTATTGAAAATTGAACATCTCAGAACCTATTTTCCGGTAAACAAGGGGTTTTTCGGCAGAACCCAAAAATATATAAAGGCTGTTGATGATGTAAGCCTTTATATTAATGAAAACGAAACCCTGGGCGTGGTAGGTGAGAGCGGTTCTGGAAAAACCACGCTAGCCCACAGTATCATGATGGGCATAAAGCCCTGTGAGGGCAAAATTCTTTTTAAACAGGGTGATAGAGTCCTGGATCTCAAAAAACTCAGTGCCAAGGAGTTGAAATCTATCAGAAAACATATTCAGATGATTTTCCAGGACCCCTTTTCATCTCTGAATCCCCGGATGAGTGTGAGAGATATCATTGGAGAACCTTTGATGATCAATAACGGGCTGAAAAGAAAAAAACTTGACGAAAAGGTTATCGATCTCATGAATGATGTAGGGTTGGATCCCAAATATCTCCGGCGATATCCCCACGCATTCAGCGGAGGGCAAAGGCAAAGAATTGGCATAGCCCGGGCCCTGGCCTTAAATCCCCGCTTAGTTCTGGCTGATGAGCCGACCTCAGCCCTGGATGTTTCCATCCAGTCCCAGATTCTCAACCTTTTGAAAAGGTTACAGCAGAAATACAATCTTTCATACATGTTTATTTCTCATGACCTCAGTATAGTTAAGTATATCAGTAATAGAGTGGCGGTAATGTATGCTGGTAATTTGATGGAAACAGGTCCCACAGGAGCAATATTTCCTGGGGGATTGCATCCCTATTCCAGGGCACTTTTATCAGCTATTCCTTCGCCGGACCCTCATCAGCGCAACAAAGAGGTAATTCTCCTGGATGATCAGGTAGTAGACCCAGCAGACCTCCCTTCCGGATGTGTTTTTCACCCCAGGTGCAGGTATGCTGAGGATATCTGCCGGCAGAAAAAACCGCATTTAGAACCTGTGAATTCCTCAAAAGGCCACAGGGTAGCATGTCACCTTAAGGAGAAAGTGAGCCTAAATTGATTGGTGGTGAAGTTATGGGCTTATGGATAGGTAGAGCGGAAATGTCTCAAGAGGCTCTGGATAGTTGTTTTTGGAATGATGGAACTAACCTTTACAATACGGTATGGCCTGAAGATGATAAAGAAGAAGAATATCATTACTGGTGGCAGGCACATGCCCTGGATAACCTGGTTGATGCCTACAGAAGAACCCAAAAGGGAATTTACACTCAGCGTATAAATCAGCAATATATTGGGATTTTAAAGGTTAATTCCGGTAGGATTATTAACAATTTTTATGATGATATGGAATGGATGGCCCTAGCTCTTCTCCGGGCCTACCACAGTACCGGGGATGAAGAATTTAAAGAAGCTGTTTTTACCCTGTGGGAGGATATCAAAAAGGGATGGAATGATTGCTGTGGTGGAGGAATAGCCTGGAGAAAAGAACAACTGGATTATAAGAATACACCGGCCAATGCTCCAGCTGCCATTTTAGCTGCTCGACTTTACAGGAATTTTAAAAATCCAGATGACCGGATCTGGGCTGAGAAGATCTATGAATGGATGAAAAAGAATCTTGTTGATCCTGTAACCGGATTTGTCTGGGATGGAATCAACAGGGAGGGCGATGGTAACATTGATAAGGACTGGGAATTCACATACTGTCAGGGGGTTTTCTTAGGTGCTGCAGTGGAATTATTTCGAGTAAGCGGGGACAAAAAATATTTGCAAGAGGCCTACCATACTGCAGAAACCGCCTGTCAGCATTTCTCTTCACCTGCAGGAATTCTCAGGGCGGAAGGAGATGGGGATGGAGGCCTATTCAAAGGGATTTTTGTTCGATATCTAGGCCAGCTAATAGAAGAAATTCCCAGCAGGGATTTCCTGAATTTTCTATCTGATAATGCCAGTTCACTGTGGGTATCAAGAAACAGAGATAAGAATCTTTTTGGCCAGAGCTGGGATAAAAAGACTGATGATAAAATTTCCCTAAGCGTGCATTTAAGTGGTATAATGCTCATGGAGCAAATGGCATTTATGGAACAAAAGGGTTTTATTGAAAATGGAGTTGCAATGGAGTAGGAGTGTTGATGATGACCAACTTTAATGATAAGTGGGATGAAATCGATAAGAAGATACTGCAGATTTTAAGACAGCATGGGAAAATATCATTAGCTCAGATAGCTTCAGAATTGGATCTTGCCAGCAGCACTGTGAGCGGTAGAATCAACCGGCTTATGGAAAAAGGCATACTGCTGGGTTATCGTCCAGTTATTGACCCGGAAAAAGATATTGCTGGTTTGGAAGCAGTTCTCATGGTTAAGTTCTCTGTTGATTCTGATATAAAATTAGCTTTGAAAGAATTGAAGAAGCATGATGTTATGGTTGAGGAGACTTATAAAGTTAAAGGGGACTGGGATTATATTCTCAAGGTTATCAGTAAAAGCACAGCAGGATTGGATAGGGCGTTGGCAGCACTGCAGTTTGAAGGGGCAAAAATTAGTGTGAGTTATGTGTCACAGCTGGTCAAAGAAAAGGCAGAAGAAGATACAGTTGAATTTCCCCGGGTGGATATCAGCAAAAAGAAGCTGTATCTATTGAGCCTATCGGAGATAACACCGGAAAGAATAGATTTGCAAGAGATATTTAACAACCTGAAGGAAAACGGTATTACTACTGTATGTATTGATGCCCTGAATCCCTGGGGTGCTTATTACCCCACAAATTATTCAGCTATGAACCCAAAATGCTTTAATGAAGACCTATTTGGCGAGTTTGCCCGGTGGGCAGAGAATTACGGAATGGAAATATA
>PUNT01000160.1 GCA_003551905.1 Halanaerobiales bacterium
CCCGGATTCACGACCCGCGCGAACCCAAGAAAATCAAGCATCAAATGAATGTATTGATGTTCTACGGGATCCTAATGTTTGTCTTTCAAATACCCTCCAGGCGTCAGGCGAACCGGGAGATGACCACACCGCAGCTTCTGGAAAACTTAAGGGCCGTCTTCCCGGAGCTTAAAGAAATGCCGCATCAGGATACCCTGCAGCGCCTATTGGCAGGGATCGATGTGAGTCAGCTGGAAACCATCTACATAGAAATGTTGAAAAAACTGATCCGCAAAAAGAAATTCAAAAACCTGTTATACAAAAAACAGTATCTTGTGGCCGTGGACGGCACACAAAAACATATCATGGGCCCGTTTTGGGACGAGCGCTATCTTCGGCGAAAAATTCGCGGCAAAGACAGCGAATACCAGTATTATGCATATGTTCTGGAAGCTGTTTTGATCTTTTCCAACGGCATGGTCCTGCCCCTTTTCAGTGAGTTTTTGGAGAACAGCCCGGAACTGGAGATAATCGAAAACGACGAACAATGGAAACAGGACTGCGAACTAAAAGCATTCTACCGGTTGGCAAAACGGCTGAAAAAACAATTCCCGAAACTTAAGCTTGCCCTGCTTTTAGACGGTTTGTATGCCAAGGGTCCGGTAATGGAAATCTGCTTGCAAAACAAGTGGGATTTCATGATCGTTTTAAAAGACAACTCTTTACCTTCAGTTTGGCAAGAGTTCGAAGCATTGATAAGCCTAGATGCCGAAGGAGAACACTGCCATGAATGCATGTGGCAAGGCCGGCAGCAAATATTCAGGTGGGTAAACGGGATCGAATATGAATATGGTCTTGGCAGGCAAAAAACAGTGCTGACCATTCACTTAGTGACCTGCGATGAAAGCTGGGAAGAGCTAGACAAAAAAGGACAGGTCGTGAAAAAAACTGCCCGTTATGCTTGGATTTCCAGCGTGCCCCTGGACCGCAAAAATGTCCATGGACGCTGCAATTTGGCGGCCCGTAAACGCTGGCTGCATGAAAACAATATTCTAAAAGAAAAGCGCCAGGGTTACCACTACGAACACATCTTTGCCTATGACTTTGATGTCATGCGTGGTTATCACTACCTCATGCATATCAGCCGCATGTTAAATGAAATGGCGCTTCATTCTATTAACCTGATCGAACAGGTCAAAGAAAACGGCATCCAGGAATTCCTCAGAAAGTTTCGCAACATTATGATCCACAGGGAGTTAGATACAAATAGGCTTCGTCGGTTGTCAGAATCACCGGGTCAGTTGCGACTGGTGCAAGAAGAAAACTGGCGAACCAACTGGCCAGCAGCATAACAGCCAATCTTATGAGGTGGATTCCTGCCCGTGCTATACTACCCGACTGCCTAAAAGGAGCCGCATGGCTTAGGAAAGAGAACTACTGAGAATAAAACAGAAGCTTTTGGAAATAATCGCCAGGTGATTTGTGCAAAAAAGCGGATTTTAAGCCCTGCAAGATTTTTAAAGAATTTCATGCGTCAGCTCTGGAAAAAAAATACAGGTGTTGATAACAGGGTATTTATCTGGTATACTTTACCTGATATACTAATTCAGGCTTTACAAACTTTTTTTGCCAGTAATTTTGCAAACATTTTGAAACTAAATATGTGTGTAACAGCCAATAATCAAGTGGGGAGGGGAACGGAAACTAACTTTGAATTATCTAGAAAGGACTGATACCTCTTGGAAGAGAAAAGTCATTTTGGTATGAAGATTAGAGAGAAAAGGATTGAGCAAGGCTATAATCTCAAACAGATGGCAGAAGCTATAGGGAAGACACCTAGTTTCCTCAGCCAGGTGGAAAGAGGGCTTGCTGAACCTTCAATTACATCCTTACGTAAGATTTCCGAAACTCTTGGACTACCACTTTTTTATTTCCTATTCAACGAGGTAGAAACCAGCCCGGTTGTCAGAAAAGGAGAGCGTAAAGCTTTAAAAACTCCTGGTTATAAAATCAATTATGAGTTGCTCACCCCTGACCTAAACCGACAGATGGAAATACTGGAAACAACCCTGGGAGTTGGCGTGTCCACTGTAGAAGACCCCATACCTCATCAAGGCGAAGAATGCACTATTGTAATCAAGGGAAAAATGAAGATTCAACTGGGTGAAGAAACATATATTCTGGAAGAAGGGGACAGTATTTACTATTTTGCTTCCATCCCCCATAAGATTACTAATATTGGCGATACAGAGCTGGTTATCATCTCTGCACTAACTCCACCAGGTTTTTAAAATTATCCTTTAATTTGCACAAGATCTATTGGGCTTTATTCTTTCTATTAACAAAGTGAATTTTCTGGATTTCATGCTTATAAAAAATACCACCGGGGTACACCCCGATGGTTTGTTTTATGTTCTTTCATATGACCATGCCCTATCCTTTTAATTTATCCCAGTCAGCCAGAAATTGCTCAATTCCTATATCAGTTAAAGGGTGCCTGGACATAGCCTCAATTACTTTAAAAGGTATGGTAGCTATATGGGCTCCTGCTAAAGCTACCTCCTTAACATGGAGAGGACTTCTAATTGAAGCAGCAATAATTTCCGTC
The DNA here is from genome assembly GCA_003551905.1 of Halanaerobiales bacterium. GTDB lineage: Bacteria > Bacillota > Halanaerobiia > B1SED10-174 > B1SED10-174 > B1SED10-174. The sequence continues at coordinate 2,588 of PUNT01000160.1, forward strand.
TTTATATCATAGTTCCAGTAAATAGCCCGTATTTCCCTGACAACATCCATACCTTCCTGGGCACAATCATCCAGCCGTCCAACAAATGGACTAACATATGTGGCACCGGCTTTGGCAGCCAGTAGGGCCTGATTGGCTGAAAAGACCAAAGTTACATTGGTTTTAATACCTTCTTGATTCAAAATTTTTGCTGCCTTGAGACCTTCCAGGTTCATGGGCAGCTTTATGACTACATTTGGAGCGAGAGCTGACAGTTCTCTGGCTTCTGATACCATATCATTTCTCTCTAAACTCAAAACTTCCGCACTAACAGGTCCATCTATGAGCTGGCAAATTTCTTTAATATGTTGGTGAAAATCTACTGCACCTTCTCTAGATATAAGGGTGGGGTTAGTAGTTACACCATCGATTATACCTATCTCAGCAATTTTTCTTATTTCTTCTAAGCTAGCAGTATCAATGAAAAACTTCATCTTCATTCCTCCCTATCATAGGCTGATTCATGAAACTCATTGGGAAAATGTCCACTTAGCAAGCAGAAATACCCCCTGAATTGTTCAAGATTTTTCACTTATCGTTTTCTCCCATTCCTCTCGCATAATTATATGAGTGTTATCGGTCAGGTGGTCCGTTGAGAGAATTCCTATCAAGTGATCTATCTCATGCTGAACTAAAGCAGCGAGATCATTATGAAAGGTTTCAATTTTTTCTGTCCCTTCTTCATCCCAGTACCTGACTCTAACACTCTTAAATCTTTTGGTCTTAACAAAAAAAGCACACTCAAAACAAAAACATGTTTCCCAAACCTCCATCATTTCATCATCCTGCCTGATAATTTCAGGGTTTATCATAATCATCTGCCTGTGTGGTAAATTGAACAGTATTATTTTCTTCCCACACCCAATCTGGGGGGCCGCCAGAGCCTTTCCCAGCTTTTTCTTTTTCTGAAGGCTTATCAGAGTATCCCTTAGATCTTTAAAAACAGCATCATTATTTTCCCCATTTAGATCCACATCTACACTTTTCTCACGTAATTTCTTGTTCCCCAGAAGCAAAACATCTTTTACTGCCATGTGCACCATCCTTTGTATAGATAATTTTGCATGTCTTCAGAAAATTTAATGAGTTTTTTTCAGTAGAATATTCAAAGCAGTTCCTTGCCCTCCCCTGCTACAATTGCCATGAAAATTATAACCACAATAAGTACTGCTCACCTGAAAACGACGGCTTAACTCAGCTAGCGCCTCTATTTCCCGGGGGGAAAAAAAACGATAACAGTAAGGAATCTCCAGATACTTAACATCATGGCCCTCAGTAACTTTTACTTTCCCCAGACCAGAAAAAGTTTGCCTGGACCAATCTATGGAATCCTGTTTGTAGGTAAAATTAACTTCTACCTCTACCCCCATTCGTTTTGCCTTCCACCTGGAATCAATTGAGCCAGGTGGGTTATTAACCAATTCTTCCGGGCAGGGGAGCGAGATAAAATAAAGTCCATGATCTACCAGAGCATCGGCGGCACAGTTAAGATGTTCTACTACATCTTCAACCTCTATCAGGTACTGAAAAGAACCGTTCAAGCATATGGCCAGGTCATATTTTACTTCCGTTGCAAATTTTTGTAAATCGCCCTCAAATATCCTAGATTCTCCATCAAGCCGGTAAAGCCTTTTTCTCGCATATTTTACCATCTGAGGAGAAAGATCAAAACCTCCTGTAGCAATACCTTTCTTCCCTATTATCTCCAGGTGCTGTCCTGTTCCACAACCGCAA
>PUNT01000086.1 GCA_003551905.1 Halanaerobiales bacterium
AGCCCATCTCCACCACCGGTGTACTGTGACATGCTGATGGTCAAAACCCAGAAAAACTGAGCGAAGGCCAGAGTAATCATGGCAAAGTAAATTCCCCGCACACGCATGGCAAAACCGCTCTTGATCAGGGCAATAATGATAGCCATGACAGTTATAAAGAAAAAGATGCCGGCAAAGGAAAGCTCAGTATATCTGGCCAAAAGTGCCACTCCATATGCTCCCAAACCAAAGAACAGGGAGTGACCGAAGGAAATGAGGCCGGTAAAACCTAAAAGCAGGTCATAGCTGATGGCAAAAGCAGCGAAAATGAATACTGTAATCAGGAGAGAGAGCCAGTAGGGTTGAGAATAGATGTAGGGAAAGATAAACATGATAGCTACCAGCAAGATAACCCATAAATTGGTCCGGAATATCTGGGTAATTTTTTTAACGTCCACTGGCCAACCCTCCTTTCCCGAACAGGCCGGCCGGTTTTATGAGGAGAACAACCACCATGAGAATCACATTGAAGGCCATGGCTGCCTGGGGCAGGTAGAAACCGCCAAAAGACCCCATAAGGCCGATGATGAGACTGCCTACCACTGAACCTCCAAAACTGCCTATACCGCCGACGACCACAGCGATAATTGCAATGAGAATGTTGTCCATGGCAATCTCGGGGTAAACTCCCAGAAAAGGACCTGATATTGCTCCACCTACTGTGGCCAGACTCACTCCTAGAGCAAAGGTAAAGGTGAATACCTGCTTGATATTGATACCAAAGGATTGAACCATATTGGAATCCTCCACCCCCGCCCTGATGATTATGCCCAGCCTTGTCTTGTTCAGGAAAAGATATATTACCAGCAGGACTAGCAGGCCAAATCCGACAATAAAGAGGCGGTAGTAGGGGAGCATTATATCTCCTATGAACAGGGTGCCTATTAGATAGTCTGGTCGGGGAAAGCGTAGAATTGTTGGCCCCCAGATTATTTTTACCAGTTCATTCATAACCAGCATCATGCCCAGTGTTAATAGGAGCAGCTGTACCCGGTTGGCAAAGAAAGGCCTGATAGCTACTCTTTCCATGAGGGCGCCGGCTGCAAAACCGAAGAAAAGACTGCCTGCTATTGCCAGAAAGAAGCTGTCAGTTCCCAGGTAAATACTGCGTCCCAGATAAGCTCCTATCATAAAAAAAGAACCGTGAGTAAAGTTTACCACCCGCATCAACCCGAATATGAGGGAGAGACCCGAGGCAATTAAAAATATAAGCATTCCGTGGGCCAGTCCATTGAGGAGCAGATGGAAAAATAAAGTAACATCCAAGATTCGTCACCTGCCTTCCTAAACTGCAACTCCCAGGTAGCGCTTTTTCAATTCGGTTTCCTTTTCCAGGTCTGTCATTTTCCCCTGATGCACACAACGCCCCTGGTCGATTATGAAGTAATTGTCGCAGATCTTACTGGCCACATTATAGTTCTGTTCTACCAGCAGAATGGGGATATCCTTTTTTAACTCGGTTATGGTTTCAGCCACCCTTTCAACCACTATGGGGGCCAATCCGCTGGATGGTTCGTCTATTACCAGCAAGCGGTTATTGCTTACCAGAACCCTGGCCAGAGAGAGCATCTGCTGCTGTCCTCCACTCAAGGTTCCAGCAATTTGTTTCCAGGCTTTTTTCAGGTCTGGAAAGAGTTCAAATACTCTACCCAGTCGTTTTTCCATTTCCTGTACACCGTCCCGGGCCGCTACTTTCAGGTTTTCCTGTACAGTAAGGCCATAGAATATGCCCCTATCTTCAGGGACATAACCAATACCCATACTGCCTATCCGGTAAGGTGCTAGCCCGTTGATTATTTTCTCGTCAAACTTTATTTCCCCCCGGGTCGGAGTTTGAAATCCCAGGAAAGTTCTCAGAGTAGTGGTTTTCCCTGCTCCGTTGCGTCCCAGGATAACTGTAGCCCCCTTCCGGGGTACCTGCAGAGAAACGCCCTGCAGAATATGAAAGGATTGAATATAGGTATGGACGTCATTCATTTCTACCAGGAGACTCATGCTGCGCCACCCCCTCCCAGGTATGCTTCCTGAACTTCTTGATTTTCCATAATTTCATCCGGTGATCCTTCAGCCAGTATGACACCTCGGTTCAAAACAGTTATCCGATCGGAGATGGCAGTAACTACATCCATTCTGTGTTCCACCAAAAGTATTTGCTGTTTTCCAAGTTCTTTAATTTCCTGAATCAGGGCTGTTAATTCAGGCAATTCTTCAGTGGAAATTCCTGCTGTAGGTTCATCCAGGAGGAGCAGGGTAGGCTCTCTGGCCAGGGCGATGGCAATTTCCAGCTTTCTCTTATCTCCATGGGGCAGGTGCATGGCCAGTTGTTCCTCCCGTCCTTCCAGGTAAACCCGCCTTAAAATTTCCCGGGCTTTTTCTTCATAGACAGAAAAACTTTTGTGATGCTGCCAGAACTTATAGTTGTCACTGCCTGCTGATTGACAGGCAATCCGGACATTTTCCAGGACTGTAAGCAGAGGGAAGATGTTGGTGATTTGATAGGAACGGCCCAGGCCCATACCTGCCAGCCGGTGGGGAGGCCAGCCTGTAATGTTCCGGCCCTGGAAAAACACCCTGCCCTCTGTTGGCTTCATAATACCGCTTATAAGGTTGAAGAAAGTGGTTTTGCCAGCACCATTAGGACCTATTATGGATATCAGTCCTTCCTCTTGCACGGAAAAATCTATACCATCAACAGCTTTCAAGCCACCAAAGTATTTTTTCAGGTTTTTTGTTTCTAAAAGAGGTTTTTTGTTATTCACGGGTCTCCTCCTTTCTAGCAATGAAGGGCCGGCTGTAACACCGGCCCTTTATTGCCTGCCTGCTAGTCTTCTACCATGATGGGAGGAGCTGTGTCTTCCTTGCTCATAACTTGCAGCAAACGCAGCTGAGGGAAGGGAACCCCTTCAACAGCTAGAGCTTCTACTATATACATTTCCTGCAATGCCTGATGATCTTCGGCTCGAAATACCATGGTTCCTTTTGGTGTTTCAAAGCTCATTCCCCGCATGGTTGCAATTAAAGTATCAGTATCCAGGGTCTGAGCTTCTTCAATAGCCTGTACCAGGGCGATTGCAGCAGAAAATGCGCAGGGAACGAAGAGATCCGGCGGCATGTTGTATCTTTCCATGTAGGTTTCTACCAGCCAGTCATTTACTTTATTGTCTGGCAGGGTATAGTAATATTTCATCATACCTTGAGAACCAACAATGCTGTCACCAAAGGCCTGAATGGTGAAAATATCGCCAAGTCCGCTGGTAATGGCCATGCGTTCATAGATATGGAACTCTTCCAGCTGGCTGAATAACTGCATGGCGCCTGCACCGGCCCAGGCTACCACGGCGCCATCAGGGTTTTCCCTGGTTAACCGCAGTATATAGGGGGTGAAATCAGTGGTATCGCCAGGAACGAATAGATCCCTTAAAATTCTTCCCCCTTCACCTTCAATGGCAGCTCGCCAGGCCTTGGCTGTGTCATGTCCCCAAACGTTATCAGGGGCAAATATAACAAAATCATCACCCAGTTCCCGGGCAGCGTAGACACCGCCAGAGAGCGCATCCTGAGTAGTTGTGGAAGCGGTGCGGAAAGTATAGCGGTTCCAGTTTGCTCCTGTAATGGCATCTGCTGCTGCCGGAGCTACCATGAAGATACGTTCATATTCTTCAGCAACTCCTTGTATTGCTTGAGCAACAGCACTGCTGGATGATCCCTGCAGGAAATGAACACCATGCCTTTCGATGAGTTCCCTGGCCCGGGTAACACCCTGTCCTGGATCAGCCATGGTGTCTTCAATGAGAATTTCTATGGGGCGACCCAGGACTTCATTGGTGCCTCCTGTAGCATACTCAATTCCCAGTTCAAATCCCCTGGCCTGCATTATTCCATAATACTCAAAAGGTCCGGATAGGGCAGCCAGGACACCAATTTTAATAGGTTCCTGGGCTACAGATTGTCCTGACATTGACAGACCCAGGGCCAAAACCAGCATGATACTTATCAGACCGTACCAAAACTTTCCTTTCATAAATTAATCCCTCCCTGTTTTTTTCTTTCCCGTTCCTGCAAACGTTTGATCTCCTCCAATGCATCTTCTCTGTTGCTGAACGTCTCAGAAGAAGTTTCCTCATCTCTCATTGCTGCAATAATCAGAGTTTTGGTCAGTGAATTGGTGCTGTAGCGAACTGTTCCCCGGGAATATTGACGGTACATTTCCTTGATAGCCTGACTGTAATATCCTTTTATTTCATCCTTGACTTTAAAGTTTTTGTAG
>PUNT01000147.1 GCA_003551905.1 Halanaerobiales bacterium
AAGGAAAATATAGAGAACAGGTCCGTAGAAATGCGGGTTCAAACCGGCTCCCCTGGTAACAATCCAGTAAATAAATAGGAACCAGAAAAAGGGAGCCACAAGGCTGCTGATGACGTTTCCGCCTATGAATAGTTGTAAAGTTAACCAGCCCCGGAGTCCTGTCTTTTTGATGAAATTTACGGGTCTTCTGTTGTGCAGCAGAAAAGTTTGCAGGTAACCTTTCAGCCAGCGGGAACGCTGTTTAATCCAGACTGGGATTCTGTTGCTGGCTTCCTCGTAAGTTGTAGAGTTCAAAGTTCCTACTTTGTAACCGTGGCTAAAAGCCCGGAGTCCCAGGTCAGCATCTTCGGTTACATTAAAAGGATCCCAGCCTCCCAGTTCACGTAATTTATCCGTCCGGAAGTGATTGGATGTTCCTCCCAGGGGAATGGGCATTTTTAAGGCATCCAGACCATTGAGCAGGTAATCAAACCAGTAGGAATATTCCAGGGTGAATAATCTGGTTAAAATATTATCACTGGCATTATAGTAATTAAGGGCAGCCTGAAAACAAACATAATTATCAGGGTGGTTGTTAAAAGCAGCAACTGCTTTTTTTAACTGATCAGGCTCAGGTATATCTTCAGCATCATAGATGGTTATATATTTACCCCGGGCAATGGCCAGGCCAAAGTTGCAGGCTTTTGGTTTTGTCTGCGGCTGACTGGGAGGGACAACAATAAATTGCCAGTGCGAGGGAGGGTTGGCTTTCTTAGCAGCTTCCAGAGTATTTTGGTCCTCCTCCTCGAATAGAAAGATTACATCCATTTTTTCTTTGGGGTAGTCCATCTGTCGCAGAGCTTCAATTAACTGCTCAATAGTATCCGGCTCTCTGAAGACTGGAATCAGTATGGAATATACTGGCAGGTCAATTTCCGGGAGCTTTTCCATGGCAGCAGCAGTCCCGGCCACCCTCATCTCATGATATGCTCCCTTGACACTCAAAATAAACTTAAAAACTACTGATGACAGAAAGAGAATATTGAAAAAAATGATGAGCCCGGTGATAGTTTTTTGGGGAAAATAGAGGAGACTGAAGATCAAAAGAGTGGTGAAGAAAAAGAAGAAAATTATCTGTGGAGAAGTAAATATACGCACTGCGGATTCAGCTGGAGATCTGTAAAAAAGACCTATTACAGAGTCTCTTAGTATTTGTTTTTTGAAACAACTTTCAATCAAATATTTTATGTCCCTCTTGGTGGCAAGAATTTTCTCCAGTTGATAGTCGGGAAATTCTTTTGCCAGTTTTTTTTCAACCTGGGGGTTTTGAGAATCGTGGATGAGCACGAATAATTTGTTATCTTCTGTGTAAAGGGGGAAGAAGAGATGGGTCATCAGGTTTTGCACCTCAAAACGCCTGGCCAGCTTGAAATCTGCCTTATCTACCAGAGCTGGGAGCTGAGGAGCACTATGTGGGAGGTGGAGCTGGTCAGCCAGAATCCTGTATAGATCAAATGCCCGGATATATCCTTGACCCACCAGAATATCTCCCAGAAGGCTGCCGCTTCTTTCCTGTAGTTCAAGGGCTCTATTGAGTTGTTCTTCAGTTATGTAACCCTGGCGCAGAGCAAGGTTGCCCAGGAGGAGGGTTTGTTCTGTGGCCATTATTTTTACAACTCCTGTCCTACTGGGTATCTTTCGCTGTTCCCAGTTTTTTATAAACAATGTAAGCTATTAAAGCCAGCACAATAATGCTTAGCAAAAATATATATAAACGGTATGACTGAATGAATAGCTGCAATGAGAATTTGTGGTCTTCAACCAGCTTTAATTCAGGACCCAGGAGGAAAGTAACCAGTTCTCCATCCTTATATAAAGCCAGATTGCCAAATAGCCGGCGGAAGGTATTAACCTCCAGCAATTTAGCGGTTAAGCCCTGTAACTGATAAAACTCATTACCAGAATGAGAAAGGGCAATAGATGGTTTTCCCTGCCAGTGGAAGAGCTGGGCTATAGCAAGGTTTTCTTCAGGTTCAGCATGGAATAATTCTTTTCCAGTAGCCGGATTGAAGATAGTTATCTGGCCATGCTGGGAAATTAAATTGGGCTGAAAATCATTCAGGTCATTGGAAGGCAAGGCAAACAAAAACCAGCTGGCATCTCTTGTGTCTTCTAGATCCTTTAAAAATTTTACTTCAACCTCTACTGGTATATTATCCAGCTTGCGGAGGACTGAAATCATTTCTGCCGCCCGAAAGAGATAGAAAGGGTTTTTGCCATCTGGGAGGATAACCACTCCGGGCCCCATGAAGTCGCCCAGCATTCTTTCAAAAATTAATTTATCGGTTTTTTGTCTCCCCTGTATCTCAAGGTAGCTGCTGTCTTTAAGAATGCCCTCAAAAACAAACTTGATACCGTGACAATCTCCTGAAAAAGGATAATAGGCAAAAACTATGTGCAGGTTATTTTCCTGTTCTATGTGTTTAACAGGCAGGTCAATTATCAAGCTTTCTATGTTTCCTCTGCCAGATAGTTCTTCTGCATATATCAATACATCATTCAAATATGCTTTCAGGTAAAGAAGATCCTCAGTGTTTTTCGGTAGAGGAGTGTAGATACTGCTCATAATAAACCTGATCTGCCTTGGCCAGCCCCCAATATCGGAGACGGTAAAGTCAATATTATTACCCATCTCAGCAACGCCCTTATATTCCAGGGAGGCATAACCCAGTTCAGATAAGGTTCTTCTTTTAGGAAAATCTACCAGGTCACTGGAGACAATTGTGAATCTGCGCCCCAGAAGGAAGTTATGGTCTGACGCAGTTAAAGTTTCAATTGACCCGGTTTCAGCAATCAGGTTCAGATCCCGGTCGAGGTAAATTTCTTCACCTGCTTGAGTCAAATAGATTTTTCTATGCTGGGGATTCAGAAGAGGATTGTGGGAAACATAGACGTTTTGCTGAATATTTATACCGGCATGGAGGAGCAGACGGGAGATATCTGCATGTAGTTTTATGTACTCTGCTGCCATTTTTTCCTCAAAGGGAGAGCTTATACCGAGTGTAACCTGATCATAGTAGCCATCAAGGTAATTTCTTATGTTAAAAAAGAATTTTTGCCCATCAATGAGGTTGAATCCACTGTTTTTATTGATTGTTAACCAGAGGTTGCCGGAATTTATGTCCAGGCAGCGGTTGTCGCTGATATTCAGGTAGGTTATAAATTCTATTTTGAGAAGATCATCTGCTTTATCAAGGTTGACACCTTGCAGGGGGAGCTCTCTTTGTATTCGATAGTCATCGCTTGCCAGCTCTAAAATCGGTGCAGCAAATAGGAAGCTATCATTGACCAGGATGGTTAGGGTTGAGTCTTTTTTAAGCACAGGCGATATGGCCAGGTCAAGAAAAATGCTGGACTCAGAGAGGCTGATGGACTCATTTACAGGCACATAAACTAAAAAGGAAGGATTGGTTCCCAGCAACTTGATATCATCGGAGTATCCCAGATATTCCAGGGTAATAAAGTGTTGTTTTCTCAGGTCTCGGTATGCCAGATACAGGACCTGGTCATTGGTATTGAGAACAAAGTCAATGCTTTCACCCCAAGAAAGCCCTGGTTCTACCAGGGTTTCCTCAATTAAATGGAAACTGTCAACTTCTCCATTGAAGAATTTCACTGTTACCTTTCCGGATGCCTCAGATAGATTTTCCAGGTAAGCGGTTTTGATGTAGAAAGTTTCCGGTTGCAGGGTTAGAATAAATTTTTCCAGGGATGGAAAGCTGTTTTCTACATTAGATGAATTGCTGTTTGTCCTGATAATGATTCCATCAATACCCTGCTCCTGCAAATTATCTAGCAGGTCATGTGCTCCCTCATAGGAGGGAGAGGATCCTGCAAAGACAAAGTATAGATCGCCTCTTCTTTCCATGAATGGGCTAAAGCCTCTACCGGTTAAATTTTGCAACATAATATCAGCATATTTGGTGCCATAATAGGCTCCTACCTGGACGTGATAAATAAACTGGTCTTGTGCCAAAACAGACCAGGAAAGGGAATAAACTAGCAGCAAAATCAGTATGAGTAATCCCAACCTGTTAGTGATGAAAACCACTCCTCTCACCGTAACGTCGATTAATTTTTTTAGGAGCAATCAATAAAAAAAACCTGAGAACACTGGTATAAATTTAGATGTATTGCTGGATATTCATATGATTTCCCCTGAAAACGATACAATATTGCAATATACTGCAATTACTAAACATTATTATAATACAAATAGGCAGATATTGCAATAATATGCGATATGATTATAAATTATTTTCTAGAAATTTCTTTTCTCCTGTCCGTTTTCGAGACTTCATTGAATTTTTGTTTTGGAAAGGCTATAATATTGGCAAAGCTTGTTTATTTTTTGGGAGAGATCTGCCTGTGAATGCAATTCTGAGCTTTGCCCGGCATATGTACTCTGTTTTTGCCTTGAATTCTATTATGGGTTTTGTTCTAGGGGGCTTTGTTGCCCTGCTGCCTTTTTTGAGGGATGATTTTGCTTTGAGCCGGGCAGAAGTAGGATTTTTTGCTACTTCTCTATTTGGAGCTTCTCTTTTTACCGCCATATATGCTGGTAATCTCATTGACCGGATTGGAATACATAAGAGTCTATGTCTTGGTGGTCTGGTCATGGGTATAGCCGCAGGGCTATTTTCAATTTCTCCTGTTTATGCTGTCATTCTCTTTTTAGCTCTCTTCGTAGGTTTGGGAGAATGTATACTAACACCAGCAGGCAACAAAGCAATTATGATCTGGGCAGGCAATAGAATGAACAATACCCTCCTGGGAATTTTCCGAGCCGGGCCTGGTTTAGGAGCTCTTATAGGGGCTTCTTTTTTACCTGCACTGGCATTGCATTGGGGATGGCGTCCGGTCAGTTTAATTGGCCCTCTTTTATTCTTAATCATATGTACTGTTATTTTCTTCAAGGGGGAGTTTTGTGAGGAAAGGGAAGTTGTAAAGAAGGAGAATTCTTTAAAAGGGGAACTTGCAATTTTTCTGGGGGATCCCCACTGTCGTTTTGCCCTTATTACCGGATTCTCTTTTGCTGTGGTTTTATCAGTTGTGGTTACCTACCTGCCATTATGGTTGCACGAAGGGCCTGGTTTTTCCTTATCCATGGCTGGCCTGGCCCTGGGTATTTCCAGACTGGGAGGTGTTCTGGGGCGTCCTTTCTGGGGGTATCTTGCTGACCGGACAGGTAATCAGGAGAGCATTCTTCTCTGGGAGGGAGCTATAGTAGCAATTATTGTTTTAGGTTTTGGTTTGCTGGGGGATTATTTATCTCTTATGCTGCTCATGGTTCTATCTTTTGTGCTGGGATTTGCTGGCATGGGTTTTGAAGGTGTATATTTTGGCTTTCTGGGGAAAATTGCTGGCCTGGAAAGGACGGGGACAATGACTGGAATGGCTCTTACTTTTTTTCGTCTGGCCATAATGACAGTACCCCCCATTTTTGGTTTTATTGCTGACACTACTTCTACCTATACTCTTTCCTGGCTGTTAGTAGCAATATTCCCCGTCCTTTCCATTGGTTATTATTTGCTGGGAGTAAGAGGTCGGAAGCCCCTTACCTGTCGGAATATATAGTTTGGTTTTTTGGGTATATAACTCTGATAACGAAAAATAACCTCTGAACACTGATTCAGAGGTTTAAAGGGAAACAAAAATTTTGACGAATAAAAATAGCAGGGTATAGGTTTTAACTATTTTTTATATCCAGGTGTTTTCTAATATTGCTTTCTATTTCTTTTCTTAACTGCAGGGTTTTTCCCAGTTTTTCTCCAGCTGTTTTTGCCTTTTCAACAGCTTCTGTATTTCTCAAAATATCTTCTTTTTTGTACAGTTTTAAGATTTTGACAGTGTCCAGAACCCTGTATCCCAAACCTGCCAGGGGTAAGCTCATAGCTTCAGGAGTGAAGCCCATATCTTTCTCATCATCCTGCTCACATATGGCAATTACCAGAGCATATTTTCCTCCCAGTGCTTCATTTACACTGGACCAGACCGAGCGATCATCCTCAGCAAAAACCTGGAAACAATAAAACCTTTCCAGAAAGGCTTTGGTAAGGGATGTGATATTGTAAAAATAGGTAGGTGATCCCAGTACAATTGCATCTGAATTGAGAATTAGCGGGTATATTTTCTGCATATCATCATGGATTACGCATCTGTAGGTATCCTTGCAGCTTTCACAGCCATTGCAGCCACTTATATTATAATCACCAAGGAAAATTGTTTCAGTGGCTATCTCTTTTGATTTCAATGTCTTTAATGTTTCTTGTACCAGGTATGCTGTATTACCATCTTTTCTCTCACTACCGATTATTCCCACTACTTTCATCATAAACCCCTCCCAGGATAATTATGTTATGTATTGCAGATTGCTTTCCTTAAGATTACCACAGATATAGTTATGATACAAAATAATTAAAATTCCAGTTATTGGAGAGGGACAGGTTACCTTAAATTTCTAAGACTAACGTTATTTAAATGCTTATTTTCGGTGAGCAAGAAAGATTGAGCTTCCCCCTGATAAAAGGTGGAGAGGATGTCAGCTAAAATTAACTGGAGGTGTTTTTTATTAAAGATAAACTATGGGAAGAATGTGTGGAGTTTCATGGTCACTCGTGTCCGGGACTGGTTATCGGTTACAAGGCCTGCCAGTTACTAGCAGAAGAATGGCACATCAATTCCTTTAAAGATCAGGATCTTTTGTGTGTCACTGAGACGGATGCTTGTGGTGTGGATGCCATTCAGTACATTAGTGGTTGTACTTTTGGCAAGGGAAACCTTATTTATCGTCCTGCTGGCAAGAGCGCGTTCTCTTTTTTTGACCGGCAGACAGGAAACAAGGTCAGATTTGTATTACAGAGAAGCCAGGAATGGCCTGAGGATAGAGAAGAACGTCAGGATTGGCTCTTAAAAGCCTCCCCTGAATCATTATTTTCTCAGAAAACCCCCCATTATGAATTGCCAGAGCGAGCAAGAGTTTTTGATTCAATAGAGTGCCAGGTTTGTGGTGAAAGTACAGCAGAGTATGCTGTGAGGTTTAATGATGAAAAAAAAGTGTGCCTGGACTGTTCTCATGAATACAGCCGCAGATGGTTTCCATATTTATATTAAACTAATAAGATAAAGTGGTATGGTGGAAGAACTCAATGGCAAATTAACATAAACTCATTTTTTGCACTTATCTTACGCTGCTATACCACTGATAAGAATGTAGGCTAAGGCTAATGGCAGAATATATTTTAAGATTATGCTCCAGGGTTTCCAAAGCTTAAATTTAACCCCATGCTGCTCTATTTCCACAAGACTTTTTTCTGGAGTCCAGACCCAGCCCAGAAATAAAGCTGTGAGCAATCCTATCAGGGGTAAAAGTATTATGGCAGATAGGAAGTCCACAAATTCCAGAAAAGGAAAACCTAAAAGCAGAAAGTCATCTAAAATTCCCATGGACAAAGAAGAAGGTACGCCCAGCAGGAAAACCAGAAAAGCAGCTATGACAGACGATTTTTTACGAGTCTGCTGGAATATATCCTTGAAGGTTGCTACAACTACTTCCAGTATGGATATGGCGGAAGTTAAGGCAGCTATGGATAACAATAAAAAAAAGAGAGCTCCAAAAAGATCGCCGGCAGGGATGGCAGCAAAAACAAGGGGCAGAGTGATAAAAATTAATGGCGGCCCTGTACCTGGTTCCAGGTCAAAGGCAAATACTGCAGGAATTATAATGAGTCCTGCCAGGACAGCTATGCCCAGATCCAGAGAAGAGATTATGAAACTGCTCTCAGGGATGTTATCGTCTCTGGACAGGTAGCTCCCATAGGTGATTATAGCGCCCATGCCCAGGCTGAGGCTAAAAAAGACCTGTCCCAGAGCACCCAGGATGATACCAAGATTTACAGCAGATAGATCAGGTTTTAAAAACCACCAGAGACCGGTTACAGCTCCCTCCAGGGTCAGGCTGCGGAAAAGGAGCAAGAAGAGAAGAATGAACATTAAAGGCATGAGAGTAGTGCTGGCTTTTTCAATTCCCCTCCTTATTCCTTTAATAACTATGGCAGCAGTCAAAATTATGAAAAGCATCTGCCAGAACAGTGGCAGCCAGGGATGACTGACAAAGCTTGAAAAAATTTCTTCAGCCTGAGCAGCTTCAGCAGTACGAAACAAGCCGGAAGAAAATTTATATATATAGCTCAAGGACCAGCCGGCAATAACACTGTAGAAAGAGAGAATAATCAGCCCGGTTACTACCCCCAGGACCCCAATAAGCCACCAGGGCCTGGTGGGTTTGATTTTTTTGAAGACATTAACTATATTGCTTTGCCCCCTTCTGCCGATGGTGAGTTCACCAATCATGAGGGGGATGCCGATGATTAAGATGATCAACAGATAGATGAATAAAAAAACACCTCCACCGCTCTGGCCAACAGCTGTAGGGAATCTCCAGATATTACCCAAACCAATGGCACTGCCTACTGTGGCCATGATGAAGCCCAGCCGGGAGTTCCATTTTTCTCTTGGTCCAGCCACTATTTTCACCTCGGCTATAGCATCCCCTTTAACGGCTGGAGAATGTAGACGGAGGAAGTATTATTTTTTTCCAGACAAATAGAGGGAACAGACAATAAAAAGTAGAAAAACCGTATAGGTGATTGTAAAAAGCCTTAGACTTTTTGCGAGAGGAGTATCATGGTGAAAACCAGATTGAACCATGTCCGGGCCAATGTATCAGATATTGAAAAAAGCATAAAATGGTATGAAGAAATACTGAATTTTGAGGTAACCGGCAGCTGGCCCCCTCATAGGCCAAACTATGTTCATTTTGCTTCCCGGGAAGGAGCTACTTTTTCCCTGATGGAATCCCGAGAAGTTCCCAGTCTGGGAAGATTCAACTTTACTGTGGATGATGTTGATGCTCTATGGGATGAATTAAAGGACAGGGTAGAGATTGTGGAAGAACTGTTCAACACACCTTATGGGACCCGGAAATTCACCATCAAAGATCCTGATGGCAATGAGCTGGGGTTTGTAAGCGATTAACTGGTTTTAAAGAAAAATTAATGTTTCCTGTCCTTTTAAAGGTAGGGATGAAAAGATTTGCTTGGACAGTAAATTACTACCAGGGCATATCAGGAAGGGAGCAGGGAGTTAAATGAGCCTGGATACATTAAAAAAAGGAGATTTACATATTCATCTGTGGGGGGCATATTACCCGGAAGACCTTTTTGCCATGGCCAGGGATTATTACCGGGAAATTGATTGGAACAGGTTTGATTTTCTTCAGCGCTATGAAGAAATATACAAAGAGAAGCTGGATCCGGTGGAGATTTTTGCTGAGGCGGAGAAGACAGGTTCACTGGAGAAGATCAGGGAGATAGCATTATTCAAAGATAAGGATGCGGGGGATTTTAAACGTCTCGATGTAAAAACATTTTTTGCCGTGGCTATAACCGGTTATTTCATTGATAAAGGGCGGCCTGATGTCATACTGGATCCGATTTTGCAGAGGCATGAAGGTGAAGGCCTGGAATATGTTGAGTATCGCTACAGTTTTGGCAGTTCAATTTTCTATGAATGGCATAACCTTTTTCACGAACATTTGCAAGATCATAAGGGAAAGTTAACTCCCAGGGCTATAGTACGTCTTTATGATAGAGGCCTTGAATCTTACAACAGATTACGTGATCTCCTAAAGGAAAAACCAGAGCTCACAAGGACAATAGTAGGGGTGGATTTTTCTGGCCGGGAGATTCCTCCTAAGCTCCTCCATGATTTTTTCAAAAAACTCCATGCAGACAATGATGCCAATCCCCGGCAGGCCCTGGATTGTGTGATGCACATGGGGGAGGTGTTCTATGATAAGTCCATGGAAAGCGCCATCAGGTGGTGCCATGAAGCTGCAGAGCTGGGGGCGAAACGCCTTGGCCATTGCCTGGCCCTGGGGATAGATCCGGCCCTGGCAGTTAAACGGCGTCCTAAGGCTCATACCCAGGAGATAGTGGAGGAGAGGCTGGATCAGATAACCTATGATTTAGACCATAGAAGTGAACTCAAGGAGTTCGGTGTTTATCTGGACCGGGATGAGCTTTTAAAGGAGAGGGAGGAGTTGCGTTTAAAGGAAATGAAAGAAGTTATCTACAGGGCTTATGATGAGGAAAGACTGAAACAAATCAGAAGAAGGCAAGATTTTGTCCTGGAAAAACTGAAACAGCACAAAACCGTAATTGAAACATGTCCAACCTCCAATGTGAGAATTGGAGGCATACCTTCCATGAGCATGCATCCTTTTAAAAAGTTTTTTGATTCGGGAGTTAACCTGGCTATATGTACTGATGACCCCGGTGTTTTTGATTCTCCTCTGAGTAATGAGGTAGAGTTAATAGCAGAGGAATTTCAGATTGATCACCATGAAATGGCTGAACGCCTGGGGGATCCCCGGAGATTCAGACTGGGCTTGGGACGAGAAGTTTTCTAGCATGAGTAAATATATAGTAGGGGTGGAAGGAGCTATTTATAGGGAGGGAAAGTATCTCCTCATAAGGCGGAGCAAGTATGATGGTTATGCTCTGAGAGTTGTGGCCCTGGTGGGAGGCAAAGTGGAAGGATATCAAATTACTACTGATATTCTGGAAGAAACTCTGAAAAGGGAGATAAAGGAAGAGGTGGGAGTGGAGGTTGAGGATAAACTTCACTATGTGGAGAGTCAGGCTTTTGTAATCAATGAGGAAATACCTGTTATTTATGTGGTTTTTCTCTGTAACCACAAAAGCAGAGAACCCCAGGCGCTGGATGAAGTATGGCAGGTTTTTTGGATGTCCTATGAAGAAGTAGAAAAAGATCATAACATATCCAGATACGTTAAAGAAAGCCTGGATAAAGCGGAATCTCTGCGGGTTACCCTTCATGACTTTTCTTGAAATGCCTGGGTGTTTTAGAAGACAGATAATCTAAAGAAGGGCAGGCCTAGTTTGTGGATGGGGAGTTAAGCAGAAAAAAAAGGAGGGTGTTAGGTGGCTTCCCAAAAAGGAGTTCCCAAAGGATTTTTTATAGCTGTTGTTATCATTGCTGCGGCCATTATTATTACCAGTCTTCTGTGGTTGAGTACTGGCAGTCTAATTATACTAACTTTTCAGCAACTGACCCTGGTTTTACTCATGATGTTATTCGGTACTCGGTATGTGGTTTTTTTGAAAAATAAGATCGGTTACTTGTTTTTTTTCCTGGGGTTTTTTATACTTATCAGCCACATTATGCGACTGGCAGCAGGTTAGTTCAGTCAGAAAAAAGCCGCAAAATGTGGCTTTTTTTTATTAAAAAATTGCCAGGATTTTAACGGATAGCCTCAATTCAGCAGACAATAATAAGAAAAGAGAATGAACTAGGAGGTAAACCATTGAACATTCACGGGAAAAACATTGTCTGGGGATTGCTGGCAGGTTTGGTAGGAGGTTTGGCAGCTGCCTTGATTCTCTGGGGATCCTGGTTTTTACCCAGCATGGGCCTTTTGTTGACCCGGGTTAGTGTGGTAAATGGGATGGCAGCAATGCTTTTACTGGGAGGGCTCAAAGGTGTATTATATGCGCTGATAATTGGCAACAGAAAGCTGTCCCTGAAAACTTCGCTTCTTACAGGCTTTTTACTGGGGGTGCTCCTCTGGGTTCTGGTTTTTCTCCTGGGTATTCCTCTATTTCTAGGACTGGAACCGGTTATTATGAGTCCTCAGGATAACTGGACCCCATTAGTGGCTTTAATATTTCACGGTTTGATTGTGAGCTTGATCTATAATCGCTGGCGATTATCCGAGTCCCGACGAGCTTTATACACTGCAGTGGGAATACTGGTGATAGCTGCCATCTTGACCCCTTTGATGCTCAGGGCAGCTCTGAACACCGACCCTTCTGACCTCTCGTTGCCTGAGGGCATTCAGTGTAGAGTATGGGCCAGGGGGTTTACCTATCCCACTTCCCTGGCTGTTGATGAAGAGGGCATAATATATGTCGCTGAGGCTGGTTATGCTTATGGTCCCAAAACTACAGAAGCCCGGATAGTTAGGATAGATGGACAGGGGCAGGTCAGGGAAGTGGCCCGGGACTGGAATGCTCCCATAAATGGCTTGCTTTTGAATGAAGGAAATCTTTATGTTTCCCACCGGGGCATCATAACTGAACTGGTTCTGGAAAGTGGTGAACGAACTGATCTGGTGACCGGTCTACCCTCTTTGGGAGATCACCATAATAATCATCTCATCCTGGGGGAGGATGGTGCCCTCTATTTCGGTCAGGGGACAGCAACCAATGCCGGGGTGGTAGGAGCAGATAACTTCATATATGCCTGGGCTGACAGGCATCCAGAATTTCATGATATCCCTTCCCGGGACTTTATTCTGACTGGTGAAAATTATGAGGATCTGGATCTGGAAACTGTGGAACCAGCAGACAGGGAAATAACCGGGGCTTTTACGCCTTTTGGTCAGGAGACAGAGGAAGGACAACAGGTGGCGGGTGAAGTTAAAGCCAGCGGATCTATTCTCCGTTATGATATGGAAACAGGTGAACTATCTATCTATGCTGATGGTTTGCGAAATCCTTATGGCCTGGCCCTGGGACCAGATGGGTCAATATATGCCAGCAATTTGGGTTATGACGATCGTGGTGTTCGGGCAGTAAAAAATTCTCCTGATTGGCTGGTGGAGGTAGTAGAAGGGGCCTGGTACGGCTGGCCGGACTATGCAGGCCTTGTACCCTTAAGTGACAGGGAGTTCGCATCAGATATAGGTATAAATCGTAAACCCTTAATTGCCAATCAACCCCAGGTACAAAAACCCCTGGTAACACTACCTCCTCACTATTCCCCCCTGAAAATGGATTTTACCCCGGCTGATTTTCCAGTACAGGGTCTCCTGGTGTCAATTTTTGGCGATGGACAACCTCTAACTGAGGATTTGCAGGATATTGTTCCCAGCGGTGTATTACGAGTGGATGTGGAGGAGGGAGATTATGAGTGGTATGTTAAAAACCGGGAAACTCCCCGAGCTGGGAGACTGGGAGGAGGGTTTAAGAGGGTAATAGATGTGAAATTCAGTCCGGATGGCAGGGATCTCTATATCCTGGATTTTGGTGTTATGGAATTTACTGATTTAACTCCTAATGCCCTACCCAACACCGGAGTTTTGTGGAAACTGACAGCAGAAGAGCAGGGAAGAGGTCAACCTCTTCAGGAACCAGCGCCTGAATTGCCTCCTGTCCCAGAAGAAGCTCCTCCTGAAGAAATGCCTGAAGAGGAAGAAATAGAGAAGGAACCAGAAGAGGAGCAGGTAGAAGAACCGCCAGAAGAATTGGATGAGGATAGGGAGGAGGTGCCCCCTGATGATGAGCCAGAAGAAGAACCTCCAGCAGAGGAAATGCCTGAGAAAGAGAATACTAAATAGATCAAACAGCAGCCAGAGGCTGCTGTTTAACTTTTACCACTTCTATAAGATGCAGTATTTCTTTATGTGATCAGGCTCGGTGCCGCAAATAATTCAGGATATCCTCCGGGATTAGCTTTTTCTCAGGGATTCTTTCTTCAAAGTTTTCCTGGTGGTAGAATGTTTGTAGGGAATTTTCCAGTTCATCTGTATATGCAGAATCAATTTTCCCGCTGAAAAAGCCTTTTTTCCCCAGCAATTCCTTGATTTCTTTAACTATATTTCCTTCCAGGGGTATCATAGGGACTTCTCGCTGAGCGAAGTAGAGGTAGAATATTTCCAGAATCTCCTGCAGCTTATCAACAGGTTCCGGGTCATCATCTACCCTGAGATCTATGTATTTATTCTGACCTCCATAACCGCCCTTTTCCTTGTATACCAGGAGGGCTGCAGCCTGTTTACCTCTCCTATCCCCACCGGCATTATCAGCTCCTTTCAGGGCAGCCATGAGTCGATCAGAAAGAGCTCCGGTGGTGGAACAAAAAGAATCTGCCATGGCTTCTACTGTTTTTTGGCAGACCAGAATATTGCCCTGGGCAGCAAAATTTTCACCAGCTATACCTCCAGCCCATTCCAGGCATTTGCTACCTGTATAGGTAGCAGACCTGCCCTGTGCATCAACAATGCCAACCTGGCGATGTTCTGAGTTTTCATCGGCCTGGGTCAGGATTTTTATAGTTTCCTCTGGGGTTTTCCCCTGTCTCAGGAGCTTTAGTCCCTGAGGCCCATAGCTGGGATTTGCTAATGCCTGAGTGGCGACAGCCCCAACTCCAGTTTCCACATGGGGCACAATAGCTCCAGCTGCTAAAAATTTTGAGTGGACCGCTATTCCCAGTTCCTTAGTTGTGGGATCAAAACCTGCTATAGAAAATGTTGCGGTTTTAATGGCCACCATAATATTCCTGTCTCCTTTCTTTGTTAATATACAGAGAAAACAAACTTCCCCGTACCCATCAATCTTGAAGTGGTAGGGGAAGCAAAAGGGCCAAATTTCAGATGAAGAGATCCAGGAGCAGTCCCCTGATTTCATCAATTTTAGCAACTATGGACATAACACTGGCCTGTTTTTTAAGCATTTCCTGTGTGAGTTCTTCCAGTGCATCGTCAACTTTGTCAATGACTGTATATATTTTCATTCTGCCCTGTGGGGTTCGATGAGAAATCTGTCTGACTTTTAATCCCTCTTTGCCGGCCGTGGCGAGAAAGTTCTTCACATCTTTCTTGTAGGCTTTTAGATCCTTGAGATTCCGGCTTTTTTTCAGTTTTTCTCCCTTTTCTTCAATGGATTTTAGCATCTCTTGCAACATGGCCAGTGCGAGTTTTTCTTCTTTTTCCTCCAGCAAATGAGGGAATGCCTTTGAAACAGCTTTAGCCCGGGTATTCTGTTTTTTGCTGGCAGACGAAAGTTTCTTATCCCGCCCAGGCTCTCTTATCTTCATCAGGCTTTTTTCTGATTGGCCATTCGTTCCTGGACAATCTTGCTCATTTTTCGCTTATCCAGATAGATGAGAACTACTCTGGCGATAAAAACGATTATGGCCAGGGGGATTACTACCACCAGGACATAGAATAAAGTATTCATGAGGACAATAAACATCTCTTAACCTCCTTACACGGGACTCTGGATTGTACTCATCAATTTCTATTTCTCTTTAGCAATTATAAATCCTGCATTTTTTCTATTAATCTCTGTGTAAAATATGCTTGAATTTTCCCAGGAAAAGGAGATGGAGGGTTTGCTGAGAAGGTGAAGAAGTTTTAATAGGTGTGTTATTTCAAAAAAATGGTGAGGGTTTTTTGTGAAAATACTGGCAGTTCTTAAAGAAAAAATATTCCCCAGGGGAAGCACCAGAAATGCAATAATTAATCTGGCCTGGCCGGTTATCGCTGAAAAATCCAGCCAGACTCTTACCCAGATTGTGGACATGATGATGGTAGGTCGTTTAGGCGCTGTAGCCATAGCTTCTGTAGGTTTGAGCATGATGCCCTTACAGTATTCTATCCGCCTTTTTCATGCTCTCAATGTCGGTACCACTGCCCTGGTGGCCCGCTTTACAGGGGCAGGGGAAAAATCCCAGGGAGGTCTTGTTCTCCAGCAATCAATAATTCTTTCCTTGATAATAATGTTTTTTCTGGCAATTACTTTTTACGCTCTAGCACCACAGATCCTTGACCTGATGGGAGCTGAGCAGGAAGTTGTTATTGTGGGTACCGGATACCTGCGCATACTGGTCCCTGGCTTTGTTTTTATGCTGCTGCGCATGGTTGGCACTGCAGCCCTTCGGGGTGTTGGTGATACCAAGACCCCTATGATCGTAAATATAATGGTTAATGTGGGTAACATAATTGGCAATTATCTTTTGATTTTTGGTAATCTGGGGTTTCCTGAGATGGGGGTTAACGGAGCTGCCCTGGCCACCAGCCTGGCCAGGGCAGGAGGAGCAATTTTTCTCCTGTACCTCATGGCCAAACGTCACCCTTACCTATGGCAGGAAACCTGGCGTTCCTTCCGTCTTAATCCCCGGATGATTAAGAGAATAGCCAGAATTGGTCTGCCAGCATCTGCAGAACAGCTAATACAGCGTATCGCCCAGGTCTTCTTCCTGCGAATTGTGGCCTCCTTAGGAACTACAGCCTTTGCTGCCCATCAGATTGCCCTGAAGACGGAATCTCTCTCTTATATGCCCGGGATGGGATTTGCTGTTGCTGCTACTGCCCTTGTGGGTCAGAATCTGGGAGCTAACAAACCGGAAGAATCTAGACGCAGTGCTAATTCAGCCTGCCTAATGGCTGTTACAGTTATGGGTTTCATGGGCGTAATTTTTTATGTGTTCAGCAATTCTTTCATGCTGTTATTTACCGATGACCCCAGGATAATCGAACTGGGGGCTACCTGTTTGCGAATTATCGCCTTTGCCCAGATTCCCATGGCAGTATCATTTGTTTATGCCTGGGGGCTCAGGGGGGCCGGTGATACTCCTCCTGTCTTCTACGCAACCACTGTATCTGCCTGGGTAGGGCGCCTGGGCCTGGGATATCTCTTCGTTATTGTCCTGGACATGGGTTTGGCAGGAGCATGGTATGCAATGATAGCTGATTGGCTCATGAGGGCTACATTCATGGGAATCCGGTTTTTTGGTGGTAAGTGGCAGAAAGTTGTGGTCTAGGTATTATGATGTGAGAAAGTCAATGAGAATGCTGTTTAAATCCGCTGGTTTTTCCCACATTACCAGATGTCCGGCCCCTTCTATAACTTCTTTTTTAGCTCCCGGTATTTTACCGACTAAAGTATCTGAGTTGGCAGGAGGGACGATTTTATCCTCACTGCCGGTAATAATCAGGGTTTCTGACTCAATCCTGTCCAGGTCATTCCAGCGATTATCTTTTTGCCAGAATTGAATTCCAGCATTGTTCTGTCCCTGTATGCCCTGGGAGGTTGCTTTCTGTTGCAGAAATTTTTGCCCTATATCCTCTACCATTTTATAGTTATCCTGGAAGAATTCCTGTCCTACAGTTAACTTCAATATGGCTATAGTTTTTTCCTGAGGATCTTTTTTCAGCTGCGCTGCCTTGAGGGCAGTTATTGTTTTCAGGGAAGCATTTTTGCTTTCCTTGCCTCCACCTGTGGTGCTCATGAGGATAAGCTTATCCACTAACTGAGGGTGTTCAAGGGCCAGTTGCTGGGCTATGAATCCTCCCAGGGAACAGCCTGCTACATGGGCTTTTTTTATATCCAGAGAATCCAGAAGGCTCTTAATATCCTCTGCCATCTCCCTGACAGTATAGGGAGGAGGAGGAGTTTCGCTTTCTCCTATGCCCCTGTTATCAACTGTGAGGACGGCGAACTTTTCTGAAAGGGGGCCAACCTGATTTTCCCACAGCCACCTGCCATATCCCAGGCCTGCCAGTAAAATGAGAAAGGGGCCAGAGCCTTGCATTTGGTAACCCATTTTCAGTCTTCCGGTATTAATGATGCTCATGCCAGTAACCTCCTCTTTTATTTTTCAGTTCTTTTTCAAATCTTTCCAGGCCTCCCGGGCCGAATACTTTTTTCAGGTATTCCCTGGTGGCTGGCAGTGGCTCTATGGCCAGTTCTTCCTCCAGGGTTTTGACGCATTTCAGGTACATTTGCTGGGCCAGATAGCGGTTATCCATGTCCAAATAGGCTTGCATAGCCAGCTGATAGGCAACCTCCCAGCAGTTATCATGGGCTA
>PUNT01000185.1 GCA_003551905.1 Halanaerobiales bacterium
GGCAAAAAGGGAGTGGTATTATATTATAGAGGGGAAAAACCTGTCATATCGCTGGTGGATAAAAAAGAATTACCAGAAACATCTTTTGTAAATATGGGAAGAAGCAGTGAACATAATGCTTATTTTCTTGTAGGAGAACAATAATCTAAAGAAATTTGTTATACAAGGGAAACTAATTCAGTGGTATGAAGGAGAAAAGGATTTTTTAAAAATCCAGCCGGATAGATATCTCTCGTCAGTTTTTCCGATGAGGTTCTATCCTTGTTTTTTCCGATAAAAAACCCAAGAGGAGGTAGCTAAATTCTTGAAAGCAATCCTTTTTGATTTGGATGGTACACTTCTTGACTTGAACATAGAAAAATTTTTCCAGCATTATTTTAGCATGCTGGAAAAGAAGATGGCCGATATTTTTCCCCCCCAGGAATTTACTGTAAGGCTGTTAAAATCAACAGAACAGATGATGAAGAATACAGACCCCAGAAAAACCAATAAAGAAGTTTTTTTCCAAAACTTCTTCAAAGATTATAATATACCTAAGGAAGAAGTTCTAAAAAGGATCAATGATTTTTACCAGAATGATTTCTGTTCTCTAGCTGCTGATTACGGTCCAGTACCCGGCTGCCACGAAGTTTTGGACACAGCATTGAAAAATAATTATGATATAGTACTTGCCACCAATCCAGTTTTTCCAAAAGAAGCAACAAAAGAAAGGATGCGATGGGCCAGGATTGATAGTTATCCTTTTAAACTCATAACCACTTATGAATTCATGTGTGCCTGTAAACCAAACCTTCAATACTACCAGCAGATCCTGGATATCATAGATATTGAAAGTAATGAATGTATCATGGTTGGCAACGATTCTCTGGAAGATATGGTAGCTGGCAGTATGGGAATGAAAACATATTTGGTGGAAGATATGGCCATACTTCGCAATAACGGTTTTACACCAGACTTTCAGGGCAACCTATCTGATTTTGTACAATTGTTGAACACTATCTCCTGATGGCTAATATTAAGAGGTGTTTTTATTGAATAAAGAAAAATTATTTTATTTAATAACCTATGGCTGCCAGATGAATTTTCATGATAGTGAAAAGATGGCGGGGCAGCTCATCAACGCAGGATATAAGGAAACCAATGATCTACAGCAAGCAGATATAATCATCTTCAATACTTGCTGTGTTAGAGAAAAGGCTGAAGAGAAAGTACGAGGAAAAATGGGTGAGATAAAAAAACTTAAAGATAATAACCCATCAATTTTGGTTGGAATTGGAGGTTGTATGCCCCAACAGGAGGGTGTAGGGAAAAAACTTTTACGCCAGTTCCCCTTTTTAAACTTCGTTTTTGGCCCCCATACCCTTGATGTGCTACCAGCCTTAATTGAGGAAAGCAATGAAAAACAGGTGCTAGCTTTGAAAAAAGACAAAGGAGATGTGCCAATCCTGCCCGTTAAGCGAAAAAGTTCTTTTAGAGCATGGATTCCCATAATAAAGGGCTGTGAAAACTTTTGTACCTACTGTATAGTTCCATATGTAAGGGGAAAAGAAATAAGCCGCCCTATGCAGGAAATAATTGAAGAAGTTAACCAGACTGTAAAAGAAGGCATCAAAGAAGTAGTGCTTCTAGGTCAGAATGTAAATGCCTATGGTCGCGATAGGGGAGAGTACAGCTTCCCCCTACTACTGAAAGAAATCAATAAAATCTCTGGCCTGGCCAGAATCCGTTACATGACCAGCCATCCTCGTGATTTTAGCTATAATCTCGTAGATGTTATTGCAAAACTGGATAAAGTCTGTGAACATTTCCATCTGCCAATGCAGGCAGGAAGCAGTAAAATTCTAAAAAAGATGAATCGTGGGTATACGCAAGAAGAATATATTGAACTGATCAAATACATCAGAAAAAAAATCCCTCATAGCAGTATAACTACTGATTTTATTGTAGGTTTTCCTGGGGAAGAAGATGAGGATTTTTCTCAAACCATCAAGGTTGTGGAAGAGTTTCAATTTGATTCTGCTTTCATGTTTATATACTCCTCAAGGGAAGGAACCCCGGCTGCAAAAATGGCTGACTCGGTCCCTCAAGATAAAAAGAAAGAAAGGCATAATAAGCTGATGAATCTACAACAACAGATAAGTCTGGAAAAGAACAGACGCTTAATTGGAAAGGATGTAGAAATTCTTTCTGAAGGTTCCAGTAAGAAGGAATCTGAGCTAATAATGGGCAGAACCCGAACTAATAAACCTGTTGTCCTTTCAGGTTTTCTTCCCCCTGGCGATCTTGCCTTTGTAACTATAAAAGGAGCAAATTCACATACCCTCTTTGCTGAATTAACTGAAACACCCTGAGGCGGCTTTTGCCGTCTTTTTCTTTCTCCTCAATTATGTTATAATTTTTGGAGAAAAATAAAAGGAGGCTATTCCCTTGGCTAAAGTTACCCCTATGATGGAGCAATATAACAAATTGAAAAATGAACACCCTGATAGCATCCTATTTTTTCGCCTGGGTGACTTTTACGAAATGTTCTATGACGATGCCCAAATTGCCTCTCGAGTTCTGGGAATTACGCTTACTTCTCGCAGCAAGAGCAGCGAAGAAAAGGTGCCTATGGCTGGTGTCCCATATCATGCTGCTGAAAGCTACATAGCAAAGCTAATACAAAAAGGACACCGGGTAGCCATCTGTGAACAGGTTGAAGACCCGAAAAAAGCTAAAGGCATTGTAGACAGAAAAGTAGTTAGAATAATCAGTCCAGGAACAGTTATGGAAGAAGAGATGCTTCAATCTCATGAAAACAACTTCTTTTTGACCATAGCTACAGGTTCGGAAAAGTGGGGCCTGGCATATACTGATATCTCAACCGGTGAAGTTTCTGTAACAGAGATTCCATACGAGAACATTTCTACTCTCAGTGGAGAAATAGGTAGGCTCAAACCCAGAGAGCTTTATGCTTCTGCTAATCTATTAGAAAACAGGACATTCAAGGAAACAATCCAAAACCAGGATAAAATACTGACAAAACCCTTTGAAAATAATTTTACTTACCCACAAGCCAGACAATTTCTTCTCCAAGAATTTTCTGTCCATAATCTGGAGGGTTTCGAACTGGAAGGGAGGGAGGCAGCTGTTTTAGCAGTTGCCCATCTGGCAAATTATTTGCTTGAATCTCAGCGTCGTTCACTGGAATTTTTAATCAATATTCGCTTTTATCATCTGGAAAACTTTATGACACTGGATTCCCATACCCGGAGAAATCTGGAATTGAACCAGGCCATGTTTAACAAATCGCCCCGGGGGAGCCTTGCAGCAATACTGGACAAAACAAAAACAGCTATGGGAAGCAGGCTCATAAAAAAATGGATCAATCAACCTCTCCTGCACCTGGAAACCATTAATGCCCGTCTGGACCTTATCCAGGAGTTATTAGAAAACGACGAAGCAAGAGAATCAATAGCTGCAATTTTAAACAGTATCTATGATCTGGAAAGACTGATTGGTAGAGTATGTTACGGAACAGCAAATGCCAGGGATCTATCTGCACTAAAAACCTCTTTACAATCACTGCCTTTGATAGAAAAGAAACTAGCCAACCTGAAAGGAAAAGAATATCTTTTGCGAAAAAACGTCTTCGATTCACTTCAGGATATTTTTGACCTGCTAAATAGAGCTCTGGCACCATCACCACCCATAACCCTCACAGAAGGAAGCATTATAAAATCGGGTTACAGTCCTGACCTGGACAGACTCAGAAATATTTCTGTGGAGGGGAAAGACTGGATTGCCAATTTAGAAAAAACGGAAAGAGAAAAAACAGGCATCAAATCCCTGAAAATTGGCTACAACAAAGTATTTGGGTATTACCTTGAAGTGACCATGGCTAATCAGCACCTGGTACCAGATTACTTCGTACGCAAACAGACGCTAGCCAACGCCGAAAGGTATTTCACACCTGAGCTTAAAGAAAAAGAAAATCAGATCCTAAATGCAGAAGAGAATATCAATTCTCTGGAATACGAATTATTTGTAGATCTCCGAGATAAAGTTAAAGCAGAAAGTCATAGAATAAATTCCCAGACAGAAATACTTGCAGAATTGGATACTCTCATTTCTCTAGCTGAAGCTGCCAGAGAATATAACTACTGCCGCCCTCTGCTTAAAGATAACAAAGTTATCGAAATTAAAGGTGGTAGGCATCCAGTAGTGGAAACAACAGTTGAAAATACTTTTGTTCCCAACGACACTTTTATGGATAGCATAAAATCCCGTTATCACATCATAACCGGTCCCAACATGTCCGGCAAGTCAACTTACCTGCGTCAGGTAGCCTTAATAGTACTCATGGCCCAGATAGGTTCTTTTGTTCCAGCTGAAAAGGCTTTCATTGGCATTGTGGATAGAATATTTACCCGAGTTGGAGCCACAGATGACCTCACCAGGGGTAAGAGCACATTCCTGGTGGAGATGAACGAAGTTGCCCAGATTATTAACAATGCAACTCCTCGATCCCTGATCCTGCTGGATGAGGTAGGAAGGGGAACTTCTACCTATGATGGCCTTAGCATAGCCTGGGCTGTAACAGAATACATTAACAACCCGGACAGAATAGGGGCCAGAACACTATTTGCTACTCACTATCATGAACTGACAGCCCTTGAAGATAGGCCAGGAATTCAAAATTTCAATGTTTTGGTTGAAAAAAAGGGGGAAGAAGTCATATTTTTGCACATAATAGCTCCTGGTAGTTCTGATGAGAGTTATGGCATCTATGTGGCTGGTCTGGCAGGATTGCCACCTGAAATTCTCTATCGAGCCCGAGAAATCCTAAACTCCATCGAAAAGGATAACAAAGAAATCAAACCTCCTCCTCGCAAGGTTCCCCTTTTCCCAGATGATTCTAAAGACAGAGCAGAAAAGATCCTGAAGAAAATTAAAGTTGTTGATGTCATGAATATATCCCCGCTGGAAGCCATAAACAACCTGTATGAAATTCAACAGGAGATAAAAAAATATTTCTCAAAGGATGGGAAAAATGGGTAGGATAAAGGTGCTCTCACCTGAAGTGGTTGACAAAATAGCAGCTGGTGAAGTTATTGAAAGGCCTGCATCAGTGGTAAAAGAACTGGTAGAGAATAGCATTGATGCTAATGCTTCCACTATTAGAGTCTTATTTAGCGAAGGCGGAAGGAAGAGCATAAAAGTTATTGACAATGGTGCTGGTATGGATGCTAATGATTTGAAGCTATCAATAAAAAGCCATGCTACAAGTAAAATTAATAATATTGAAGATCTTCTCCAGCTCAATTCTCTAGGCTTCAGAGGTGAAGCCCTTTCCAGCATTGTCAGTGTCTCCAGGACAAAAATTATCTCCCGGCCCCATGAGCTGGACAAAGGCCATCTGATTTTTATCGAAGGTGGAAAGATAACAGACTTTCAGCCAGCAGGGGCGCCTCCTGGCACCTCCATAGAGGTCAATGACCTTTTCTTCAATACACCTGCTCGACTGAAATACTTAAAAGACAAAAATCGAGAAGCATCCAACATAATATGGACACTTATCTCCCTGGCCCTAGCTTCACCAGCAATAAGTTTCCAGGCAAAACACAACGATAGAGGTGTTCTGCAAACTTCAGGTCGAGGAGATATTCTCAGAACATGGGGAGAAATATATGGTCCAGATAAGTGCATGGATATGCTAAAGATACCGGGAGTTGAAGAAAGTTATTTCACGATCTCCGGTTTTCTGGGCAAACCCAATCTGGCACTCTCTACTACCAGAGGAGTTCACCTCTTCATAAATAACCGCCCTTTCTATAGCCGCCCTATCCTGAATGCGGTACTGGAAGGTTGCAGGGAGTATTTTCCTAGAGGAAAATTTCCACAAATAATTCTGTTCATCAAGATAAACCCTGTTCATGTTGACGTAAATGTCCATCCAGCAAAAAGAGAAGTGAAACTCAGTGAACAAGAAATAATTACAAAAATTATAACAGAGGCTTCACAGGAAGTCCTGCAAAAGGAAATAGGCCAGTATAAACCAGCTGTTGAAAATGAGAAAAATGGCTTTTCCCTGCCCCAGCTTTTGCGGGAAAAAGAATCACCACAGCAGGGAAAAACACCACAAGCAGAAAAACAAAAGATATTCCCGGAAGCTCCTTCCCAGAAAACAGATTTTCTGCAGATAGGTTCCAGTTTCATTGTAACCAGATCATCGCAAGGACTTATGATAATAGATCAACATGGAGCACATGAACGACTGAATTATAACAAGCTGCTCAGTCAGTTAAGAGACAACCCCCGGGATACAAGCCGGACTCTCCTTACTCCACTGACCATAGAACTTAGTCCAGCAGAAGTAGAGTTAAAAGAAGAGATAATTGCTTACCTAAAGAAACTAAATTTCCGGGTAGAAAATTTTGGCCCTAATAGCTTACTTCTCCGAGCAGTCCCACAATGTGTTAACCCCAAAAAGGACCCACTACCTCTGTGTCATGAACTGCTCCAGCAATTTGTTGAGGATTTTGGAAAAGATAACCTCTCCCAAATCGAAAAAGAAGCCATTATAACCATCGCATGTCATGATGCAGTAAAAGCAGGGGACTCTTTGAGCCCAGAGGAAATGGAACACCTTCTTTCCGCACTCTTTAGTCACCCGGAAAACACTACCTGTCCCCACGGACGCCCTATCATCAAAGAATTAACCCTAAAGGAACTGGGGAAATTTTTTGGCAGGCAGGTATGAAAGATGGAAAAACTGGTAATCATTACCGGCCCAACCGCTGCAGGTAAAACTCAACTTTCTCTGCAGCTAGCAAAAAAACTTGATGGTGAAATAATATCCGCAGATTCCATGCAGGTTTATCAGGGCATGGATATTGGTACAGCAAAACCGAAGGAAGAAGATCGAAAACGGGTTCCTCATCATCTCATTGATATAGTTGACCCCAGAGAAGATTATTCTGTGGGTAGATTCAGGAAAGATGCTTCCAGAATAATCAAGAAGCTAGCCGACAGGGAAAAGTTGCCCATTCTTGTAGGTGGGACAGGTCTTTACATTAAAGCCTTACTGGAAAACTATCCTCTCTCACAGGTAAGTAAAAATGAACCATTAAGGCAATCTTTGCATAAAATAGCTCAAGAAAAAGGCAGTTCACATTTGCACAATTTGCTCAAACAGGTTGATCAGCCCCTGGCGGAAAAACTTCACCCCAATGACCTGCGCAGGATAATTCGAGGTTTAGAAGTCTATCATGCCACCGGAACCCCCCTTTCCCAATTGCACAAAATCAAAAAAGACCAGAACCAACGGTACCAAACCTCTGGTTTTGTCCTCAGTCGTGACCGGGATAATCTCTATGCCAGAATAGATCAACGAGTAGAAGATATGTTTGAATCTGGTCTGATTCAAGAGGTAGAAGAACTTTTAAGAATTGGTTGCACATTGAAACACACATCAATGCAAGGTCTCGGTTATAAGGAAGCTTATTTGTATTTAAAAGGTTTTTCAACCCCTCACGGAATAAAACACAATATTAAGAAAAAAACAAGAAGATATGCAAAAAAACAGCTCACCTGGTTTCGTCATCAACTTAATTTTCCCTGGGTTAATCTGGATGAGGGTTATGATAAAACATTAAAGATAATATATAATCAAATATCAAATCAGCTGAACCTGCATTAAAGCAGGTTCACTTTTTTTTAGAGCTGGCATATGCTATAAGGTAAAGCTTTGAGAGGGTGCTGGTGGTGAAAGAAGTTATCGATGGATTAAGAAATGGTGAATTAGGGGCTGATAGAGCTCTAAATATGCTTACTGCAAATGATGGCAATCAAAAGATAGAAAAAAAAATAACTCCCACAGATAAGAGAAAGTATCTAAAAAAATTGAACAAATTAACCGGTTTACATACTGTGAAAAAGATATTAAAGGAATATCTGGCCTATGTTCAAATACAGCATGAGAGGAAGAACATAGGCCTCAAAGCAAATAATATAACCATGCACATGGCTTTCTTGGGAAATCCAGGAACAGGAAAAACAACCACTGCCAGAATTTTAGGGCAGTGCCTTTTGCAGATGGGACTGCTTAATAAAGGTCATCTTCTGGAGACAAGTAGAAGTGAACTGGTTGGTGAATATATCGGGCATACTGCACAAAAAACAAAGAAAGTAATGCAAAAGGCTCTGGGTGGCGTTCTTTTTATTGATGAAGCCTATAGCTTAAGCAGAGGAGATGAACGTGACTTTGGTCAGGAAGCTATAGATACCATGGTAAAAGAGATGGAGGATAAAAGAGAAGATATCGTCATAATCTTTGCCGGTTACCCAGAGGAAATGAAACACTTTTTAAAAAGTAATCCGGGCTTAGCAAGTAGAATCCCTATTAAAATAAATTTTCCGGATTACACTATCTTTGAGCTTATGAGTATAGCCAGCAGTATCCTCCAGGATAGGGAATATATTTTGACAAGTGAAGGAAAAGAGAAGCTCCGAAATGTCTTAAAAGCCCATCTTAACAAGGGAAACTCTGGCAATGGGCGGCTGGTGCGTAATATTTTAGAAAATGCTTTCCGGGCACAGGCTTTCCGCCTTTCCTTTTCCAGCAATCTTTCACGGAAAGAACTCCTTGAGTTACAGGGTTGTGATTTCAGGGAGGAGGAGACACCTTGGCCTGTATAATTGTAGGGAGGCCCAATAGTGGAAAAACATCTTTTTTGATCAACTTTGCAGCTTATCTGGGCTTAAATTCCTTAAAAATCTCAGTCCGGCGACCACAAGGATACCTGGCTAATCAGACCATGACCATAGCCAGGGCTAGATCCAATTTAATAACCTGCCACTCTCATACTACCAGAAATCTTCAGTCCATAAAAATAGTTTTACCTAAGGGAAAAAGGGGAAAAGAGATAGAGATTATCGATACCTGCGGCCTGGCAGAGGGAATTCATCCTGATAGAGAAGTCCGTATGGGAATGGCCCAAACTATAGAGAAAATCCTCTTGTGCAAGATGGCATTACATATTTTAGATCTGTCTGCAATTGAAAAGACCACTTCAACAATTGATAATGAGCTCTATCAGTACCTAAAAAACTCTGTAGGATATGCACTACTGGCCAACAAAATTGACAAGGAAGATGCCCTGGCAAAGATTACCCATGTTCGAAATACGTTCTCCTCTGTTCCAGTTTTCCCCATATCAGCTCTCTATTCACGAGGTTTCAAGGAGGTTTATCGTTTTGTACTGGCCTATTATTAAATCATTTCTGGCAATTTTTTTTGCTGGACTGTCAATAAAACTCATGGACGATATACTAGATGACAGGGAAGATAAAACTATTGGGAAAAAAACCTGGGCCCAGGCAGCCGGCCGGGGGGCTGTGCCCTATGCTCTGCTGGCCTTATTTCTGGCAATTATGCTGGACTGGGAAAGGGGAGGATCCCTCTTTCTGGCCAGTTATGTTATAGGAATGGGAAGCTCGCTGGAACAAAAAGAGGGCATAGGTCTACCAGCCTGGCTTGAAAGTGCCACTGGAGGCATCCTGGGGCTTGTAATATTCGGATTCCCTGTAATGAGTTCAAGTTTAACAGTTATAATCTCCATTGATATAATGGATGATGTCATTGACAGATATTCTCTAGAAACTAGTTTTAACTTAGCACAAAACATCTGCCTCTTTATAGCCTTTTTGTGTTTGAGCCTTGCCTTAGATTTTGAGAAAACTTTACTCACCTTTTTAGCTTTGCTACCGGTTCTATATTTAATGGAAAGGAAGTGGTCAGAATGTTTATTCCGGCCCTGGTAACAGGAGTTTTTTTTGCCGGCATATTCTTTGGCTTTATCCTGGCAAGGTATGTCTCTTTTGAACAAAATAAAAATCTCAAAAAACTGTTGCTTCGCCGGGAAGCCTTAGAACAAGGCTGTTGTCCTATCTGTTTACAAACCCATGGAAGGATAACAAGTACCTGCGTCGAACTAGAAGATAAATAAAGATAGATAGGTTTAAGGGGGGATAATTTTGAATCAACAGGACTTGATGCTAAATGCTATTAGAAAGGATGGCTCGTTTGTCACCATCTATCTGGTTAATGGTTTACCGCTCCGGGGAATAGTGAAAGGATTTGACAATTTTACTATTCTGCTGGAAAGCGAAGGGAAACAGCAACTGGTTTACAAACATGCCATATCAACAATAACTCCCCAGTCAAAGATTAACCTTATGGCAGAACAGGAAAAAAAAGAAAAGGGAACGGTTGAATAGATGCAGATCTGTTTTTCAAAATACCATGGTCTGGGAAATGACTTCATCATTCTATGCCGGGCAGAAACTAAAGATATTTCTTTTTCATCCCTGGCAAAAAAACTATGCCAGCGGCATATTGGTATTGGTAGTGATGGGTTAATAGTAGCTACTTTAACAGAGAAGCCACCATCAATGCAATTTTTTAACCCTGATGGCAGCGAAGCAGAAATGTGCGGCAATGGAATGCGTTGTTTTATTCATTACCTTTATAATAAAAATTTGGTACAGAAAAAAGAAAATATCCTGGTAAAAACCAAATCTAACAATATTGCAGGCTTCATAATAGGAGGCGATAGTAATTGCCTTCAGGTCAAAGTAAACATGGGAAAACCCAATTTTGAACTTGAAAATCTGCCCTTCACTGAAAAAAGGGGAAATATTATAAAATATCCTCTACAAATAGATAATGAAACTCACCTTATCAACCTTATTTCTACCGGTCCCCCTCATGCAGTAATTTTCTTAAATTCTCTTGATAATGTAAACCCCCGGCATCTAGGACCCAAAATTGAAAATCATTCCCTGTTTCCCCAGCGCATCAATGTTAATTTTGCCCGAATTACGAACCAAGAAACTGTGGAACTCATAACCTGGGAGAGGGGGGCAGGATTAACTGCTGCCTGTGGTACAGGCGCATGCGCTACTGTTGCTGCTGCGATGAGAGAAGGACTGATGAAAAGCCCTGCAAAGGTAAAAATGACTGGTGGTGAACTTATTATACACTGGGATGGAGAGAACAATATATATTTAGAAGGACCTTCACAATTTGTTTTTTCAGGTCAGTTTCCTTACAAGGAGGTTAAGTCCAATGTTTGATGTAGCTACCAGAATAAAAAATCTACCCCCTTATCTGTTCGAGGGAATCGACAAAATGCTCAACGAAGCAAAGGATAAAGGTGTTGACATCATCAGCTTTGGCATTGGTGATCCTGATAAGCCCACCCCTGAACATATAGTTAAAGTCATGGAAGAAGCTATATGGAAAAAGGAAAACCATCAATATCCCAGTTATCGTGGGAGCCTGAAGTACCGGCAGGCTGTTTGCTCCTGGTATGAGCGGCGTTATAACATTTCTCTGGATCCAGAAAAGGAAGTCCTGGCTCTAATCGGTTCTAAAGAGGGAATAGCCCATTTTCCTTTTTGCTTTATAAATACTGGCGATATGGGGCTTTTTCCCGAACCTTCATATCCAGTATACAGAACAGCAATAACCCTGGCAAACGGAAAGCCGGTTCCTTTTGAACTACGCAAAGAAAACAATTTTCAACCTGATATCAAGGAATTGAAACAGCTTATTACTGACAGAACCAAATTAATATTTTTGAATTATCCCCATAACCCAACAGGAACAATCGCTGACCCGGCAATACTGCAAGAGATTATTTCCCTGGCCCATAAAAATAACATTATCATCTGTTATGATGGAGCATACAGTGAACTTGTTTTTGATGACCATAAACCATTTAGCATTCTTCAGCTAGAAGGTTCCAGGGAAGTAGCTATAGAATTCAATACCCTCTCCAAGACATTCAACATGACCGGATGGCGTGCGGCCTGGGCAGCAGGCTCCGAAAAAGCCATTGAAGCTCTGGGAAGATTCAAAACCAATATTGATTCAGGCATTTTTAACGCCATACAGGAAGCTGGTATCGCTGCCCTGAACAGCCCCCAGGAAGTTATAGATAAAACTGTAATGGTCTATGAGAAAAGAAGAAATCTGCTGGCTAAAGGCCTTGCAGATCTGGGCTGGGAGATAAGTCCAAATCCAGGCAGTTTCTTTTTGTGGACTCCAGTTCCTGATGGCAGGCAATGCACAGAGTTCAGCACCGACCTTTTCCAGAAAACAGGGGTTTTTGTGTCTCCCGGTTCAGGTTATGGTAAAACTGGCAGAGGTTTTCTGCGTTTTTCCCTCACAGTAGATGATAGCAGGATAGAGGAAGCCATGGAGCGATTTAAAAACGCAGGCTTTGCATATTAAGGGTGAAGAATATTCTAAAAGGAGGCTTTTTATATTGGCTCGAAAGCTACTCCTCACACTGCTGATTTTCAGCCTTGCCATCCTAATATCCAATTCACCAGCTTATGGCATCTCTATCCATCAGGAAAAATGGAATTCTTTCTTAACAACTAACCTGCAAAAACTCGATGAGAATCCTGAAGATCCCCTGGCTTTATTCCGGGTATCAGTTGGTTTAGCCAGTCTGGGAGAAGTTGATGGTTCCATGGAATATTTTGGGAAAGTTAGCGAAAATCATGATAGAGATTTCATGGAATCTTTTCTCAATGAACTACTGTTTAAGCTTGAGGAAGACCCCAAAAACCCTGTACTATTAAATCAAGTGGCTTTTGCCTATTTTACTTTGCAACGGCACAGGGAGGCAGAAGAGTATTTTCAACTGGCAATACAGCAAGACCCTGAAAATTACTGGCTATACAATTACAAATCCTTTACTCTTGTTGCCCAGCTAAATAATGAAGAAGCTATCGATGCCCTGGAAACTTCCCTTTCTATTAAAAATGATAATTATACACATGCCATACTGGGCTATGTTTACTGGATAAATGGTAACCGGATAAAGGCCTGGTGGCATTTTGCCCGAACTGGGACCCTTTTTTTTGAGATAAGGAGGTCTCTGGGCAATTAAGTGAGGCAGGTGAACAGATATGCTTTTTGATGAAACCCAAAAACAACCATCACTGTTTGACAACATTGCTCCAAAAGAAAAAGAAGACTGGAATACAGTTAAAGAAGAATCATCACATTGCAAAAGATGTCACTTACGAGAAGGAGCAACCCAGGTTGTTTTTGGGACAGGCAGTATCAAAAGTCCCTTTATGATGGTAGGGGAAGGTCCTGGTGCTCAGGAGGATCTTGAAGGAGAGCCTTTTGTAGGACGAGCAGGACAGCTTTTGGACCGTATTCTTAAAGCCATCAACTTAAACCGGAATGATGTGTACATAACCAATGTTGTAAAATGCCGCCCTCCAAATAACAGACAACCATCAGTGGAGGAGATGGCTGTCTGCAAGACATGGCTGGAGAAGGAAATAAAGATTGTCAAACCTTTGTTTATAGTTCTTCTGGGTGCCACTGCCCTTAAAGGCCTGGTAGAACCGGGCGGTAAGATCACCCGGATGCGAGGTCAATGGCTGGAGAAGAATGGCATGCTTTACATGCCTACATATCATCCAGCAGCTCTTTTGCGAGACCCATCTAAAAAGAAACCAGTTTGGGAGGATTTTAAGAAAATTCAACAGGTTTTAATTAAAAAGGAGGTGGGACAATGATGAACAGAAGAAGGGATTTTTATGGTTTCATTTTTATAATGTCCTTGATTCTTCTATCTTCACCTGTTTTTGCTGAAGAGGATCTAATAACTACCATTGATGAACTATGGGCTAACAGAGAAGAAATGCAATCTGTTAAGGACAGCATCGCACTCATAGAAGAAGCTCTGACAGAAAAAGAAAGATCCGAACTATACTGGCGACAGGCTCGAAACTACTACTGGCTGGGAGAAAAACAAGAAGTGGAAATAAAGGAACAGCTGGAGTACTATGAAAAAGGGGAGGAGTATGCTGAAAAAGCAGTAGAACTGAATCCCCAATGTCCTGATTGCCACTACTGGCACGCTGTATTAATCGGCAAAGTTGGGGAAACCAGGGGTATCCTCCAGAGCCTTTTTATGGTTAGACCCATGTATAATGCCCTCTCAAAGGTTCTTGAGCTTGATAATGAATATGCTTCTGCTCACTATGTTCTGGGTATCCTTTAC
Organism: Halanaerobiales bacterium; assembly: GCA_003551905.1. Lineage (GTDB taxonomy): Bacteria > Bacillota > Halanaerobiia > B1SED10-174 > B1SED10-174 > B1SED10-174. Next base: position 14,079 of record PUNT01000185.1, read on the forward strand.
CGAAAGGTTCCCAGATGGCCTCTCAGTATAGGCAACCTGGATTCCAGTCTGGAACATGCCTTAAAAGCTGTAGAATACGATCCTGATAACCTGGAATTTCAGCTGGGGCTGGCAGAAACCTATCTGGCCCGCAGGGAATATGACAAAGCCCGGGAAATCCTAGAGATGATTCTTGAAGCACCTGTAATGCCTGATGCAGTGGTAGAATCTGAAAATGTCAAAAGAACAGCAGAAAAACTTCTTGAAGAACATTTCTAGACACTAATGCTGGAGGGTTCCTGATGCCACTTAAGACAATTAATTTTCAGGATAATAAGTTAATTCTACTGGATCAGCGAAGATTGCCTCTAGAAATCTCCTTTTTCCAGGCAGAAAACTACCAAGACACAGCTTTTGCCATAAAGGATATGGTTGTTCGGGGTGCACCAGCCATAGGTGCTACAGCAGCATATGGTGTCTACCTGGCTGCTCTTGAGTTCAAAAATAAATCTAAAGATGAATTTTTTCAAGGAATAATATCAGCAGGGGAAACATTAAAATCAGCACGCCCGACTGCAGTGAACCTGAAATGGGCTGTCAATGGTATGCTTAAAATACTTTTTAAAAACCGAGAAAAAACTACTGAGGAAATTCTTACAATCCTCAAGACCTCAGTACATGAGGTTGCCCGGGAGGATATAGAGATCAACAAAAAGATTGCTGAAAATGGTAACGAACTGATCCCGGATAAAGCAAATATCCTTACCCATTGCAATACCGGTGCCCTGGCCACTGTAGACTATGGCACAGCCCTTGGGGTTATCAGGAAAGCATTTAGCAGCGGCAAGACCATCCATGTGTATATAGACGAGACCCGACCCCGCCTGCAGGGAGCACGTCTAACCGCCTTTGAACTACAGAACATGGAAATCCCGTGCACACTTATTGTGGACAGTGTTGCTGCAGTTCTCCTGAGGGATGGGAAAATTGACCTGGTCCTGGTTGGAGCAGACCGGATTGCAAATAACGGGGACACTGCTAATAAAATTGGAACTTACATGCTCTCTGAAATTTCCCAGCGATTCAATGTGCCCTTCTATGTTGTTGCCCCAACCTCTACAATTGATTTCTGTCTTCCCACAGGTGAAGAAATTGAGATAGAGGAGAGGGACCCGGAGGAAATAACTCACATTGAGGGAAAACAAATTGCACCAGCAAATGTCAAAACCTATAACCCTGCCTTTGATATTACTCCTGCCCAGAATATTACCGCAATAGTAACAGAAAATGGCATTATTAAACCGCCATTTAAGGACAATATTCAAAAAATAAAGCCCTCATTAGCTTGAAAATAAATGGGATGAATTGAAAATAAACAAGGGGTGATTTAGCCTGTGAGAGGCCGTTGAGAGAAATAAAGAGCACCGGTCTTCTATACATCTAATTCTCTCTAAAACGTGAAAAAGTGCCCGGCTATCATTAAAAACCATAGGAGTAATGAACCCGGGCAGGAGGTGTGTTAGATATATTACGGGAAGCGCTGGAATTGCTCAGATGTCCTTATTGTGATAAATCAATGGAGCTGGTGGAGACTGAGAGTAATGATACAGGAGAAGTCATTGCAGGAAAACTCCAATGTTTCTGTAATGAGGTGTGGGATATCTCCCAGGGAGTAGTGGATTTTAAATCAGAAGAGCAGGAGCAGGGGAGCAGATGGTCAGAAGAATTGGATAAGAAGTCTCTAGCGGAATTGGATCAGGAGGTTAAAGAAAAGACGCCAGCCAACCACCTGGAGCTGCAGGAGGAAGCGCTGGACCTTGTTAGCAAACAGGTACAGGGGAAAAAGCCCAAAAGGATACTGGATGTGGCAACGGGCAGGGGAATGTTAATGGAAAATATTGTTCCTTACCTTAATAATGGAACACATGTTTTCTGTATTGATTTAAGTTTGGCAGTCCTTAAAGCTGTTCGTGTCAAATTGAAGAGCATGAACCCCCGGGCCAGAATCACTTATATAGCCTGTGATGCTACCACGCTTCCGTTTAAGGATAAATCCTTTGATATAGCTGTTTCCTTGGGCATGGCCAATATGGGGGCTTTATTCCCTAAAGGAGTTGCAGAAATAAGGAGGGTTTTGGAAACCGAGGGAACTTTCTTGAATACATCCATCCTGATCCGCCAGGATTCCCAGAGCTTCAGACTTCTTCACAAATATTATGGAGGAAAAGCTGGTGACTTGCTAGACATTATGCTCGAACCGGGTTTCCAGGAATTTCACAGGAAACTCGGCTTTGAAGATGTACAGCTAAGAATAACCAGGGAAAGCATTGCCGGCAAGCATGAGGACATGATTCCAGTGGAGGGAGATAGCTTTTATTATGGCATAGCAATCGCTAGCAATCGCTAAGGTTGGCATTCATGGAAAAAAGTCTGGAGAAGTCTGGCAAACACTCCACTGATTGATGAACAGAAATACATTTTGAGAAAAATTTATCTCAAACAACCACCCAGGCCTTTAAATATTCTCACCGGTAGTGACACACCAAAAACTTCATAGACAATAACTAAATTGAAAAAAGGTTAAGCCTACTGACCTTTCAAAAAAAGAAGAAGGGCAGTTAGTTTAAGAATCTTCTCAGAAAAAATTGAACCCCCTGTGCTGTTTTAGCAGTGCAGGGGGTATATTTATTGCGAATTTTTCTTTTACTAGTACCTACGGATCAATGTAACCATCTTTCCCAGGATAACTGCATCTTTGGTTTTTATGGGTTGCCTGTAATCATTTTCAGGTTGCAACCTGATATAATCATTTTCACGGTAGAAACGCTTTAATGTAGCTTCATCTTCTATAAGAGCGGCAACTATTTCACCATTTTCTGCTGTTGACTGTTGTTTGATTATGGCCATGTCTCCTTCCATAATTCCTGCATTGATCATACTATCACCTTTAACTCTTAGAGCAAAGTGATCTCCAGATCTTAGAAATTCAGAAGGCATTGTTATGGTATCTTCAATGTTTTCCTGTGCCAGCACCGGCTGGCCAGCAGTTATTTGTCCCACAATAGGAACAGATCGGAAATCAGTATCCAGATAAATTTTTTCAGCGTCATGTCTGTATTCTCCTTCTTGCTCCAGAACGCCAATTGTTCTGGGCTGAGAAGGGTTCTTCTTTATATAGCCATTGTCCTGCAATTTTTCCAGGTGGGAATGAACAGTTGAAGGGGACCTAAGACCAACAGCTTTCCCTATTTCCCTCACAGATGGAGGATAACCTTCCTTACGAATATAATCCCTTAAAAATAATAGAATCTGCTCCTGTCGCTTGGATAGTTTTTCTTTCATGGGTTGACCTCCTTTCAGGCAAAAGTATGTTCTGTTTTATTATAACATAATATTTTAAAAAAGCAAACTTTTGTTTCGTTTTTCATTGACACAAAACATGTGTTCTGTTATAATAGAAA
>PUNT01000263.1 GCA_003551905.1 Halanaerobiales bacterium
CAGTACAGCGACCATCGCCTGGCTTTGATTACACCTATTGAAGAAATGCTGGCTCTCTGGGAGGAGGATGGCTGGAAAGGGGGACTGCCGGAGAAAAAGCGGGTTTATGTGGAAGGATACGGAGAACTGGAATTTGAGCCGGTGGCTACCCCTCTTTTGACGTTTGGCCTGGGAGAACGAGCCCAGAGTTTTCTTAAAGATGAACTGGATATGGAAAACGTCAAGGTGCTAACCGGGTCCAACAGCAGGGTTGCCGAAGAAGACAGAAAGCCTTCCCTGGAGCCGGGCAGCGCTATAAGTGTTGATTTGATGAGGGGAGATATGGGCCTCTCCTATATCGGAACCCTCACCCACCTGGAAGATGACAGGATAATGGGTTTTGGACATCCCCTGTTCAATCAGGGACCGGTGGATTTGTTTTTCAGTCAGGCTTATATACACGAGGTAATTCCAAGTTTGAGCTTTCCCTTCAAACTGGCTTCTCCTCTAGAAGTCAAGGGTTTGGTTAGTCAGGATAGGGGAGCTGGTGTCTCTGGCTACACGGACATATACCCCTCCCTCATCCCTGTTCAGTTTACCATGACTGACAGGGACCGAGAGATTAGAAACCGGGCTTCCATTCAGATTGTTGGCCACGAAGGGCTGGTTCCTGTCCTGGTTACAACAGCCGGTCTGGAGGTGGGAGATGAAACCCTGGACCGGATAGGGCCGGGTATTGCCAATGTTAAGGTAGAAATAACCACCGATGCAGTACCTGAAGGCAAGGTGCAGCGGGAAAATGTTTTCTTCAGCTCCCAGGATATTGCTGTTCAGTGCCTGCAGGAAGTTCATGACCTCTTGTATATTATTGCTTCTAACCCTTTCAAGCGGGCTAGCATATATAATATAAGGGTTACTGCCGAGATGTTTTTAGGCAATCCCCTGGCCATGATCAAGGATGTGCAAGTTTCAGAAAAAGAGGTTCATGCTGGCCAGGAAATCCTGGTAGATGTGACCCTGCAGCCCTTCAGGCACGAGCCGGTCACCAGGACCTTCAGCTTCAAAGTTCCCCCGGATATGCCAGCCGGTGGAGCCTCCCTCTTGATAAGCGGGGGACACTCCTGGGGACCTTATGAAAACAATGATTTCTATGACCCTTATTATTTTGACGATTTGCCTTCACTGGTTAAGTCATTTGTGGAGCAACCCAGGAATGATCAACTCATATTTGAACTATACCCGTACTTCCACCCTGAGCCAGAAGAGGGAGGTGAAGTAATAGATCCTCAGGATGTTGAGCTCCGGGAGCTCTTTCGATCTGGCTATGTAGTTGAGGGGTTCTGGAGTGTTGAAATTGAAGTTTTGGATAATGCTCCTGAAGATTCCTGAGAATTCCCAATTACCCAGAATTTACTAGCAAAAACCCCCGGATTCAGGCAGGCAAGCGGTTTCATTTTATAGAATTATATTATTAAAATAGTCCAGCTTACCGGGGAACAGGAGGACTTGAGTTGTACAGGAGATTCAGGAGAACAGCAGGCTTTATCATAAAAATAACCCTTCTACTGATTTTTATCGGGATGGGTCTTTTTGTGTTTCGTTTTTCTGACCTGATCCTGGATAATGTCAACATAGTTCTCCGGGAACAGATCCAGGAGGCAGTGGATTTTGATGTTGAATGGGAAGGGGTTTTGGTATTTCCTGTGAATCATCTGGTTTTTCGTGATGTTTCCCTGGCCCTTCCGGGAGAAGAACCTTTCCTGCAAGCGGAGCGAGTTGTTGTCCGTTACCGACTCTGGGATATTATCCGGGGGCAGGTTGGCGTGGTGGAGAGTATCACAGAGGTTGGACTGCGGCGAGTTGCTATGGATTTGACCCGCTGGGATGGTGGATTTGAAGAGATATCTCTGGGTGATGCCGGGGAATTCAATGGTAGGGTAGTAATTCAGGAGGGAGAATTTACTTTTGCTCTGCAGGACCGGCTGGAAAAGCTGGCTGATATCAGCGGTTATGTGAAGCCCAAAACAGGTGGCGGCTGGGAAACTGATCTGCAGGGAAGCTCGCCGGCAATGCCTGGCAGTATATTTAATGTAACTGGCAGTTTTTCCCCTAGAGATATTGCTGCCCGGGTTAATTTCTCCGGTATGGACGCACCTTATCTGATGGACTTTATTGAGCTGGAGGAGGAATTTTTTCAGGTGCAGGAAGGGAAACTCCAGGGTTTCCTGGAGCTGGATCTTAAGGATTTGGAAATCACCCGGTACCATGGGAACATCTTTTTAGAACAAGGTCAGGTTGGCCTGCAGGAAATAACAACCCCTGTAACCGGGCTTCAGGGAAGTTTTATTGTTTCTCCTGAGGGGCTGGAGGTTGAAGAATTATTGGGGAACTTGGGCAGTTCTCAGGTTGACATCCTGGGCAAATGGGATTTTCAGGAAGATTTCCAGGTGCAGATGAACAGCAAACCCCTCTTCCTTGCCGATCTACACAACCTGTTTGCAGATCTGGGTTTCCTGGAAGGTGAAAGCTCCTCCCTGAGAGGGCAGGGCAGCCTGAACCTCAACATGCAGGGAAAACTCAGTGATCCCAGTCTCCGGGGGCAAATTGTTCTGGAGGGTCTGGAAGCCAGGGAATGGCAGGAAATCCTGGAAAAAGAGGGACTCATTGCCGAAGGTTTGCCTGTCATGGATGGTGAAGGCAGTCTGGATCTCTCACTCCGGGGCACCCTGGGCATGCCTGATATCCGGGGTAGTGTAGAATTTCCGGCAGTGAACCTGGGGGAAATGGCTCTAAAAGATTTTTTCCTCAATCTACAGCTGGACAGAGATCTTCTGGTCTTTGAGAGTGTCAGGGGGAAACTGGGAGACGGATTTTTGCAATTGCGCGGGAGCGTTCGATTTTTAGAAGTAGGGCCTTATTTTTCCTTCAACTTTGACCTGGAGAATGTTGATCTGGCCCTTCTCCATGAGGTTCCTTTTCCCCAGGAGATAGGTCGGGAGGGCCTGGTTTCCGGTCGGGCTTTTGCCAGTGGCTACATACAGGACCTGCCCCGGGCCACGTCAATGGGTTCTTTAACTATTGAAGATGCCAGGGTACTTGATTATGAGCTGGCGAAAGGAGAAACCAGCTTTTGGTTTGCTGATGGCGAACTGCTCTTGAGTCCTCTTGTGGTAACTGATCCCCTGGGAGGTAAGGTTAGATTGCAGGGAGTTATTGACCTGAGGGGGAATTATGATTACCTGGTGGAAGCTGAAAAAGTGGATCTGGGAGCTTACCTGCCCACCCTAAAGGGTCAGGCCTGGCTCAAAGGACAGCTTACCGGTTCCCTGGATGAACCGTGTTTCGAAGGTGAAATAGTGGGCAGGGATATTTTCTATGAAGGCAATGAGCTGGGGCAAATAGAGGGAAAAATCAACGCTGCCGGCTGGAACTGGCAACTGGAAGATGTGCAGGTTAATCACTCCCTGGGTCAGGCAACCCTGGCCGGCCTCCTGGAGATGGGAGGAGAAGAGCCTCGTTTAAACCTGAACGTAAAAGGGCAGGGTGATTCTCTCAAGTCAATCCTTGATTTTATGGATTATGATTTGCCAGTGCAAGTTGAGGGCAGCCTGGAAGGCGATATAAATATATATGGAGAGCTGTCTGATTTGGGAGCCCAGGGGTGTTTGACTTTGCATCAAGGGCTTTTGGACCAGCAGGAATTTGAAACTCTCAATGTCAGTTTGAACTGGCAGGGGCAGGACCTGGAGGTTAATTCATTCCGGGCCCTGGTCGCTGGTGGTGAAATTACTGGAAAAGGCAACCTGTCTTTAAATGGTCCTCTGGACCTGGAGGTGGGCCTGGAGAATGTAGCCCTGGATAAAATTGCCCTTTTGAGAAAGGAATACCCGGGCCTAGGGGGCAATCTCTCCTTTAAAGGAGAGGTTGCTGGGAGCCTTGGGAGCCCGGAAGTTTCTGGGTTAACTTCTGTAAGTGATTTGATGTGGGAAGGTAACAAGGTGGGCAATGCGCAGGGTAACCTCCATGTTTATGGAGAAAGAGCTTATTTTCAGGATTTAGATCTCCTATCAGATGGGGGAGGGTTTACGGTAAAAGGCCGCTTGGACTTTCTACCAGAAATATGGCTGGATCTAGATATAGAAGTTGAAGATGAAGGTTTGCAGGAGGTTGGAGTTTTTCTAGGAGAACA
>PUNT01000196.1 GCA_003551905.1 Halanaerobiales bacterium
CAGTGACCGGTAATCATAAACATGATGCAGTTCATAAGGGAAATCTACTTTTGGGAAAACTGAAATAGCAAGTTCATACCCTCGAGGGCGGAGTAGACGGCTAAGATCTTTTACAAAATCGGTATAATTGTCTCTCTGCCAGGGAGGAAGTCTTTCCAGGTTAATGTTGATACCGTCATAATTTCTATGGATGAGAAGATCCAGAACATGTTGGGCTGCTGTCTGTCGGGATTCTTGAGTTTCTAGGAAGTCACTATTTTCTGAATGGTTGTTCAGGAGAGGAAGAATGAGGAGGTCTTGCTCTTTACTGAACTTGTGGACCCCCTCATCATGGCCCCCCTGTTTTTTAGATACTGTTCCATCATTGTTCAGGGAATACCAGAAGGGAGACAAACTGGAAAGATAGGGAGCAGACTTAGACAAGCTATTGCCATCATCCTCCCAGTTTGTGTAAAAGCCTTTTATCCGTACTTCCAGGTCAGGAGTATCTTTATCTTCTTGAGGAGATGGCTCAGGAGGTAAAGGGATTTCCTCCGGTATTTCTCCCTCCTCTACTCCTCCCAGAAAACGTTCCAGGATAATAGCCATGAGCATAATGACAATGCCCTGGATAAGTCCTTTATTTTTTTCCCAGAACCCTTCACCTTGATCATCTTGCTGCAGGCCGACCTCAGAACTAGCATTATTCTGTTCTGCGAAAGAGAGGCCGGGTGTCGTTACAACCAGCAGGAAGGATAGTATTAAAATTAAACAGTTTTTGAATTTTAATGGATTCATGGATTCCTCCTTTTTCCCGGTCTTACTTATATTATACTGTGGTTGCAGGGAAACTGGCAATTCAGAAAAACTGGCAGACTTTCTTTATTATTCCTGCAGATAAAGGGAAAAAGAAGGGAGAAAACAGCTCGGTGTCGAAGAAAAACAAGAAGTAAAGAGACATTAACCAGGGGGAAGTTATGGAGAAAGATCTGAAGGGAGTCTGGCAATTGAATACTGAAGGTCTTTCTCCTCAGGAGGGTTCCTGGCTGGAGCCACCAGGAAACTGGGAAGAAGTGCCGGTGCCAGCTACCTGGGGTGAGATTGAAGGTATGGAAGAATTCCGGGGCAGAGTGCTGTACAGACTGGAATTTAATCACCGGGCTGCTGATCTGGAATATGACCTGGTGGTTGGCTCAGTTTTCTATAGCTACCGGCTCTGGCTAAATGGTTCTTTTCTTGGTGAAGAAGAAGCATATTATCGGGAAAGATCCTATCCTGTGGCCTCCTGCTTAAGAAAAGGGAAGAATGTTCTGCTAATGGAGGTTTTTTGTCCTCCTGATGCTAGCTTTTTGGACGTTGTTCCCGGTGTGTTTTTTGAGGTTGTTGGTAACCCCGGTGGAATCTGGGAGGCCCTTAAACTGGTTAAGAGAAAAAAAATATCTATAGAAAAGGCTGTAGTATCAACTCTCAGGCAAAAACGAGACACAGCAGAAATGGCCCTGACTCTTGCCTGGGAAACAGAGCTGCAGGGCAAGGGGACAGTCGACTTTAAGCTGGCGACCGGAGAAAATTATAGCTGGGAAGTAGATCTGGAAAAAAGGATTTGTCAGCTATATTTTTCTCTCAAGGCTCCTGAAAAATGGTGGCCCTGGGATCATGGTTCTCCCACCACCGGTACTGGCTGGCTCCGGATAGAGGCATTGGGAGAAAAGGATCAAAGAGAATTGGAGTTTGGTGTGCGTGATGTGAGTCTTAAAGGTGGCAAATTTTATGTTAATGGTCAGCGGGTTTTTGTCAGGGGAACAGGCTATGTCCCTCCCTGGCCTCCTCAAGTTTGGAATCAGGATATCTTCCTTCAGGATATTAAAAGTCTTAAAGAGGATGGCATCAATGGTCTGGCAGTTTTCTCCTGGATTTTGCCGCCTTCATTTTATGAGGCCTGTACCCGGGAAGGGATTCTGGTCTGGCAGACCTTTCCATTGCTAGAGCATGTTCAGGGTCTGAGAAGGAAGAAAGCTCTTTATCAGGCAGGGATAATGGCAGAAAAATTACGGAAACATGAGTCCGTTGTTCTCTGGGCCTGCAGGCAGGGAGGAGGCTCGGCAGTAAAGAAACTTGATGGCAGACTAACAGGAGAACTTACAAAAACTATTCATCTTGTGGATGGTAGCAGGCCGGTCCTGACCGGCAACAGGGTTTTCCCCCTGAGAAAAAGGGATGCTGTTCTGCACCGGTTTAGACGATTTGTTCCCATTTTTCCCTGGGGAAGCGGTATATTTGTCCGACCTGAACCGGGCGATGATGAACAGGAAGTGTTCCTCTGGGAGAGTCTTCGCCTGGCCAGGGGTAAGAGGGTGGCTGGGGTTTTTGCCGGTTTTTGCCGTTCTGAACCGGGTTTGGAGATGAAAAACTCCTTGCCCGGCGAGGTGTTAAAGCCTTTTACCATGATGGTTCGACCTCGGCCTCGCTGGAGGAAAGGCAATAAATATCGGGGTAAAATAATAATTGTAAATGATACCAATAAGAGCTTTAGTGGTAGAGTAGAGTACAGTCTTAAGAATGAGGGTGAAGAGATCTATGCAGGGGCACAGGCAATATCAATTGCTCAAGATAGTCTGCATGATGCGGGTCCCCTGGAATGGAAGTGGCCGGAGAAAGGGACAAAACTAGAACTCAAATTATTCTTAGATCTGGAAGGTTTAGAACCAGTAGCAAAAACATATGAGATAATTTGTAAAGGTAATAATGGAGGGGGGAAAGCTCATGGAGAATAAAAAACTTCATTTTCTGGGAGACACAGGCATTAAAATATGGAGCATTAACTGGGGGATTACCTGCCGGAATAAGGATGATGTGATTTTACAGGTAGAGGATAGTTATCTGGCTCAAGAAGAAGATCGCTACAGTAAGGATGTCTTTCTGGAAGATGGTATGGGTTTAGAGGTTTCCCTCAAGATTAAGGATGAGAAAGAAGGAGTTCTTAGATTAGAGTCATGCCTTGAGAATACCGGCAGTATTGACCTTTCCCTTAAAAGCTTCAGTCCCCTCATGGCCAAAGGTATAAGTTCCCATGCAGACAATATTGTTTTTTTCCGCCAGGGATGGCAGTCCTGGTCTTTTTCAGGAGTTCTGAAAAATGGAGAAAAAGACAGGAATCCCAGGACCAGGTGGGCTAGAATTTTGTCCATTGATGTGAAGAATCCTTCCCCGGGGAAAAGAGGTCAATATACTTCAGATATGTTCGCCCTTCTGGAAGATAAAAAGGAAAAGAAGGCCCTTCTTTTGGGGGCATTAGAGAACAAAGAGCACTTTACTGCTATTAAATATCACCAGCCAACCCTTTTTCGTTCCCATCCCCTATTGATAGCCCAATTCTTCCTGGATGATATTGTTCTCAAGCAAGGAGAAAAAATAGCCCTGGAACCTCTTGTTATCCTCTGGGGTGAAGGGACAAAAGTTCTGGAAGATTATGCCCGGATGGTAGGGCTGGCAATGGACAAACGGGTTCCTGCTAAAAATAAATCCGGCTGGACCAGCAGATATGCTTATTCTAAAAACGTAGAAGAAGCTGATATATTAAAAAATCTCGGCCAGCTGAGTCAGGCCAAGAAAGAATATCCTGTTGATGTGGTCCATACTGATAATGGTTATCAGGAGAAAATAGGGGATTGGCTGTACTTTAATAGCAAATTTCCTGGTGGAGGAGGGGCATTGGCCAGGAAAATTATGAGGCGGGGTTTTATTCCTGGCATCTGGCTGGCTCCCTTCGTGGCTGAAGCCGGTTCCCGCATCTTCAGCGACCATCCAGAATGGTTTCTTCAGAATAAAAAAGGTTATCCTATAAGGGCAGCTCTTAAGCCTGGATGGGGTTATAATAGAAAAGTTTATGCCCTGGATCCTACCAATCCAGGTTTTCAGGAATACCTGGAAGAGGTCATTACAATAATGGTCCACAGTTGGGGATATAAATATTTAACCTTAGATTCTCTATATGCTGGAGCCCTTCCTGGAGAGAGGTTCGACCCCAGTAAAACTCGGGCCCAGGCTCTTCGCCAGGGATTGGAGCTAATCAGAAAGGCAGCTGGACAGGAGGCTTTCATCGTTGGAAGCGCCAGTCCTTTGGGTCCAGCAATTGGTTTAGTTGATGCCATGCACATGGCA
>PUNT01000117.1 GCA_003551905.1 Halanaerobiales bacterium
GATGAATTGTTCTATTGATTCTGCTGGGACTTATTCAATTAGTGGGACTTCTGCCACTACTGTTAATTTAGAAACTATAACATCAGCTAATAAATTAACAAATAATGTTTCATTTGCAGGAACGTTTTTAATTGTTAATAAAGTTTTTCAAGATTCTGTTGGTATAAAAGATGATTTAACAATTCAATCTTTATCAGGAAATGAAAATTATACTGTACATGTAGATGAAAATGGTAAGTTAATAATATCAGATGTTACATTAAGATTAGATGATGCTTCAATTCAAGCATATCAAATGACTGGATTGGAATATGATAATCTTCCTGGTTTGGATCTAGATAATACTGAAGCTGAAGTTACTATTTCAGATGATCATAATGTTTGGTATAGAAATACTAAATATGAGAAAACCACTGCAGTAGTACCAATTGTTGATGAAGATACTGTAACAGGTACAAGATTTTTTTATTATAATGAAGATGGTATATTAACTCAGAGTCTTACAGCCTGGTCCCTTCTTAATGAAGCACCTATAACATATGTTTATTGGAATCACACTCTTCAAGCTGGTAAAATATTTGATGAAAGACACACTACTTCTTTTAATCAAATTCAACATAGATATCAACATTTAACGCTTGGATCTAAGTTAGAATCAGCAGGAGAAATAAGTGGTTTTACTCTTAATGTTAATAATATAGCTGCTATTACTTATGCTGTTGGGGCAACCACCTTTTGGGATGAAGATATAAGAGATGTATCATCAGCGATATTAGATGGGGGACCATATTCAATTTGGTATAGATTAGGTGAAACTGCTTGGACTTGGTTAGATACTCCGACTCTTCCTTTTTTAAATAATGGAGCAAATGCTTGGTTACAATTTAATGAAAAAGTTGGCAGCAGTTTTCAATTAACTGAATTGACAGTAAATGAATCTAGATATGTCAATTATTATGTAATTGCAACTAATATTATCAATGGTCCAAGCACTGTTATAATTCCTGGCCAAATAGCTCATACTACTTTAAATGCAGCACAAAATGCAAGTATTGCTGATTTAGAATTAGGAGCACTAACTGAGATTTTTAGAGAATCAGTGGCTTTGTATAAAGTTATTAATCATTATAGACATACACATAATACAGCAGGAACTGGCAGAGTTCAGATCGCTGCGATAGAAAATATTCAAGGGCAAAGGATTGCTCAATTACAATCAGTTAATATTAATCACAATTTATTAAATAACTTACAGGGAGGTCAACTTGGAGAGTATTTCCATCTAACAGAAGATGATTATAATGATCGTATAACCCGTACAGAAGTTGAAGATGAATTTGTTAAAATAAATGATCCGATCGAAATTGCTTTTCCAGATGGTACAGGTCCTATTGAAACTGCTTATAAAGCATTTTATGATTTAGATGAAATAGCCATAGATGATCCAATTACATCATATATTTCTGACATTCATCATGGATCTGGAACTAGTACTATTATAGGATATTATTCAGAAGTTTTTGCCACTTCTGAGGCTACAGTATATGGATTTAAATCATTTTGTGAATGTGATAATGGTGAAGCATATGGCGGATATTTTGAAGGAATATCTTCAAATCCTTCTACCTCAATATATGGTGTATATGGTAAGGCAGTTTTTAGGGAAAATTCTTATGCAGGGTATTTTGAAGGACAAGTTTCTATAACAGATGATCTTATAATTCAGTCATTATCAGTAAATGAAAATGAAATTCTTACTGTTGATGAAAATGGTAAAGTAACACCTTCTGGTATTAAAATTGATATTAATTCTTTGAGTGTTTTTAATCCTTATATGTTACAAGAATCTGATTTGTCAATTGATACAAATGATGATGTGTTTTATGTTCCTAATTCAGGACATGGTAATTTAGTTGCTTATGATCCAAATGAAATTTGGGATATTACTAGCATACCAGATCAAATAGAAATAATAGTACCTACTGTTTATGCTGAAATTAACGAGGTTGCCACATTTAGACTTGATCTTATAATTTTAGACGGTCAAACTATTATTATTAATAGTGACTTTGAAGGCGCATCTGATTTAGTATTTCCAACTGCAGGAATAATTTCTATTTTATTTGATAAACCATACGGAACAGATACTTGGTATGTAAGGCAGTCAGTCTAATGGGACAACCTTTACGATTACATCATTGGCAAAGAAATTTTAGAGATGCCTTTGACTATGGCGATCCAGTCCTTCATTTGGATGCATCTACTATTACTGCCAGTGATGGTGATAGGATAGAGACATGGGAAAACTTGGCTGACAATGATATTATAGTCAGTCAATCGGGATTATTGGATAGACCAATCTATCGCCCAACAGAAATGGGTGGACTTCCTGCGCTTGAATTTAATATTAAAGAATTCTATAATGTCACTAATGACGAAGACGAACTTTTAGCGCAAAGCTCAAATTTCCATATCATGGCTGTTGTGCGATTAAGGGCACTTAGCTCTGGTATAGGTGACATTAGAGTGATTCTAAATAGACAAAGAGATTTCGCTGGACAAGACAGAACTTTTTGGGTTGTACATTGGAGTTCAAAATGGGTTTATCGAAATACTGGAGCTGAAACTAGTTTGCCCTCAAACGATAATTCAATCCTAGCTCCTGAGTTAGTTGGCATACGAGCAGATAGTGATGAAGTGAGAATGCGCTTACAAGGCGTCCAACAGACGAGTAGCGTACCACTTAATAGTGGTACTGGCGAACAACCTACGACTATCGGTAGAGAAGCAGACTCCAGTTCGAGATTTTGGGATGGTTGGATGTCAGAAATTCTTCTTTATCCAGCACTACTATCCAATGAGAAACTTGAAGAGGTTGAAACACATCTCATAAATAAATGGGGGATTTAATTATGTATTACATAGGTGAAAAAATAAAGAGTGTTTTACCTACGAAGCTAGAATTGGATGGTAAAGTAATTTTCAATCCTAAATGGCATCATTACCAAGCAGCAGGTTGGAAAGAGTTTCCTCCTGAGTTGCTTGCAATAGATAGAAAATATATTAAGTGGGTTGATGGTGACCCAGTTGAGATGACCCAAGAAGAAAAGGATGTAGTTGATGCTATGCAATTAGAAAATAATATAAAGTTATGGCATGCTGAATTGTGGACAGCATTTCAGCAAAATGCTTATCATCAAATGGATGATGAAGCGAGACATTCTATTAATTTAATGTTGGTTGACACTAATACTACCCCTGAACAACATCAAAGAATTTTAGAATATGGTGCTTGGTGGACGAAATATTGGAAGATTGATTATGCTAGGGAAAGAACAAGAGTGTTATCAGGTGAACATGTTGTTTTTGACGAAAGTATGGTTGATCCTTGCCCATATACGATTTGGGAAATTGTTGCATAAAATAAGTGATTGTTTTATATTGACATATTTTTGTAAAAATTAATTTAGGTAAATATTAAAATATGTCATCGTCATCATCTTCTTCTGGTATTTTATGCCCCCAGTTCATATTATTAGAAACTGGGAGTGGCTTACTGTTAGCTGAAGACGGAAGATTTTTAATATTAGAAACTGATATAGAATGTGAACTAAGTAGTTCTTCATTAAGTAGTGAATCATCATTAAGTAGCTCTAGTAGTTCTAGTGAATCATCATTAAGTAGTTCAAGTAGTTCTTCATTAAGTAGTGAATCATCATTAAGTAGTTCTAGTAGCTCTAGTGAATCATCATTAAGTAGCTCTAGTAGTTCTTCATTAAGTAGTGAATCATCATTAAGTAGCTCTAGTAGCTCTAGTGAATCATCATTAAGTAGCTCTAGTAGTTCTAGTGAATCATCATTAAGTAGTTCTAGTAGCTCTAGTAGCTCTAGTAGTTCTAGTGAATCATCATTAAGTAGTTCAAGTAGTTCTTCATTAAGTAGTGAATCTTCATTAAGTAGCTCTAGTAGTTCTTCATTAAGTAGTGAATCATCATTAAGTAGTTCTAGTAGCTCTAGTGAATCTTCATTAAGTAGCTCTAGTAGTTCTTCATTAAGTAGTGAATCATCATTAAGTAGTTCAAGTAGTTCTTCATTAAGTAGTGAATCATCATTAAGTAGTTCTAGTAGCTCTA
>PUNT01000003.1 GCA_003551905.1 Halanaerobiales bacterium
GAGGTTTTTCATAAGCTATTACTGCTGCTGTCAACATTACTACTAGAGATACAACCATTAAAACAGCAAACAATTTCTTCACAATTTATACCTCCTTTTGTTTTCTAGTTAAGACGAACCCTGAATTTCAACCTGATTGTAAGGCCAGCAACCACCTCCTCAGGTTTATGCCTGCAAATGCAGATTTACAGAATACCGTAACCCATAACAGCAAGGGCAATAATGACTGCCAGGACTAGCAGCAGTAAGGAAAATACAAGAAAATCTACCTTCTTAAACTTGAATGGTTTTAAATAGGTAATCTTCTTACTTGCGCCAAAGGCCCTGGCTTCCATGGCCAGTGCCATTGTATCGCCTATTTCCAGGGCATTGCTCAAAAGAGGTGTTACCACGGGAATCAGGTTTTTTACCCTCCCGGTTATACTTCCTTTCTCTATCTCAGCACCCCTGGTTTTCTGCGCTTCCAGGAGCGAGCGCACCTGAGAATGAACCAGTGGAATAAAACGCCAGGCAGTTGAAATAATGAAAATTATTGACCTGGGCATAAAACGAACCCGGGAAAGGAGATGAATCAGGTCAGTGGGAGAAACAACATATCCCATGACAGCAACTGCTACAACCACCATGTAAATTTTCAGGACAGCTGCCAGACCGTATAAAAAACCTCCCGCCTTGATAGCAATGGCTGGACCAATGCCAGGAATAAAACCCGGGATGAGATAAAACAAAACTCGCGTGGCCTCTTCCTCAGGCATCCGTACCAAACCCGGGTCACCTGTTGCCCCTTGGATGAGAGTAATTAAAACAACAGGGATCATGAGCAACTTGAAGAACCAGGACATCTCCCGCCAGGGAAATCTTCCTAAAAAACCAATTAAAATTGCAGCAATAAAAACAGCCAGACAGTAGAGAGGATTGGTCCAGACTACAGAAGTTACAGCTACAACAAAAACGTAGAAAACGATTACCCGGGGATCCAGGCGATGAAGAAAGGAATCCTTCTTTTCATACTCAACTAGCATCGGTAACACCCCCCGGCAGCACTGCTTTAAGCATTGCAAAAGCCTGTTTCACATGGAGAATTTTTGCCTCCGGCCCAAATATCTCCCTGCATATCTCAAAAATTGCCGGTGGCTCTATATGAGCATATTCCATGTTTTCTTCATTGGAAAAAACTTCTTCAGGTTTATCATCTGCAATGATTCGTCCTTGAGCCATCACTACTATACGGTGACAATAGCGGGCTACAATATCCATACTGTGGCTGATAACTATTACAGTTTTCCCCTGTTCATTAAGGCCAGCGAGAATATCCATTACCCACAGGGACTCCCGCCAATCCTGACCTGTTGTAGGTTCGTCGACTATGAGAATATCCGGGTCCATGGCTATAACAGTTCCCAGAGCCAATCGTTGTCTCTCTCCCTTGGTCAGGTATTTGGGCCAAACTTCGGCATATTCTTTTAAGCCAATTTGTTCCATGGTTTCCAATACTCTTTTTTCAATTTTTTCCGGTTTCATTTTTAAATTCTGAGGACCAAAACTCAATTCATCTTTTACTGCTTCTTTAAACAACTGTTCATCAGGGTTCTGGAAAACAAAACCGACTTTCTCTGCAAGCTGGGCTACCGATTTTTCTTTTGTATCCTCTCCCAGAACTATAACCTTTCCATCTGTTGGTCTAAGAAGGCCATTAATATGCCGGGCTAGAGTTGTTTTACCGGCCCCATTTTGCCCGATTATGCCAATAAACTCACCCTCTTTGATCTGCAAGTCAATTCCTTTTAAGGCCTTAACGTCGCCCCGATAAGTGTGGGAAAGGTTGTTAATTTCAATAACACTGTTGCCTTCACTACAACCAGGATTGGTACTTTGCTTCAAGCCCTCAGGAATCTTAACAGTTTTACCACCAAGGAGACTCTGCAGTTTATCTATTATTTCCCGGGTTGTCAGGGGGACATTATCTATAAGACCAGCCTCCTGGAGCATTGCTCCCAGCTCTACAGCCTGGGGCAGCCTCACCCCTTGTTCTGTGAGCTTTTTGTATTCCTTGAAAACCTCGGAGGGTTTCCCTATTAAAGCCAGCTGTCCTTTGTCCATGATAGCCAGCTTATCTGCATACTGGGCAATATAATCCATCTCGTGTTCAACCACAATAGCAGTTATCCCATGTTTTTCCTTGATTTCTGTTATCATTTCAAATACCAGTTTCTTCCCAGCCGGATCCAGCATGGAAGTGGGTTCGTCAAAGACAATAATATCCGGGAGCATTGCATAGGCACCAGCTATGGCTACACTCTGTTTCTCTCCGCCTGAAAGTTGGAATGGCTTTCTTTCTTCCATACCTTTCAGTCTGAGTTCATTAATGCTCTTTTGGATCCGTTGCATAATTTCATCATAAGGAAGTCCCAGGTTGGCCGGCCCAAAGGCCACATCTTCTTCCACGGTCATGCCAAAAAGTTGAGTTTCTGGATCCTGGAAAACAAAACCTACCTGCTGGGCCATCTCCACAACGCTCTTTTGGGCAACGTCAGCATTTTTTACAAGAACCTTTCCCTCCAGAATACCGGGAAGGAATTTTGGTACAACTCCATTTAAAAGTAGTGAGAGAGTGCTTTTACCCGCTCCTGTGGGCCCGGTAATTACCAGCATTTCTCCCCTGTCAACTGCTAAGTTTATATCTCTGATAGCTGGTTTTTCAAAATCTTTGTAGGTAAATGTTACTTCTTCTATGAGCACTTCTCTGGGCTCCATTTAGGAGAGAGCCTCCTTTCCTTTACTGAATAGATAGTTAGATCAGGCACCTGTTGGTTTACGCCTTGTTCGGGCTCGGGATATGGCCAGATGGGCTACAGTAGCAAGAATGACATTGGCAGTTGCACCTGACAAAAGCACCGGGGCAATTGCAGTAACAATAGGCCACCCCAGCATTATTGCCCAGGGTAACAGGCACAGCATGTTTACAGCAACGCCCCCAATAATTCCCACGATTATATGGATGCGCTTGGAAAGGTAACCATAGACATTAACTGCCAGAGCCATTGTAACCATGTAGTAGGGGACTGCTGGTAACCAGCCGTGGAAACCACCAAGGAATTCGGAAAAAAAGTTACCTATCATGGCCACAATGACAGCCTCCTGCCAGCCAAAAGCTGCTGCTGCAAAGAATCCTGCAGCCGAATCCAGTTTAATTGAGGCCACTGGACCAGGCACCGTAATCAAAGCACCGGCGGCAGCTACAGCAGACAAAATAGCAATTCTGGCCACTGTCCTGGTGTTCCAAACATTGGTATCTGCAGGATCCATCTTTTTACGAGCCCTGCCAATCAAAAAGATTAATACTACGTAAATAAGGGCAACTAAGTACATCACTGCTACTCCCAAGGGGGTTTGACCTAAAGGAAACATGTTCATCATCCTTTCATTTTTTTATCCGCTCCTAGAACTCAACCGTACAAGCAACTTGCATTTATCTCCTCTGATAACGCTTTTCACATATTCCACCGGTTCAGCATCCCGGTCGTAACTGGTCCTGCACACCAGCAAGGCTGGCGAGCCTTCTGGCAGATCAAATGTTTCCGATTCAAAGGGGTCAGTTAATACTGGCTCAAAGGTCTCTTCTGCCCAGGAAAGAAAAACTCCATATTTCCTGGTCAGCAATTCATAGAGGGATCCCTTCAGGTCCTGGTCAACTATGTCTTTAAATCTGCTGGCAGGCAGGTGAGATGTCTCTATCAGTGCAGTTTCTCCATCTGCATACCTTATTCTCTTTATTTTTACCACCTGCTGTCCCTGGTCAAGCTGCAACTGCCTTGCTCCTGTTCTTGGGGCTCCAACTATCTTTAGTTCCAGAACTTTTGCTGAAGGTTGCAAACCTCTCTTTAACATATCCTGGGTAAAGCTGCTCACCGTGGAAAGTCCCTGCACGTGTTTTGGTTCTGCTACAAAGGTTCCCTTACCCTGAATTCGGTACAGAAGTCCCTCCTTAACCAGGTCCATTACGGCCTGTTTCACTGTTGCCCGGCTCACATCATAAGTTTCACATAATTCCCTTTCGGAGGGAATGCAGCCATGGGGTGGTAGCTTGCCATTCTCTATATCTGCTCTGAGTA
>PUNT01000167.1 GCA_003551905.1 Halanaerobiales bacterium
ATCTTCAATTTCCCTGCCATCAACAGCTATTATTATATCGCCTTTATCTAATCCTGCTTCTCTGGCAGGAAATATTCTTTTTCCCTGAGGAGTTTCAACATGGGATATATCCACAACCATTACCCCTTGCGAATTTAGAAGTACGCCAATAGCCTGCCCTCCGGGGTAAACTTCCATTGTTGGTAGGACATTGACAAGCATTTCCCGGGGATTGATAATTCTCAGAAATCTAAATTCCAGGGAAACCTGCTCCCGGCTCTCAGCCAGAATGGAAAAAGAACCTGTCAGAGTAAAGGGTTTAAAATCTTTGCTTACAGGCTTTCCATTGATAAGTATTTCTGTTTCTTTACTGCTCCTTATCTCAACCGGCAACGGCCAGAAATGTTCCAGATTCAATTCTTCTCCGGTAAAGAGAATTATCTCCTGAGGAAAACCGGGCCTTTTTGCCAAATAGGTTAGGCCCCCCAACAAAACAACAGCTAAGAAAACTATTATTAAAGCTCTTCTTTTTCTCATCTGATTTCCTCCTGGAAAAATAAGAAGGACACCTATGCACCATGATGCCCGCAGCATTTCTCAGATTTATATTTCCCAATTTACTCTGCTTATAAATTTGTAGTTTTTGCCGTACATAAAAAAACACCTGTTTTTGGTGTTTAAAACAGCTTAATACCATATTAATTAACGGTAAAAATCAAACTCTTTCTTTTTTATTTCTAGCTTGCTCCATGAGTTCCCGGGCATGAGAGATGGCAGTTTCTGAAGAGCTACCTTCCAGCATTCTTGCTATCTCCTCAATTCTATTATCATCTTCCAGCTTTCTTACGTGAGTCCGGGTAATGTTCTTTTCTATCTCTTTACTTATGAAAAAGTGCTCATCAGCCATTATAGCAATCTGTGGGAGGTGAGTTATGGAAATAACCTGCCGAAAATCAGCGATCCGGGATAGTTTTTCAGCTACTTTGTGGGCTGTCTTACCTCCTATTCCTGTATCTACCTCATCAAAAATCATGGTGGGAACCTGCTCCATATTGGTTATAATGCTTTTAAGAGCCAGCATTATCCTGGACAGTTCCCCTCCTGATGCAACCCGATCCAAAGGTTTTGGAGCTTCTCCTGGATTGGGAGAAATTAGAAACTGGACTTGATCTATTCCATACTGAAAGGGCCTGAATTTTCCCTGGGGAAATTCTATTCCTGCTTCATCCTCTACAGCTTCAACTAGAACTTCAAAACGGGTATGGGGCATGGCCAGCTCTTTAAGCTCCTCTACCAGAAGTTTTGCAAATTTCTCTCCAGATTTTTTCCGCATTTTCGAGAGTTCCTGAGCCAGCTTGACATATCTTTGTTCACCATCAGAAATTTTTCTTTTCAGATCATGAAATTCCTCTGTAGATCCTTTCAACTGCTTGTACTCTTCTTTTATATTTTCATGATAATCAATTACATCCCCCAACTCAGGGCCGTACTTTCGCTTGAGTCGGTTTAACTCTCCCAGTCTTTCATCAATTTTTTGCAGTTGGGCTTCATCAAAAACGATCCGGTCCGAATAGGATTGAATTTGGCCAGTAAGTTCCTGCAGCTGGTAGTATATATTCTTTATGGAATTCAGAGGTTCTTGCAGATTGTCATCAAATCTCTTGAGATCCTCCATCTCTTTCATCATGTGTCCTATCTGTTCCAGATAACCAACTTCCATACCCTCCCCACTCAGAGCAGAAAAAATCCTCTTACTGCCGGAAAAAAGTTTTTCAGCATTGCTGAGAACCCTGTGTTGGGATATTAATTCCTCTTCTTCTTCTTTTTTTAAATTTGCTTTTTCCAGTTCCTCAATCTGAAAGGAGAGAAGTTCCAGTCTTTCTTCTCTTTCTTTTTTGTTCTTGATCAATTCATTAAGTTTATTCTTGTTGTCCTGTAGCTCCTGAAAAACTCTCTGTGTTTCTTTTCTGAGTTCTATAGCATCAGACCTCATCAATTCATCTAAAAGATTTCTCTGCTCGTCTGGAGAAAAAAGGGATTGATGTTCATGCTGGCCATGTATATCAATAAGATATGGCGAGATCTCTTTGAAAAGTGCAAGTGTAGTCAGTTGTCCATTTATTCTTACTTTATTGTTACCAGAACGACTAATTTCCCTGGTCAGGAGTAATTCATCTCCAGAAAAATCAATCCCTATCTTTTCCAGCTTTTTTTTAACCTTTTCCTGTTCTTTTATGCTAAAAATAGCCTGAATTGTTGCTGTCTCAGCACCTGTTCTGATCATGTCTGTTGATGCTCTAGAGCCAAGAAGCATTTCCATTGCACCAACCAGAATAGATTTCCCAGCACCGGTTTCTCCTGTTAAAATATTTAAGCCCCGGCCAAAGGAAATATCTGTTTCCTCTATTAGGGCATAATTCTTTACAGCCAACTCCAACAACAAAACAGGTCACCCCCTACTGCAAGCCAATCAATTCCTTGAAACGCGTTTGTATTTCCTCCCCTACACTTTTATCTGTTAAGACAATTATTATGCAATCATCGCCGGCTACTGAACCGATAATTTCCTCCCACTCCAGATTATCAATTGCTGCAGCCAGGCTATGAGCAGTTCCTGGTATTGTCCTGACAACCATGTTATTCTCACTCAATTTTATATCCGTGATGAAATCCCTGAACATTCTCTTTACCCAGCCGGCAAGGGTAATCCTCTCCCTTTCCGGTGGTAGAGCATATTTGTAGTTGCCATCTTCAGATGGTACTTTAATAAATCCCAGATCCTTTATATCTCGGGATACAGTAGCTTGAGTCACATCAATGCCTTTTGCCTGAAGTTGGTCTGCCAGTTCTTCCTGGGTGCTGATGTTATTTTCCTTGATAATCTGTATTATTTTCAGGTGCCTTCTACTTTTCATGAAATCCCCTCCTAGACATTCTTGTAATTCAACCTGGTCCGCAGAATCTGGTAAAAAGTAGAACCCTCAAAGCGTACCAGGTATGTTTTTTCCCTGGCTCCTGTCAGCCGAACAATATCGCCAACTCCCAGTCGGATGCCCTCCTGCCCATCTACAGTTAACATAATGCGCCGGTCGGCCCTTTCCACTTCAATTTCGATGATATCATCATGCTGAACGACCAGAGAGCGAGCATAGAGAGTATGGGGACAGATTGGTGTAACAACTAAAGATTTTACTGAAGGACTTATTATGGGACCTCCTGCACTTAAAGAGTATGCAGTTGAACCAGTAGGTGTGGCTACCACCATGCCATCACCTGGATAAGTTGTAATAATTTCACCACTAATATACAGGGTTAACTCTATTACCCGGGCAAATGCTCCCTTACTAACGACAATATCATTAAGACCTACTACCCTGGTAATCTTTTTGCCATCGCGGTAGACAGTTCCCTCTAACATCATCCTTTCTTCGATGTAGTATTTGTCTTGTAATAAGTTTTCCAAAATATTATTTAAGTTGCCAGAATCCATTTCGGTTAAAAAACCCATGCGACCCAAATTAAAACCCAGAAGAGGTATTTCCTGACCTGCAAAAAATCTGGCTACATTAAGAAAGGTCCCATCCCCTCCCAGGACGAAAATTATATCTATCCGACCGGCCATCTCCCGACGGGGAATGGGAATGCCCCCCTCAACATTTTCAGGTGGGTCTTCATTGGAATAATATACAGGTAGATCTCGATGGGCAAACCACTGGAAAATTTCTTCTGCAAGTTTGTTGGCCTGTCTCTTCTGCCGATTTACAATCAAACATACTTTCAAAAAAAACACCCCGTCAAATTGATGATTTCAACTTTTATCTTATTGAAACCTGCTATTTTGTAAATATTTTTTCTAATATATCACAGGTTAGCATATTTTTTCCGCTTTTTTCTGTTAACAGGAAATATTCTTTGTTGCCTTCTTTACCTGGGATAGGTGATTCTATTAAACCTAGAAAACCCAAATCAGCCTTTATAGCACATTCCCACACTTTTTTGATTGCCAGCTTTTGCTGCTGTGGGTTTTTTACCAGGCCTCGCCTGTTTACCTTACCTGGACCTATCTCATACTGTGGTTTAACAAGAGCCAGGAGCAAACCATCTTTCTTTAAGAACATTACAACTCTATTGATAATCAGGCACAGGGATATGAAAGATAGATCTAAAACTACCAGGTCAACTCTTTCCGGCAGAAAATCTTCAGCTGCATGCCGTAGATTGACACACTCCCTCACAACGACTCGAGGATCATTTCTTAACTCCTCTGCTATCTGTCCATGTCCAACATCAACTGCATAGACCCGCCTGGCACCATTTTTTAACAAGCACTGGGTAAACCCACCAGTGGAAGCGCCACCATCCAATATCACATAATTCCCAGGATCAATCTTAAAATCTTCCAAGGCTTTTGCTAATTTTTCCCCACCCCGGCTGACGAAATTTGAGCCCTCAATTTCAATAGATGCATCATTTTCTACTAGAGTGGCTGCCCGGGTAACCTGTTCACCCTGCACGTAAATCTGTCCATCAGAAATAGCATTCTGTGCTTTATTTCTTGAAAGGAAAAACTTTCTTTCCACCAGCAATATATCTAGCCGTTTTTTCATATTTACCTCTTTTTTCTCCCTGGCAAAAATCATAGATTTTCTGTGAGATCTTTTCAGGTGTAAAACCTAGTTCACGACGAAGTTCATCTGCTTTCCCGTGGGGTATAAAACGGTCAGGAAAACCAATGTTCATGGTGGGAAGCTCAATTTTTTCTGCTGCCAAAAATTCCAGTACTGCACTTCCCATACCACCTGCCAGCACATTTTCTTCTATGGTTATCAAAAATCGTGTCTTCTGGACCATATCCTTAATCAAAGCATGGTCAAGAGGTTTTATGAATCGTAAATCAACAAGGGCAGCATTTATATCCATTGTCTTCAAAATCTGTACAGCTTCATAAGCTGGCCATACCATATTTCCAGTTGCCAGTATTAAAACTTCATCTCCATCAGTGAGCAATTCACCTTTTCCCCAGCGCACTGGTTGACGTTTGGAAATGGGGATCTCCGGAGTTTCACCCCGAGGATAGCGTATGGCTATGGGACCATGATAATTTACAGCCAGTTCCAGCATGTTTTCAAAATCTGCTGCATCTCGAGGAGCAGCAAGAGTTAATCCGGGAATATGGCGCAAGTAGGATATGTCAAAAGCACCCTGATGGGTCTCACCATCCTCGCCCACAACACCTGCCCGGTCAATTGCCAATACACATGGGAGATTGCTCAAACAAATATCGTGGACGACCTGATCATATGCTCTCTGTAAAAAAGTTGAATATACTGCAAATACTGGTTTGTAACCTTCCAGGGCCATACCGGCTGCAAAGGTTACTCCATGTTGTTCAGCTATTCCTACATCAAAGAATCTTTCTGGAAATAGCTGGGCAAATTTCTTTAAGCCTGTCCCTTCCGGCATTGCTGCAGTTATGGCAATAATTTTCTTGTTCTGTGCAGCCAGCTGACATATCTTTTTGTCAAATACTTTGGTATAAGAAGGTCGGCTTGATTTCTTGACAGGCTGTCCAGTTTCAGTGTTAAAGGGTCCAGTTCCGTGCATTATATCCGGGTTTTCCTCTGCAGGCTTGTATCCTTTACCTTTTTTAGTTATGACATGAACCATAACCGGTCCATCCATCTCCCTGGCCCTTTTCAGGTAACTTAGCAAACTTTCCAGATCATGACCATCAACAGGTCCCAGGTATGTATAACCCAGTTCTTCAAAAAACACACCAGGAATTACCAGGTGCTTTAAACTTCCTTTGACTCTTTCCACTGCCCTAACTACTCTTTCACCAATTGCAGGTATTTTTTTAATTAAAAATTCAATATCATCCCTAAGCTTATAATAAGCAGGATCAGAGCGGAGTCGAGCCAGGTAACTTGCTATAGCACCCACATTATTGGAAATGGACATTTCGTTATCATTCAGGATCACTGTTAGGTTTTTTTCCAGGTGGCCAATTTGATTTAAGGCTTCCAGGGCAAGACCTGCAGTTAAAGCACCATCACCAATAACAGCAACAACATTAAAATCTTCTTTTTTGAGGTCCCTTGCTGTCACCATGCCCAGAGCTGCCGAGAGGGATGTGCTGCTGTGCCCAGTTTCCAGGACATCATGGGGAGACTCCTCTCTTTTAGGAAACCCACTCATGCCTCCAAATTTCCGCAGGGTTCTAAAGTTTTGCTGTCTTCCGGTTAGAAGTTTATGGGCATAACTCTGATGCCCAACATCCCAGATTATTCTATCTTTTGGACTCTCAAAAACTGTATGCAGGGCCAGCGTCAATTCTACTACTCCTAGATTGGAAGATAGATGCCCCCCATTTTCGGAAACAACTTCAATAATTTTTCCCCTGATTTCAACAGCCAGTGTTTTTAAATCTTCAGTTTTTAAAGTTTTGAGATCCTGTGGATCCTGAATATCTTCTAACCGAATTTTAATCACTTCCTTATGGTTTTTCTCCAGAACAATAAACTTTCCAGGCGGAAGAGGAGAATCCCTACAAAACTTATTATATTATTAGCATTTTTTATCCCTATTCCTTTGCTGTATCCTTTCCCCCCAACTGTAAGAGCTGCAATGGCTGCAATCATAACTAAATTGAAAGCTGCTTCATTGGCACTGTAGCTCTGTACCAACCGGAAAACCAGGAGAGCACCAAGGGCTCCGCTCACAGTACCACAAATATCTCCTACTATATCGCTACACATTGTTGCAACTCTGTCAGCATTCTTTACCAGATAAAGTCCCTTTTTTGCTCCAAACTGTTTCCGGGCAGCCCTGGCATTAAAAGGTGCTTCATCAGCTGCTGCTGCTGCTACTCCTATTGTATCAAAAATTATTCCCACACAAATAATAAAAAGCAAAACTAAAAATGCAATGAATGTGTTTACACTGGAAACCGCTGCTCGGGAAAAACTGGTCACCAGTATGGCCAGAGCAAAAGTCCATGTTCCCATGGTAAGCCCTGTTTTAAGATTATTGCTCAACTAATTTACACCTCATCATCAAAATAATAGTACCGGTGGCAGCAGGGTCAGGTAAATTCTGCGGCTTGAGGTCCAGCTGGTTTTCCCAGCAACTGCCAGAACGTCACCATTTTGGCGGTTTCCCTTTAAAGTTGCTCTGCAAAGTCGCCATTTGCAGTGCTGGACTACCACTTAGTCCACACTTCAATCCCCAACCTGCTCCTGCGGTAGGACAGCCTAGAAGTTTTCCTTAACAGCTTACAGCTCTCCCTAGCTTCTTTTGCAGTAGAGATTTCGGTCGCAAAAAACCTGTTTCTAAGGGCCCTTCGAAACAGGTTTAACAACAACCTCTCCCCCTACCACTCAAAGCAGGCTACGCTACAGCTACCTTGCGGTACCTGCAGGTTCCCCGGCAAGAGCGTCACCAGCTCTACCAGGCCTCCGCGGTACCAGGGTCAACGCCCACATGCCATTGTGGATCGCCCCGGATACCTTAACTCCCAATATGGACCCCCGACTGGGCGTCAGCAGCCCATACCAGGAACTTCATCGATGTGCCCTTTGACGGATTTTTAGGCCCGCCTTCAGGAGTGCCCTGCTGACTAGGATACTGTGCCACCGGTGCATAAATATTATAACATAACAGGCATAACCTAGCAATTATTATTGTTGTCTTTGCCATATAAGTTTAACTAACTCTTGGAAAAATTCTGATCTCACCCCCCAGCCTGAGATGGCTTTTATAGATGTATACTTTATCTCTTCAGCAATTTTTCTTGTTTTATTAATGCCCAAAATGGCAGGATAAGTGGCTTTTCCCATTTTGTTATCACTATCCATTGGTTTGCCAGTAATTTCCGGATCCCCCTCCAGGTCTAAAAGGTCATCAGTAATCTGAAAAAGGAGTCCCAGGTTTTTTCCATAGGAACGCAGGACAGTAAGGTCTTTCTCTTCCGCTCCTGCAAGAATTGCCCCGCTTACTATGGATGCTTTCATCAATGCCCCAGTTTTTAAACTGTGGATTTTTTCAATATCCTGAAGGGTTATATTATCCTTTTTCTCAGACTGTAAATCCAGGTACTGTCCTCCCACCATTCCGGCAGGCCCCGCTGCTCTCAAAACTTCTGACAGAGCTGTGTTTACCCTGTCTGTTGGAACAGCCTTGCTTGTTTCATTCATAAAAATACAACCCAGGGTTAAAAGCCCATCACCAGCCAGTATGGCATTCCCCTCACCAAAGACCCGGTGATTGGATGGTTTGCCCCGTCGCAGATCATCATCATCCATAGCTGGCAGGTCATCATGAATTAGAGAATAGGTGTGAATCATCTCAATGCCACAGGCAAATGGCATAATATTATGGTAATTTGAATCAAATAGCTTAAATGCCTCCATACAAAGGGTTGGACGCAACCTCTTACCGCCGGCCAAGAGAGAATAACCAATGGCTTCCTTCAGGCCAGCAGGCATTTTTGTTTTACCCAAGCACCTTTGCAAGAAAGACTCTATTTCCCCCTTATTTTGCTCCAGTTTACTTTTAATCTCCATCTTTTTCTGAGGGAGCGGCGAAAGGCTCAGCCTCTAGCTCACCCTCCTTTTCCAGGAGTATTTCAATCCTTTTTTCTGCTTTTTGCAATCTTTCATTACAGAGACGAATAAGCTTAATACCCTCTTCAAATGATTGCAGAGCCTCTTCCAGCTTCAAATCCCCACTCTCCATCTTATCAACTATTGATTCCAGTTTCTGTATGGCCTCTTCAAAGTTAAGCTCTTCTTTTGTCAATAGATCACCCTCCTATATTAAGGGTTTTCTTCGCAATTATTTGTTTCCCTGCCTGTTTTCTAACCATTTTCAAAACAATTAAAACCGGGGCAAAGCCCGGTTTTTTACTCCTCTATATCCTCAATTCGAGCGCTGGCAACTCCTCTGGTAAAGAGAAGCTCTACTATTTGCCCTCTTTCCAGTTCAGCAGCGGCTTTTATGACCTGTCCAGTTTCCTGATCCCGGCAGATGGAATAACCTCGGGCCATAACTTTAATGGGGTTTAGTCCCTCCAGCCTGCTAGCTCGAGAAAACAATCGTTCTTTCTCCATACTCATAATGTGTGACATCTGTTTTTCCAGGCGACGTTCACAATCATCTACACGCTGGCGAATAACATTTACTGCATCCTCAGGTTCCAGAAAAATACGCCTTCGGGCTAGACGTTTGAGGTCCAATCTAGCCTGCATCAACTTACCCTGCAGGCTTTGCATCATCCTGTTTTTCATATTCAGCACCTGTTCTTCCAGTTCAGAGCGAGACTTGACCACCATCTCTGCTGCAGCAGATGGAGTTGGAGCTCGCAGATCGGCAACAAAATCAGCAATGGTAAAGTCCCTCTCATGACCAACAGCAGAAATTATAGGCACAGTAGAAGTGAAGATAGCTCGGGCTAGTTTCTCTTCATTGAAGGGCCATAATTCCTCCAGGGAACCACCACCCCGAGCTAAAATTACAACATCTATACCTTCTTTCTGAATACTGTGCAAAGCATCTACTATCTCCTCTGCTGCTCCTTCACCCTGAACTCTAGCTGGGGAAATAAGGACAGAAATACCTTTAAACCTTCTCTCCAGTACCGATAATATATCCTTGACTGCTGCTCCGGTAGGAGAGGTTACTATGCCTATTTTTTCCGGCAAAAGAGGTATTGCTTTCTTATGCTCACTGGCAAAGAGGCCCTCCTCCTCCAGCTTTTTTTTGAGTTGCTCAAAAGCCAGGTGCAGAGCACCAATCCCTGCCAGTTCCATTTCCTTTATATAAAGCTGGTATTCCCCTCTTACCTGGTAGATATCAATATTCCCCCGGGCCAGTACCTCCAGCCCATTTTCCAACTGAAATGGTATTTTACTGGCATAGGTTTTAAAAAGAAC
The DNA here is from genome assembly GCA_003551905.1 of Halanaerobiales bacterium. Taxonomy (GTDB): domain Bacteria; phylum Bacillota; class Halanaerobiia; order B1SED10-174; family B1SED10-174; genus B1SED10-174. Next base: position 9,912 of record PUNT01000167.1, read on the forward strand.
TGCCCTCATGGAGCTTTCTTTATCTTTCAATGTGAAATAACAGTGTCCGGAGGAGTGATGGTAATAATTGGACACCTCACCACTAACCCAAAGGTCCTGCAGAAGTTCATCCTGACGGAAAAGACCTTTCAGGTAAGCAGTAACTTCAGTTACAGTGTATATCTTATTTCCCAGCATATTTACATGCTTCAAGGGTGTTCTGAAGAAGCATGGCAATGGTCATGGGGCCAACTCCACCGGGAACCGGGGTAATCGCGCCAGCTCTTTCCCTGGCGGCAGAGAAATCCACATCCCCTACCAGCTTATCATCCACCCTGTTAACCCCAACATCAATTACAATAGCACCCTCTTTTATCCAGTCTCCTTTAACCATTTCCGGCCTGCCAACAGCTGCAACAACTATATCTGCTCTTCTCACCTCACCAGGTAAATCCTGTGTCCTTGAATGGCATATAGTTACTGTGGCGTGCCTTTGCAGGAGCAAGATTGCAGCAGGTTTACCAACTATATTACTTCTTCCAACAACAATTGCTCTCTTTCCTTTTATTTCAACACCTTCCCTATCAAGAAGCTCAATAACTCCCCGGGGAGTACAGGGAACAAATACCGGGTCTCCTGACATTAGCCGCCCAACATTAACCGGGTGAAACCCATCAACATCTTTTTCTGGAAATATTGTATTGAGAACTTCTTTTTCATCAAGCCCTTGAGGAAGGGGCAACTGAACCAGTATTCCATGAATTTCATTGTCTGAGTTAAGCTTGTTAACCATTTTAATTAACTCTTCTTGCGTTGTATCACCAGACAGACGATAAGTGCGAGAAACAAAACCTGCCTGATCACAAGCTTTTTCCTTCATTCTCACATAAGTTTGAGAAGCAGGATCTTCTCCAACCAGTATAACACCTAAGCAAGGCACTCTTCCTTCCTTTTCTTTCAAAATCTCTACTTCTTTTCTTACTTCTTCTCTTATTGCTTTCCCTATTGCTTTTCCATCAATTAGTTTTGCCATTAAATGACCTCCTTAATCCTCTTTTTTCTTCCAGTCAAGAGCTCCTACCGGACAGGCTTCAACGCACTTTCCACATTCTGTACAGTACTCTGGTAGAGGGCGATCAAAAGCAGTCTCCACTTTTGTCTCAAAGCCACGATTCTTAAAGCCCAGCAGGTATTCATTGACAACTTCACTACAAATCTTTACACATACTCCACACTTAATACACTTGCCATTGTCCATAATTATATGAGGGTGTTGAGAGTTATAGCCTGCATGTCCTTTTTCTCCCAGAAACTTTTCCGGGTCTGCATGATAGCTCTCTGAGCAATCCTTAAGATTACAATCTTTTTTTGCTGTACAACTGCACTCAATGCAACGCTTACCTTCTTCAGCAATTTCATCCTCAGTAAAAGTGTAGCTTACTTCATTGAAAGTATTAACCCTTTCATCCAGGTCAATCAAGCGCTGTTTAACCCTTCCCTTTTCTCCTGGTTCAAACAAAAAAGTTAAATCTTCAGAAGAAAGGCTCTGCCAATGCCCTCTAGAAACATTTATCTTATAAGGGAAAAGGCACTCTTCTCCTTTTAAATAAGCCAGAATCCCTATAGCAGCTCTCCTTCCACCGGCTACTGCCTCTACCACTGTAGCCGGACCGCTAACGCAATCCCCTGCAGCAAATATATTTTCTGTTACTCTGCAGTCCTTCTCTCCAACTTCTACATCTCCCCATTTGTTGGTGTTGATTCCTTCAGGAGCAAGTGTGCTCTGGCCAATTGCAGCGATTACAGTATCAGCCTTTACCTCAAACTCACTTCCCTCCACAGGAACAGGACGACGGCGCCCGGATGCATCCGGTTCTCCTAACTCCATACGCAAGCATTCTAGAACGAGCTTATCATCCTCCCTGCGCAGCTTAATAGGCTGAGTGAGGAAGTTAAAGTTAGCCCCTTCTTCCCTTGCTTCATCTATTTCAATCTGTTCTGCAGGCATTTCTTTTTCTGTTCTTCTATACATACAGTGTACAGGTTTTTTAGTAAGACGCAATGCACTGCGCACGCAATCCATTGCTGTATTGCCGCCACCAACTACAATTGTTTCCCCAGGGTCTTCTCCTTGCCACCCATTTCTGGCCAGGTCTTCAAGCCAGTTTATTCCCCCAGCAGCAAGTTCTTCACCCTCTGTTCTCATGCCACTAGACTGCCAGGAACCAACTGCAATAATAACAGCATCATACTCTTTTTTCAATTGGTTTAGGTCCAGTTCACCGCCCAGTTCTTTATTACATACTATTTCTATTCCACCCATTTTTTCAAAATGGGCAAGTTCTTTATCCAGAATATTTTTAGGCAAACGGTATTCCGGGATTCCATATCTAAGCATACCTCCCGGTTCAGGCATTTTCTCAAAAATAGTAGAAGAGACTCCTTCCAAACGTAAAAAGTAAGCAGCAGCAAGGCCTCCAGGACCTGAGCCTATAATTGCAACTTTTTCTCCTGTAAGGTCCTTTCTGTTTTCCATGTAGTCTTCATAGTAGAGATCAGCTGAAAGTCTTTTAAAGTCATTAATGGCAACACCTGCATTATCCAGGACGTTCCGACGACAATCCTTTTCACAGAAGCGAGGACATACCCGTCCAATTGACATAGGCAGTGGTATACGCTCTTTGGCAATTTTTAATGCTTTAAGAAGTTCACCATCTCTACCAGCCCTAACATATTCTTCAACCCTGGCATGAGCAGGACAGGAAATAGTGCAGGGCGCTTCACAATCCCCTGTGTGTTCAGATAATAAAAGCTCTAGAACTGTTTTACGCATATCATTAACTTCAGGGGTTTTTGTTTCAATTTCCATTCCGTCCTGAGCTTGAGCAGAGCATGCTGGTAACCATTGACCACTCTTGGTATCTTTTACAACACATATAAAACAGGAGGTGGTCCGGCTAATACGGTCATCCTGACACATGGTTGGGATTTCTATTCCATTATCTCCTGCTACCTGCAGTATTGTCTGCCCCTGGGGGGCAACTATTTCCTTACCATCAATATTAAGTTTGATTTTCGACACGGACTACCCCTCCTTTAGCAACTCTGGTAATGGCATCTTTGGGACAAACTTCAATACAACTGTTACACCGGGTGCACAAATTATTGTCTATAACATAACCCTCGCTTATACAATCTACAGGACAGTTCTTAATACACTGCTTGCATTCTATACATTCTTCTTTATTGATAAATACATCCACAAGAGCCTTACACTCCATGGCTGCACAATACCCCTCTTCTACGTGAGCCAAATATTCATTATAAAAGTAATTAAGAGTTGAAAGAACCGGATTTGGTGCAGTTTGTCCTAGCCCACATAGGGAGCCTTGTTTAATTTTTTTACCTAAATCTTTGAGGACATTTATGTCTTCAGGGGTACCTTCACCACCTGTAATTCGCTCAAGGTTTTCTACCATGCGCTTAGTTCCTATCCGACAGAAAGTACACTTGCCACAGCTTTCCCTGGTAGTAAATTCAAGGAAATATCGTGCAGTTTCTACCATGCATCGATTTGTTCCTACAACTATTAGCCCTCCAGAACCCATCATTGCTCCCAGGGATGTAAGTGAATCATAATCAATTGGTGTGTCAAAGTATTCTGCAGTTATACAGCCACCACTTGGCCCACCAATTTGAACTGCCTTAACACTACCTGGCTCTGCTCCTCCAATATCGTAAACAACCTCCCCTATAGTTATACCCATAGGAACTTCTACAAGACCAGAATAATTCAAATCACCTGCTAAAGCAAATAATTTGGTTCCTTTACTGTTATCAGTGCCTGTTTTTTCAAAACTGTCTCCCCCTTCTCTAATAATCAAGGGGATGTTAGCAAAGGTCTCTACATTATTTATGGCTGTAGGATAACCTAAAAATCCATGATCAGTTGGATATGGGGGACGGTAACGAGGTGTTCCCCTCTTGCCTTCCAGGGAATGAATCAGTGCAGTTTCTTCGCCACAAACAAATGCCCCGGCCCCTTCCTTAACTTTAATCTCTACCGGCTTTCCACCAATAATATTCAGACCAACTTCCACAGCCTGCTGTATGGCAATATTGAGATTTCTTACTGCCAGAGGATATTCAGCCCGGCAATAAATAAAAAGCTTATAAGCATCAGTTGCCAATGCTCCAATCAACATTCCTTCTAGCACCTGATGGGGGAGTGATTCCATAAGAGTCCTATCCATGAAAGCACCTGGATCGCCTTCGTCAGCATTGCATATGAGAACCTTATTCTCATTGTCTTTGCTGGCAAGGAAGCTCCACTTTATTCCAGTAGGAAAACCTCCTCCTCCCCGTCCTCTCAATTTCGAGGTTTTGACTTCCTCTATAATCTTATCTTTACCCATTCTTTTTGCTTTTTCCAAGCCCTCATAACCTTCATTCGCCCGGTATTCTTCCAGGGACGTAGGTTCAATTTTCCCGGCCAGGGATGTTATTAAAAGTTCCTCTTTATCAATTCGCTTTGGGTTAGGCTGAAAACGAGATGAATCTGCAAGACTTAGCATCTGTTCAAGCATTTCTTTTTCTGGTTGCACTTTTTCGTACATGTAATTGCCTGAGTCTGTCTCGATCTCAACCAGCGGTTCAGCATAACAGTGACCTATACAACCTACTTCTACAACCTTATCCTCATCTGTTATTTCCTTTAATAACTCAAGGACTTCGCCTGCTCCGGCAGCAATACCACAGCTGGCCATACCAACTTTAACTCTCTTTATCATGCTCCAGCTGCCTCCTTCTTTTTAAAACTATTTATTATTTTTAACAATTTTTTTCGATCTAGTTTCCCATATATTTTTCCATTAACACTTATTACAGGAGCAAGGCTACAGCACCCTAAACAGGCAACACATTCAAGGGAAAAAAGGCCATCCTCATCTGTTTCACCATCCATAATTCCTAGAGCATCTGTTAACCAGTTCAAAATTAAAGTCGAACCAATTATATGGCAGGCAGTGCCATCACAAACCATAATCTGATATTTCCCTGGAGCCACTCTTTTAAACTGAGTATAAAAACTAACTACCCCTTCTACATCAACTAGTGGCAGGTTAAACTCTTCAGCAATATTTTCAATGGCTTCATCTGAAATATAGCCATCCTGCTGCTGCCTTGTTTGTAATGCTTTGATCAAATTAGATTTCTCCACCTGTGCAACACTACTCATAAAAAGTCAATCCTCCTTTACGCCAAAAATATTTCCTGGATATATAGCAGTCTGTTAGTGGTAGCTTCTTTAGTACATGCTAAATATACGGGATAATGGTTCCGGCAATCTATCCGGATATAATTTAGATATTGTTTCTTCACGGCATTTATAAATACAAGATTGATACAAGCAGCCCATAAAGCAAACATACACTTCCTTGAATTCTTCATAAATCTAGCAAATCCTTCTCCAAAAATAAGATAATCCTTAACATACTATAACTAAAAGCCTTGATTTTTGTTGATTTTTCTGTGATTTGCAAATATGGTCCAATTCAATCTTTTTCTTTCCAGCCATAACCATCAGGAAAATGAACTGCTTTTATTAATATTTAAATAAGGCCGGGGAAAAACACTTTTAATAAAAAGCAACTATTTTTATCTTGCCTAACATTTTATTACAATATATCAATTTTGTTATATTTATTTATTGTTATATAAGTTATATACACGCCCCTGTCTGTTTTTCTAATTATCAATGAACAAGGAGCGTCAAAATCAACAATGCTTCAGTTGGAGGGCTGTATGGTGTTCGTGATGTTGCAGCCTATGCAACCAGAAAGCACGGGTTACTAGGGTTAACAAAAAAAACGCTGCTACCCATATGAACAAAGGTATCCGCTGCAATGCCATTGCTCCTGGAGGAGTTAATACCAATATTCAAACCACTATTACTGATCCGGACCCCTTAGGCCAACAAGCAATTGGCTCCCTACCTGAAGATCTACAGGCAAATCTGAAGAAATTGCCGCAGTTGCCCTGTTCCTTGCCAGTGATGATTACAACTTTGTTAATGGAGTAACTATTGTGGCTGATGGAGGCTGGACTGCATTTTAGGCAATAGAACCCCAATACTTTAAGCTTTCTAGATATCAAGAAAAAAATAAAGGGGCCTGATTCAGAGGAAAATAGATACAGGCCCTTTTTTACCTTCTTTTTTCCTGATTATTTCTCTGCCAAAACCTTCTTTAATCTTGCAATGTAACAGGTTGTGGGACTTGACATTCAAGATCCCATGATTTATCATATATATGTGTTCATAAGCCGAAGTGGCGGAATTGGCAGACGCGCACGATTCAGGGTCGTGTGAAGTGAACCTTCGTGGGGGTTCGACTCCCCCCTTCGGCACCATATTTTTAACTGGCAATAACGCCAGTTTTTTTTATATAGGCAAAAATGCCTCTGTATGGATCAGTAAAATAAAAACTCTATCTTCAATGTATAAATCAGCTTCCAAACAAGAAAAACAAAAACTTCACTAAGACTGTTTTTTCATAAAGAGGAGCTCCCTGGATAGATGTTGAATACCGACATTAGAAGGAGCGTGTTTCCCATGAAGAAAATATTAATCATATCCATAATCCTTCTATTTATTTTCACCCTTGGCTCCTGGGTCCTGGCCCAATCATCTCCCAAGCATTACCTGCAAGCTTCCATGAGCATTACACAAAAAACATATTCCTTTTATTTTGGCAGTGAAAGCTACTTCCCCCTAACCGACCATACAAATCTTTTCGGACTGCTCCGTTTGCGGTCTCAGCCTGAATACACTATTCTACTTTATGGAATGGGACTGGAGCATCAGATGTTATTTGAAGATGGCGAATTGCGTGTTTCTCTTAAACTTTCCCGGGTACAGTGTTTTTACAAACAGGACCGTTATCCAGGCTTGCTTTTTGCTGGTGGGATATCCCAGGTAAAACCTATCAATGATAATATGGGCGTAAAAACCAGTTTGGATATCCCTTTACACCTGACTCTTAATAACAGCTCCGAGGAATTAAGGAGAGAATTATCCCGTACAGGAGTTACAATGGGTGTACTTGTGGGTTTTTAAGTTCAGGGACAGAAAAATATCCTAACAACCTCTTGCGCTGCTTTCCTTATCAGGTCAAATGCATTTCTAACTGCTTCATCTAAGCTCATGGGCCGATTAACAATGGGGTAATATGCATTTAACTCCAATTTATCATGAAGGTACTCTGAATCTTCAATTGTTCCTG
>PUNT01000261.1 GCA_003551905.1 Halanaerobiales bacterium
AACCGGTGATAGATATCCGTAATATGTGGAAAGATGGGGAAGAAACGCGTATGGCAGATGGTCATAAAAATATTGTTTACGATTACTGTGGTACGGTGTACTGCTACGATCCAGCAACTGGTAAAAGACGAGAGATGGCGTATGTTGGATTTGAAAAAGACCGTATGGCACTTAAATACCGCTGTCCGGCTCATCATTACGGAATAGAGTGTAAGGGCTGCCAGGAGTGTCCGATAAACACTTCGCTCCGGATCTCACTAGCTGAAGACCGACGGGTATTTACTCCTTTGCCTCGTCCAAGCTACAGCTGGGAGCGAGAATATAAAAAACGCACCGCGGTAGAGCGTGTAAACAGCCGTTTGGATGTTTCTTTTGGTTTTGAAAAACACTATATTCGTGGCCAGAAGAAAATGAAAATGCGTTTATCACTGGCCTTCATCGTCATGCTGGGTATGGCGCTGGGGCGAATAAAGCAAAAACAGAGGGATAAAATGCGCAGCCTGGTGCAGGCTGCGTAGCCAATAATCCAGAAGAGATTCTAAAAATCCTGCAAATGACCCAAGGGGGTAGTGTGTAAAAAATATTTCTAATTTATTTAAAAAGACGCTCAGTTCCCTGTTTTTCTGTGAAACAGTAAATATTATGTCGATTAAAATATTAGCTGATTTCTTTGGTTTTATGGAAAAAATGGGTGCAACGCAAAAAGCTCGTGAAAAAAAACACTTTACTTTTTTCTTGATATTTTGTATCATGTAAGGTAAATGCTTTTGTAAGGTGTCCTGATGAAAGTGGGTAGTGGGGGAGTTAGCAAGGCATGGGGCAATAATAAGAGAGCAGTGGTTTGTCAGAGGATCTGGAGGAAATCAAAAAGATTCCAGTAAGGAGACTCTTTAAGAGTTCTCAAGAATGTACTTTACAGAAAAGGAGGAAAACAAGTGCCTGAAAAGAGCTTATTGTATGAACTAAGAGATGAGGATTGCCAGGTAATAGAAGAAGTGGCAGAAAAGTACCAGGGAGGGCAGGGAGTACTGATATCAGCCCTCCACGAAATCCAGGAGAATGTGGGCTTTATTCCACGGGTGGCCCAGATCAAGTTGGCTGAAACCCTGGATATTTCAATAAGTGAAGTTTATAGTGTCATCACTTTCTATTCCTTTTTTACACTCCAGCCTAAAGGGAAATATCAGATTATAGTTTGTAACGGAACTGCCTGCTATGTTAAGGGGGCCAATGGAATTCTGGATAAATTGAAGCAGGAGTTATGCATAAACATTGGTGAAACTACTCCTGATCGCCTCTTTTCTATTGAAGCGGTCCGTTGTATTGGGGCTTGCGGTCTGGGCCCTGTTATCTCGATAAATGGCGAAGTTTATGCCAGAGTAAAACCGGAGAGAATACCAGTTATTTTAGCTGACCTCACTCGAAGGGAGGAAAAGGCAGGATGAAATCATTAGAAGATTTAAGGGCATTAAAGAAAAAGGCACAAGAAAAGACCAAGCTTAGGGAAGGGCAAGAAAGAGTTAAGATCATAGTTACTATGGGCACCTGTGGTATTGCCAGTGGTGCTAGAGATGTTGTTGTCGCTCTCATGGAAGAACTCAAAAAACGTAATATAACTGATGTTACTCTGACACAAACGGGCTGTATTGGTATGTGCGAAAAAGAACCCATTGTTATTGTAGAAAAAGAGGGAAAAAAGACTGCATACGGGAAAATAAGTCCAGATAAGGCCGTGCAGATCATCAACCAGCATATTGTAAACAACCAGGTTGTTGGGGAATGGGTAATTGAGCCCTAATAACGGTCGTAAACAAGGATGCTCAAAAGGAGGGACAGGATTTAAATGGATCTAGTACGCTCACATGTACTTGTCTGTGCCGGTGCGGCCTGTGTGTCCGCCGGTTGTAAGAAAGTATGTGAAGCTTTGAAAGAACGTCTCGAAGAAAAAGGCCTTGAAAATGAAGTTCTTGTCGTTGAAACAGGATGTATGGGTCCCTGTGATCTAGGGCCACTCATGGTTATCTACCCAGAGGGGACTTTTTACCAGAAATTAACCCCGGAAATGGCCGTCAATATAGTCGATGAGCATATTCTTAAGGGTCGTATTGTCAAGGAGTACCTGTATCAACCCCGGGATGGGGAGATGATCGATGCATTTGCTGATATTGATTACTTCAAAAGGCAGACGCGGATAGCCCTGCGTAATACTGGTGTTATTGACCCTGAAGTTATTGAAGAATATATAGCTTTAGACGGTTTCTTGGCCTTAGCTACCGCGTTGACAAAGATGAAACCGGATGAAGTAATTGATGAAGTCAAAAAGTCAGATTTGCGGGGGCGGGGGGGGGGAGGTTTCCCCACTGGGCTCAAGTGGAGTTTTGCTGCCCGTTCCCAGGCTGATCAGAAATATGTTGTTTGTAACGCTGATGAAGGCGATCCAGGTGCTTTTATGGACCGGAGTATCCTTGAAGGGGATCCTTTTAGCATTATCGAGGCAATGACAATTGCCGGTTATGCTATTGGAGCCAGTCGGGGTTATATTTATGTACGTGCCGAATATCCTCTGGCCATTCAAAGGCTAAAACAGGCTATTAAGCAGGCAAAGGATTACGGTTTCCTGGGCAAGAATATTCTAGGCAAAGATTTTGAATTTGACCTGGAGATAAGGGTTGGAGCCGGAGCTTTTGTCTGTGGTGAGGAAACAGCACTTTTGATATCCATTGAAGGTAAGAGGGGTGAACCAAGGCCCAGGCCTCCTTTTCCTGCTGAGAAAGGCCTTTGGGATAAGCCAACGGTGCTAAATAACGTAGAAACTTATGCTAACATTCCACCCATTATCTTAAGGGGTGCAGAATGGTTTAACAAGATAGGTACGGAAAAGAGTAAAGGAACAAAGGTTTTTGCCCTGGCTGGCAAGGTTGTCAATACCGGCCTGGTGGAAGTACCTATGGGAACAAGCCTAGGTGAAATTATTTATGATATCGGCGGTGGGATCCCCGGTGGCAAAAAATTCAAGGCTGTCCAAACTGGTGGACCTTCTGGCGGTTGTGTCCCTATCAATCACCTCAATACTTCTGTTGATTATGAATCATTGCTTGAACTCGGTACCATGATGGGTTCCGGTGGTATGATTGTTATGGATGAGGGAACATGTATGGTGGACTTGGCCAGGTTCTTCCTTGAATTTATTCAGGAGGAGTCCTGCGGGAAATGTGCTCCCTGCCGTGTCGGAACCAAGCGTATGCTGGAAATTCTCGAGCGTATTTGCCATGGCGAAGGCGTCGAGGAAGATATAGCTAAGCTGCTGCACTTGGGTGAGCAGATTCAGGAATCAGCTTTATGTGGATTGGGGCAGACGGCAGCAAACCCCGTTGTCAGCACCATCAAGTATTTTCGGTCTGAATATGAAGCCCATATCAGGGAAAAGAGGTGCCCGGCATCAGTATGTGCCTCCCTCTTTGAGTCGGCCTGCCAGAATTCCTGTCCGGCCGGGGTCAGGGTTCCTGCCTATATTGCCCTGATCAAAGAAGGGCGTTATGCTGATGCGTTAAAAGTAATTCGTGAGGAAAACCCCTTCCCCGGTATTTGCGGGCGGGTTTGCCACCATCCCTGTGAAGAATATTGTCAAAGGGCGCAACTTGATGCTCCAGTGGCTATCCGGGCTCTGAAGCGTTTTGCCGCTGACTTTGAACTTGAAGAAGGTGGTCCGGAATTTACTCCTGTGAAGAAACGCAATAATCGCAAAGTAGCCATAATCGGTGCAGGGCCTGCTGGTCTGTCCGCTGCCTATTACTTGGCTCTCTTAGGCTATTCACCCGTTGTTTTTGAATCGCAACCGGAAGTGGGTGGCATGTTTGCCATTGGTATACCACCCTACCGCCTGCCCCGGGAGATACTCAACCATGAAGTGCAGGTAATCAAGGATATGGGTGTTGAAATAAAGACGGAAGTAGAGATTGGCAAGGATATTACCCTTGAAGAACTACAAAAGCAAGGGTTTGAACGAATATTTGTTGGGGTTGGCACCCAGGGATGCAACAAGCTGGATATTCCAGGAGAAGACCTGGAAGGTGTATACCCGTCCTTAAAATTCCTGTGGGATCTGGGCCTAGGAGAAGAAGTAAAAGTTGGCAAGAAGGTTGCCGTTGTTGGTGGAGGTAATGCGGCAATTGACGCTGCCCGTTCCGCTCTGCGCTTGGGAGCCGAGGATGTGAAAATAATATACCGGCGCCGCCAGGAAGATATGCCTGCCCTGGAGGAAGAAATCCATGAAGCCATGAAGGAAGGGATAGAGATTCTTACCCTGACTAATCCTACTCAGATTATCGGGAAAAATGGCAAAGTAGTGGCTATAGAGTGCATGGAGCAGGATCTGGGTGAGTTCGACAACTCTGGCCGTCGCCGCCCTGTACCCAACGAAGAAAAGGTGTTCAGAATTGAAGTTGATACAGTTATTCCGGCTATCGGCCAGTTTCTGGCAGATGGATTCTTGCCCAAAGAGCAGGAAATAAAGCTCAATCGCTGGTACACCCTGGATGTCGATCCTGATTCTCTAGAAACCTCCATCCCCGGCGTTTATGCCGGTGGCGACTGTGTAACCGGAGCTAATACCGTCATCGATGCTATTGCTGCAGGCAAAAAAGCAGCAGCATCAATTGATAAGAGTTATGGAAGCGATGGTGAGTGGCGGATAGAAAAGGTTGAACCTGCCAGTGACCTGGGTGAAATCTACGAGGATGAGTGCCCACGTAATTCCGTGCCTATGCTGGCAGATAGCGAAAGATTGAGTTTCAGGGAAGTAGAAAAAGGATATACAAGGTTGTTGGCCATGGAAGAATGCAAAAGGTGCTTGCGCTGTGATACCAAGCAGAACCAATAGTAGATGGGAGTGAACTTGTGCCATGGAATTAGTTGAATTAACCATTGACGGGCAAGAAGTTAGGGTAGAAAAAGGGACAACAGTCCTGGACGCTGCCCGGAGCATTGGCATTAGCATTCCTACCCTTTGCCATTACCATGGGATCGATGCCATTGGTGCCTGCCGGCTCTGCTTGGTTGATACCGGAGGCAGAAATCTGGCAGCCTCTTGTGTAACGGTTGCAGAGGACGGAATGGAAGTAAAGACCAATACTCCTAAAGTTAGAGAGGCCCGCCGTACCGTTTTAGAATTGATTCTCTCCGCCCACCCCGATGATTGTTTGAAATGTGTCAGAAACAGAAATTGCGAATTGCAAACCCTGGCGGAAAATATGGGGATCCGGGAGTTCACTTATGAAGGAGAAAAACCCCAGTTTAAACAGGATGACGATAATCCTGCGGTGATACGGGATTCGGAAAAATGTATTCTTTGCCGGCGCTGTGTGGCAGTCTGCCAGGATGTACAGACTACCAGGATCCTCTTCCCGCAAAACCGTGGTTTTGATACGGTAGTAGCTCCGGATAGATTGGCACCACTGGGAGAAACGGCCTGTATTTTTTGTGGCCAGTGTATCAATGTTTGCCCGGTTGGGGCAATTGTTGAAAAAAGCTATATTGCTGATGTCTGGGCAGCTTTGTCTGATCCGGAGAAACATGTAGTGGTTCAGACGGCTCCGGCTACCAGGATAAGCCTGGGTGAAGAAATGGGCATGATTCCCGGCAGTATTGTTACCGGGCAAATGGTAACCGCTTTACGCCGGCTGGGCTTTGATCGTATATTTGATACGAACTTTGCAGCTGACCTGACAATTATGGAAGAAGGCAGTGAGTTAATTCACCGCATTAATAATGATGGGCCTTTGCCGTTAATCACCTCCTGCAGTCCTGGCTGGATTAAATTTTGTGAGCACCATTACCATGATTTATTGAAAAACCTTTCTACCTGCAAGTCTCCCCAGCAAATGTTTGGTGCCCTGGCCAAAACCTACTATGCGGAAAAGATGGGTATCGACCCGGCAGATATCGTTGTTGTTTCTGTGATGCCCTGCACTGCAAAGAAATTTGAAATGATGCGGCCGGAAATGGATGACAGCGATTTCCAGGATGTGGATTATGTTCTGACCACTCGGGAGCTAGGCAGAATGTTACGGGAAGCAGGTATTGATTTTAGCGCCTTACCTGTAGAAGATTATGATGAGCCACTGGGCATATCCACCGGCGCTGGAGAAATATTTGGTGCTACAGGTGGGGTAATGGAAGCTGCTCTGCGAACAGCTTATGAATTATTAACAGGCGAAGAACTCCCTGGTCTGGATTTCCAGGCAGTACGGGGATTGGAGGGCATCAAAGAAGCTGAAGTCAAAGTCGGTGATTTAACCCTCCGAGTAGCTGTTGCCCATAGCCTCGGCAAGTCCCGCCAGTTGCTTGAAAAAGTGCGCAGCGGTGAAAAGGAATATCACTTCATCGAGATAATGACCTGCCCTGGTGGGTGTATTGGTGGCGGTGGACAGCCAATTCCCACCACAGATGAAATCCGTAAAAAGCGGCTTGCCGCTGTCTATACAGAAGATAAGAATATGCCACTACGAAAATCCCATGATAACCCCGGCGTGCAGAAACTCTATGAAGAGTTTTTGAAAAAGCCTTTGAGTGATCGTTCCCACCGCCTTCTGCATACCAGTTATCGTGAAAGAGGGAAATTCGAGTAAAGGTACAGGAGGTGAACCTTATGGTGACTAAAGTTGTTGAGAAGTTTCGGACAATGAAGACACCCCTTTTGTCCATCCTCAAAGAACTTCAAAAAGACCAGGGTTATCTCACAGAAGAGGTCCTCAAAGAAGTAGCCAAAGAATTGGGGCTATCTCCTGCCCGGGTCTATGGAGTGGCGACTTTTTATTCTCTTTTCTCTGTAACCCCCAAAGGGAAATATATTATAAGGGTGTGTGAAAGTGCTCCCTGCTACATCAATGGTACCATGAATATCCTGGAGATGTTGCAGGATGAGTTGAAGGTTGATGTCGGTGAAACTACTCTTGATGGACTATTTACCCTGGAATTAACCAGCTGCTTAGGTGTCTGCGGCGTAGCCCCGGCAATTATGGTCAATGAAGAAGTCTATGGTAACCTGGATCGAGAGAAATTAAGCCATCTGCTCTCTCGCTGCCGGGGAATGTAATGAAGGAAGGAGGGGCAGAAGAGTGGAATTTTACCGCAACCACATATTAGTATGTACCGGTGAACCGTGTGTTCTCAAAGGGGCCCTTGAAGTGGAAAGCATATTGCTTACTGAACTGCAAAAGCAGGGGTTAGAAAATGAAATTAGGGTAATTCGCACCGGCTGTTTAGGGCCCTGCAACGTTGCCCCCGTTTTGGTTGTCTATCCAGAAGGAATTTACTACAGTGGGGTAAAACCTGGCGATGTTCAGGAGATAGTGGCAGAACATCTGGTAAAAGGCCGGCCTGTCACCCGTTTAGTAGGCACAGACGTAGAAAAACGAGTGGATGTTGTCTACCAAGTTCCCCAAATTTTAACCGGTCAGGAGCGAGTGGTTTTACGCAATTGTGGCATTATTAACCCCGATGAAATTGTAGAATATATTGGTCGGGGTGGTTATGAGGCACTTGGTAAGGCCCTGATCCATCTGAAGCCGGAGGAAGTAATTGAAGAAGTAAAAAGCTCTGGTTTACGGGGCCGGGGTGGCGCAGCCTTCCCAACCGGATTAAAGTGGAGTTTTACTGCATCAGGAGAAGAAAAATACCTGATATGTAATGCTGATGAGGGCGAACCGGGAACTTTTAAAGACCGCCTGATTTTAGAAGGAGATCCCCATGCTGTACTGGAAGGTATGGCCATTGCCGGTTATGCAGTCGGTGCAGAGCATGGCTTTATCTATATCCGGGGCGAATATACCCTTTCCATTGAACGGGTCCAGCGTGCCATTGACCAGGCTAGAAAACTCGGACTACTGGGCAAAAACATTTTTGATTCCGGTTTTTCCTTTGATGTAGAGATTCGCGTTGGCGCTGGTGCCTACATTTGTGGAGAAGAACTGGCTTTGATCGAATCCATTGAAGGGAAACGGGGTGAGCCTCGGTACAAGCCGCCCTATCCGGGACAAACAGGTCTGTGGGGGAAACCTACCGTTGTTAATAACGTAGAGACCTTGGCCAATGTTCCCCATATTATTGAGCAAGGTGCCGAGTGGTACAAATCTATTGGTACTCCAGGGAGCCCCGGAACAAAAGTCTTTACTCTGACCGGGAATATAAAAAATGAAGGCCTCATTGAAGTGCCCATGGGAATAACTCTTCGTGAGATCATCTATCAGTTGGGAGGAGGTATCCCCGACGGCCACAGCTTTAAGATGGCCCAGACCGGGGGAACGGCAGGAGGGTGTTTACCGCCGGAAATGCTGGATGTCCCCATGGATTATGATGAACTGGCTAAAGTAGGTTCGGCCCTGGGTTCCGGTGCTCTTCTTATCATGGATGACCGGCATTGTATTGTGGACCTTTTAAAGTGTTTCATGCGCTTTTTTAATCATGAATCCTGTGGTAAGTGCACTCCCTGCCGGGAAGGAACGCCCCGCCTGCTGGAATTGATTGAAAAAATTATGGACGGCACCGCAGTAAAGGCCGACCTCGATTTAATGGCTAAATTAGCGGAAAACATGGAGATCTCTTCTCTCTGCGGTTTAGGGCAGAGTTCACCCAAGCCTGTCTTAACTCTGCTTGAATACTACCAACATGAATTTTTAGCCCATATCGAGGATAAAAAGTGCCCGGCTGGCGTGTGCAAAAAGCTCCAGGTGAAAGGAGTGGTCTAGGCGATGGAAAATAACAATAAGGTTACCTTAAAAATTAATGGTATACAGGTTACTGTGCCTGCCGGATCCACTATCCTGGAGGCGGCTAAGATTGCTGGCATAAATATCCCCACGCTGTGCCACCATCCTGACTTGGAAACCAGTGGTGTCTGTCGGGTCTGTGTTGTGGAAGTTAATAAAGGAAGGCCTTTGCAGGCAGCCTGTGTCTATAAGGTTGCTGAAGATATGGAGGTGGAGACAGCAACGCCGGTGGTGCGAGAAGCCCGCCGTCTAAATCTTGAATTAATTTTATCCCGCCATCCCCAGGATTGCCTATCCTGTGTACGTAATCAGAAGTGTGAACTACAGGACCTCGCTGAGAGTTTTCATATTGAAGAAATCAGCTTTCCCATAAAAGGCAAAGCATATGAGAAAGATGATTCCAATCCGTCAGTTGTCCGGGATCAGGAAAAGTGCATACTTTGCCGGAGATGTATTGAAGCATGTATCCAGTTGCAAGGCGTAGAAGCCTTGGGTGTGGCCAATCGTGGTGCAGACAGCACTGTTGGTCCTTTCTTCAATAAACCTTTGCAAGATGTGGTTTGCACATTCTGCGGACAGTGTATCCATGCCTGCCCGGTAGGTGCCATTTATGAAAAAGACGATACAGCACGGTTTTGGGAGGCAGTTGCTGCCCCCAATAAACATGTTGTGGTACAAACAGCGCCGGCTATTCGGGTTGGCCTGGCGGAAGAAATGGGAATGGGTGTTGGATCCCTTGCTACTGGAAAAATGGTGACTGCTTTACGACGCTTGGGTGTGGACCGGGTTTTTGACACTGATTTTACAGCAGACCTGACCATTATTGAAGAAGGGTCAGAATTAGTTGAGAGGGTCACGGGGGGAGGAACGTTACCGATGATTACCTCCTGTAGCCCGGGCTGGATCAAATTCTGTGAGCATTACTACCCCGACCTGTTAGACCACCTTTCTACCTGTAAATCTCCTCAGCAGATGTTTGGTGCCTTGGCCAAGACTTACTATGCGGAGAAGTCAGGCATCAACCCTAAAGATATATTTGTCGTATCTATTATGCCCTGTACTGCTAAAAAATTTGAAGCAACCCGGCCGGAAATGCACGATAGTGGCCACCAGGATGTTGATGTTGTCCTTACCACCCGGGAGCTAGGTCGGATGCTGAGAGAAGTAGGAGTACAGTTTGCTGAGCTGCCCGAGGAAGAGTTTGATAAACCCCTGGGCATATCCACCGGCGCTGGGGCTATTTTCGGGGCAACAGGTGGTGTTATGGAAGCGGCCCTGCGTACAGCTTATGTCCTTGTTACCGGGCAGGAACTGGAGGAAATCAACCTTTATGACTGCCGGGGTTTAACAGGAGTAAAAGAAGCAGTGGTACCCGTAGGTGATTTAGAAGTCAAGATTGCCATTGCCCATGGTCTGGCCAATGCTCGTAAACTGATGGATATGGTTAGAAAAGGTGAAGCGGATTACCATTTCATAGAAATCATGGCCTGCCCGGGCGGCTGTATTGGCGGAGGAGGACAACCAGTTCCCACCACCATGGCATCTCGGGATAAACGGATAGCAGCCATTTACCGGGAAGATGAGCGCATGGTATTAAGGAAGTCACATGAAAACGAAGCAGTCAAAGCTTTATATGATGAGTTTTTAGGCAAACCCCTAGGGGAAAAATCTCATCATCTACTGCATACCAAGTATATTCCCCGGGAATTGTAAAAAAGTGGGGTTCCTCGCTATTTAGTGTGGGTAACAATGGTATTTCAGAAGGCCTAAACAGTTTGCTTCAAGCTGCAAAAAGAAGAGCCCGGGGATATCGAACTATAAACAATCTTATTGCTATGATTTGTCTGGTTGGAGGGAAATTATCATTCCAGAAAATAAATTAACTACACACACTAAATAGCGAAGAGCCAAAAATGGGTCCTTTCCATGGGGATGGAAGGGCCATTTTTGTCTGCCCGGCATGTCTGCTGAGCCGGAGGAGTTAAAGAAATCCTCATCGCCTAACCAGTGGGAGGCGAACCAATGGCGAGGGAAACCGGTAATAGAGATAGAAGCGCCGGGGAAACCCTGCTGAAAGTGCCATGCTGAAGTGAAGGAAGAGAAAAAGCATGGCGAAGGAGGGTCATGATGGAGAAATGGTATAGCTTAATAGAAAAAGTATACCAGGTGGAAAACCTCAACGCAGCATACTGGTCAGTACGCAGAAACAAGGGAGCTCCGGGCATAGACGGAGAAATTGTGGAAGTGTATGGAGAAAGTCTAGAAGAGAACATAGCCCAACTCCATTATGACCTCAAAACCGGCAACTACAAACCAGAACCTGTGCTGAGAGTAGAGAGTGAGAGAGAAGGGAAGAAGGAGAAGAAGGAGAAGAGACCGTTAGGGATATTTACGGTGAGAGACAGAGTTGTCCAGCAGGAGCTGCTGAATAGACTGCAGCCCATATTTGACCCTGTTATTCATCCTTCCAGTTATGGTTACCGTAAGAAGAGAGGGAAAGTTCTTGAATTTTCTCAGGGACTTAGACCATCATGCCCCAGAGCGGCATCAGCAGAACATGAAAATCCTATTTTCTGAGCAGTATAATATCTGGGAATAGTTAGGTTATTTTATAACCTCCAGGTGGCTGCTCTTTTGCCCCCGGAAAATAAATGGGTCAATTTTGTTCAGTATGGGTTTTTATTGTATCTTGTCATTGCCCCATAATTTTAAATTAACGTTGTATGGAAGAGATGGAGGTGTTATTTTAAGTGACAAGAATTAATACTCAATTTTTAGTGAGGACCGCACTATTTTTGGCCATTACACTGGTTATTCAAATGCTCAGGCTCCCTCAATATGCAACAGGCCCTTTGGTAAACATGATGTTGTTGTTATCAGCTCTCCTGGTTTCCCGCTGGAGTGGCATCTTTATCGGTGCAGTTACCCCTTATATCGCCTTTACCGTTGGAATACTGCCTCCACCGTTGGCTCCTATTATACCTTTTATTATGTTTGGCAACACCCTGTACGTTCTTATATTCACCTCGCTGCGGGTCTTTAACCAGTTTCTTGGCCTTGTTTTAGCCAGTGTTGCAAAGTTTGCTATTCTCACTGTGGCCGTCCGTTTCATTATTGCCGTGCCACCGCCGGTAGCCCAGATGATGCAGATACCCCAGTTAGTTACAGCAGTAATTGGTGGTTATGCTGCCATACTCATTACCAAGGAGTTTAAAAAACGCACTACCAGTAAAAATGGAGAAGAGACTATAAAATAACAGAAAGGAGGAGAATTCTTTGATAACATTAGGGGATGTGGTAGAACTACTACATGCAAAGGTCTTATGGGGGGAAGACGCCCTGCAAAAACCAATATCTCGGGCTTTCGCAGGTGATATGATGAGCGATGTCCTTGCCAGCAGTGAGGGGGGGGATATTTTATTGACGAATCTTGTTGGATCTCAGGTTATACGTACTGCTGAGATGACGGAGTTATCAGGAATAATATTGGTAAGCAATAAAAAGCTGAATCAATCTACCATCAATTTGGCCAAAGATCTCAACATCCCTCTCGCCAAAACAAATTTACCCCTCTTTACCTGTTGTGGATTGCTCTACGCTAAAGGTGTAAGGGGCAGGGGGGATATTTAGCTACGGAGCTGTATAATGTTATTATCCTTTAGCGCTGGATATAGTATGTTCCTCGGGTATAAGGTAGCCCAGGTGGGCGGAACGGAGAGGTTACTAAAAGATATTAGAAAGGCAACTTGAAAGAACAGGATAAGGATAAACTTAACCGAGGGGCTTTTTATGGGCAGGCGTGTTAAAAATTTCACAATACTAGAGCATCCCAATGATTAGAAAGTAATAGAGGATGTGTCACAGAAAATAGGGGGAGACCAGGGGTTACTGATATGAGCCTTCCACAAAATTTAAGGGCGTGTGGACTTTATTCCCCGTGGCCTAGTTAAACATGACCGAAGCCCTATTTTCTCGGTCATAGCCCCTATTTTTGAAGGCAGGGGCTTGTAAAAGCCCAACGATGACCCGCCTAAGCCTATAACGGGCTACGTTAGTTTGGTCATAATACCCTGGAGTGTTTCTCCAGCTCAAGGTTCTATCGCCTGGTATTAAAGAGCAAGTAGGGGTTTATTAGCATTGTACCAGGTTCAACAAGCTAGGATAAATAGGAAAGGAGAGATGACCAAAGGTCACATTTTAGGTCCTTACGGGACATCCGAAAGGAGTTGTTACACATGATATGTGTACTTGACCAGGAATAAAAACCACTCATACCCTGCACCGAAAAGCGGGCCAAAAAACTGTTGTTGAAATTGTTTTCTGTAGGAAAACCCATTCATTGATGGGGAAAGATAGAAATAGGGTTGGAAGAACATTAGAATTCAGGTGGTTTAAGGTTTTAATATATTGCCAGAAGTGCTTGACACATACTTTCGGCAATTTTTTTGCATTAACATTGACTTGTGGTATAATGTACAGATGAATTTGGGAAAGCAGAGGTGGGCAGTTTATGTGGCAGGAGCGGAAAAGAGAGATTATCTGCAAGATTATTGTCTTGTTTTTTTTCTGGCTTCTCATATCCTGGGATCTGGACTGGTCTAACCTGCTTCTTGGATTTTTCTTTTCTACGGTAATTTCCTTTGTCATGTCAAAAGAGCTTCTCAGGGCTGATGAAAGTCCTCCTTTATTGCTGAGAAGCCATCTCCTGGTAAATTTCGTTTTTGCATTAATATGGGAGGTAATCAAGGCTAATTTACTGGTAGCAAGAATAATTTTGGATCCGAAACTACCCATTTCTCCCAATATCATTGAAATCCCTCAAAAGCTTAAACTTCCTGTTACTCAGGCACTTTGGGGGAATTCTATTACCTTGACGCCAGGGACCTTAACTGTGGATATTTCTGATGAAAGAATACTAGTGCATATTATAGATGAAGAAATAGGAAAACGAATCCAGCAAAATCCGGTGCAGAAAATTTTACTAAAGATGGAAAAGGTGAACTGATATGATCTATAACTCACTGATGATAGCCACAGCTATTTTGCTTGTAAATATTATAATATGTCTTTACCGAGCAGCAGTGGGACCTACACCGGGAGACAGAATCGTGGGTATAAATATGATTATAGGCAAAACTGTTACCGTAATGGTTTTAGTTTCATTTATCCGCCAGGAAGCACTGTTTTTGGATGTGGCTTTGACTTATTCACTTATCGGTTTTATTGCAACCATAGGTGTGGTCAAATACCTGGAATTAAAGCACCTTTAGGAGGTAATCATTCGTGAGGGAATTCCTTATACTATTTTTCCTTCTTGCCGGTGTATTCTTTTTTACAGTTTCCACAATAGGACTTCTACGCCTTCCAGATGTCTATTGCCGGTTGCACGCTAACACCAAGACTGATACCCTGGGAATCGGTCTTATTTTCCTTTCTCTCATTATATATGAAGGGCTATCACCGGTCAGTGTCAAGCTGGGTATAATAGGCATCTTTACCTGGATAACAAACGCTACATCCAGCCACCTGGTTGCCAGGGCCTCCTACTATACAGATGTTAAATACTTTCGGGGAAAGAGGAAAGACTATGATCATTCTTGACCTTCTCCTTTTGAATATACTGGTTTTATGCGCTATCGCTGCCATCAGGGTTAGGGATCTCCTAAGTGCTGTTATTATTTTCTCTGCCTACAGTCTTCTCATGGCCATTATCTGGCTTCAGCTAGGCTCTCCGGATGTGGCAATTACTGAAGCTGCAGTAGGAGCTGGAGTTACTACCATGCTTTTCATTGCTACCATAAGCAAGACCAGGAGGTATGAATAATGCGAATAATTCTGATATTGGCCATGTCAATTTCTCTGGGAGCAGTACTGTTGCTAGTCGTAAGTGAAATGCCAGAATACGGTTGTCCTGACAGTCCGGTTCGCAACGAAGTAGCCATGAGATATATTGAAAAGGGAGTAGAAGAAACAGGGGCTCAGAATCTGGTATCAGCCATACTAACTGATTACCGTGCTTTTGACACCCTGGGTGAGGTTACAGTTCTTTTTGTGGCTATTGTTGCTGCTATTGCAGTTTTAGGCTGTTATAGCTTGGGTAGAACCTGTCCTGTGGATGAAGAGGGGGATTAAACCATGTACAAGGAAGAAATTTTGATTTTGAGGGTAGTGGTTAGGTTCATGATGCCTTTTATCCAAATTTATGGTTGCTACATTATAGTATCTGGCCACCTGGGCCCCGGAGGTGGTTTTGCCGGGGGAACAATTGTTGCAGCAAGCATGATTCTCTATGCATTGACCTTCGATGTAGATAGAGCGCTAGATAAGGTACCACATAAACATGCTACTATGCTGGAAAGTCTTGGCGGTATCTGGTTTATGTCCTGTGGGATAGTGGGTTTATTGCTGGGAGGGAACTTTTTAGCCAATGGTCAAATAGGTGTTCCCCTGGGAACTCCCGGACGCCTCTTAAGTGGTGGTCTGGTGCCTGTTATTTATTTTGGTGTAGGTATTAAGGTTGCCATGACTATAATGAGCCTCTACTTTTCCCTTGTTGAGGAGGACAGGTGATGTTAGAGCTACTGCAAGGACTGGCTAATAATTACTTTTACTGCTATGCTCTTGTCCTTTTCATAATTGGTTTTTACACCATACTAAGCCATTCCAATCTCCTGAAGAAACTTATAGGTCTTAATATAATGCAGACATCGGTATTTTTGTTTTTTGTTGCCCTAGCTTATGTTAAAGATGGAAAAGCTGCTATAATAACCGGGGAGGAAGGCGCCCTCTACACTAATCCGTTGCCTTCAGCTTTGGTACTAACCGGTATTGTGGTAACGGTAAGTGTGACTGCATTTGCCCTGGTCCTCTTGGTAAAACTATACAGTTATTATGGAACACTGGATGCTGATGAAATAACAATGTTGCGAGGTAACCCAGAATGATTACTTTTCATCTGCCTATTTTACTCATCGGTGGACTGCTTTTAAGTTCATTTTTTATTCCCATCATAGCCAGAAACAGAGGCCTGACCATTCCTTACCTCACTCAAGGAATCAATGGAGTGGCCTTTCTGGTTGCTGCTTATCTCCTCTACTATGTTAACCACTACGGTACTTTGACTTACGAACTGGGTAACTGGCCCCCACCCTGGGGTATTGAGCTATCTGTGGATTTTCTGGGTGCTTATATGGCTGTTATAATTACTGGTCTTGGTTTTCTAATACTCCTGTTTTCCTTCAGGGATATTCAGGAAGAAGTGGATCTTTCCCGGCGAGGCTGGTTCTACACACTCTACATGCTTATTCTAGGTGCAATGGTAGGTGTAGTATATACCAATGATCTTTTCAACCTCTATGTTATGTCAGAAATCATCACCATATCTGCAACCGGACTGGTAGTAATAAAGAACAACCGCCGGGCAGTTGAAGCAGCTTTTAAATATCTGATAATGTTGGCACTTGGTTCCGGGCCTATTCTACTGGGGATAGCCCTGATTTACATGGTTACTGGTCATCTCAACTTCGCATTTGTTGGGGACACTCTGGGAGAGGCTATGGAGCTTTATCCAAGGGTTATTCTCCTGGCCCAGGCATTCTTCATAGTTGGATTCGGTGTAAAAACAGCTCTTTTTCCTCTCCACACCTGGCTTCCAGATGCCTACTCTTTTGCACCTTCAGTAACCAGTGCTCTTTTAGCTGGCCTGGCCACCAAGGTATATCTGGTAGCCCTAATGCGGGTCTTATTCAATGTTTTTGGCCTGGATCTACTGCTGGCTACTCCTTTGTTTGATATCTTGAAGATAGCGGCTGTTGCTGGAATAATGTTTGGATCACTTGTTGCCCTTCGTCAAACTGATCTGAAACAGCTCCTCTCTTACTCCTGTGTTGCCCAGATTGGCTATATATTTTTGGGCCTGAGTCTTCTAAATGAATATGGTGTTGCCGGTAGTATTCTGCACCTCTTAAACCATGCCATAATCAAATCAATGGTTTTCCTCTGTGCAGGAGTATTGATCTATAAAAAAGGTACCAGCAAGATAAGTGAACTTGGTGGAGTTGGTTGGGAGTACCCTGTCACCATGGTCTGCTTTGGTATAGGTGGTTTTGCCATGGTGGGGATTCCTCTTTTCAATGGGTTTATAAGCAAGTGGTATATCAGTCTGGGGGCAATAGAATATGGGGGCTTGCTGGGTATCTTTTACCTTTTTGTTATAGTAGTGAGCAGCCTCTTAAACGGCCTCTATTATCTACCAGTCCTGGTAAAGGCATTCCTGGATAAGGGCACTGCACAAAATG
>PUNT01000232.1 GCA_003551905.1 Halanaerobiales bacterium
TCTCCAAGCCAGAGGAAATAACGCACCATAAGAGGTTCATCCAGTCCCAGCTGATGTCTTCTCTGCTCGATCACCCTGGGATCAAGATCTGGAAGACCTCTCAAATGCGTAACCGGGTCTCCTGGAGCTATATTTATCATTATAAAAACGAGAAATGTAATCCCTAGAAGGACAGGAATCCCCTGCAAGAAGATACGTCTCACCAGATATGTCCACATCACCAATCACTCCAAACAAGAGAACAGGGACAGCAGACAGCAGAAGCTGTATGCTGTCCCCATAGTTTAGCCTTCAGTTGCAGCTCAGTTCCAGCATGCCCTACTGATATTCAGCAGGAATCCAGATCCTGGCCAGGTCTACCAATAGCCCCTGAGGTCCAGGATCTCTGTCAACGCCCTGGAGGCGATGATTAGCAGCAGCAAGACTTACACTGTAGTTGAGGAAAATGTAGGGAAGTTCCCTGTTAATAATGCGCTGCCATTCAGCATAGATTTCAGCCCGCTTCTCCATGTCCATTTCTCTACGGCCCTTCTCAATCAACTCATCGGAACGCTCATGGTAGAAACCAGGGTCGTTCCAGGGAGATGTGGAGTGCCATATTCCATAGGGATCAGGATCAGTACCAAGGCTCCAGCCCAGCATGAAGATATCAAACTCCCGGGCATCAATGCGGTCTACAGCAGCAGTAAAGTCCATGGGGCGAATGTTAACTTTAATTCCTACATCAGCCATCTGCTCCTGGAACAAAACTGCTGTCATTTCAGCAACTCTTCCTTCAGCTATCAGGAACTCAATCTCCAAACGCATACCATCTTTCTCCAGTATGCCATCACGGCCTGGTTCCCAACCAGCTTCTTCTAAAAGCTCTCTGGCCCGGTCAGGGTTGTAGGGGTAGGTATCTATTCCCTCATCGGTAAAGGCCCAGGAAGCGGTTGGCATGGGAGCGTTAGCAGGGATACCAAACCCGTCAAGAACAACATCAATCCGACTTTCACGGTCAAAGGCATACTTCATGGCCTGACGGACCCGCCGATCATCAAACCTTTCCTGACGCAAGTTGAATGCAATGTAAGAATAGCTCAAGGCTTCATAGTCATATACGTCGATTAGGTCCATAGGCTCTACCGTTGGAACCTGTTCTGGCAGTAAACCAGCAAAATCAATCCTACCCTGTCTCAGATAAATTGGTACTGCATCTTCAGAGACAATGTTAATCACATAGCGATCCAGGTAAGGACCATCCCGGTAATAATCATCGAATGCTTCCATCATCACATAGCGATCAGAACGAAACTCCCTAAATTTGAAAGGTCCCGCACCTATTGGCTTCTCATTGAACTTGGCATATTCCATTTCTCCAATGGCCACATCTTCAAAATGGTGAGCGGGGAGAATCCCATAGGTAAACCTGGTAAGAAATGGAGCAAAAGGCTCATCAGTGGTAAAGCGAATTGTATGGTCATCAATAATTTCAATTCCCTCTACATAGTCCACTTCACCTGCTTTGTAGGCTTCTGCACCCTTGATGGGGCGGAAATCGCCAAATCTCACACCAGTATAATCTGGATGACAGATTGCTTCGATTGTAAATTTCACATCTTCAGCAGTGACCGGCACACCATCATGGAATATTGCATCCTCCTGCAGGTAGAAAGTAAGTGATAATCCATCTTCGGAAAATTCCCAGCTTTCAGCCAGTCGGGGGACAGGTACCAACTCTTCATCGATGGCAACAAGCCCATCAAATACTGCAGTAACTACATATCCATCGTACACCGCATCATAAAGGATTGGATTGAACATACCCCGGGGATTGGTGGTAATCCCTCTGTGGAAAGTACCCCCAGGCACCGGGTCCTCAGCAGCCATTACTGCACCAAAAGACGTAATAAGAGCCAAAGTCAACAAAAGAATTACAAATTTCTTCACAAAAATATCCTCCTTTCATGATTAATATATTCATTATCTTCTTTCTCCAAAACAGTAAAAAATCCTTCAATAGTTTTACCTGGACCTGGCACCTTTTGCAACAATAATGATAAATTTTCTCCAACACCGTTAAGCAGAACTACAGAAAACAGACTTCTTCCAAAAGTTAAAATTTAGGCATTAAGGCAAACTGGCATCGGTTGCTAAAAACAAATGAGAAACTTTAAATTAAAGAGCAAGGCTTTCCGAAGAAAGTCTTGCTCAATTTCCTCATCCTATCAAACTTATAGGTTCCTCTTAATCGGGTTGTATATAAACTCCAGCATTCGGCAAATTTTAATATCTGTTATCTCCTGATAACCAAAACTCCCTGGGCGGGAATCTCCACCTGTAAGAGGTTTTCATTTTCTATATCAAAACTACCCAAAATAGTCACTCCTGCATACACCCCTCTTAGCTGCACCACTGCCCTGACTTCACCCTGCCATTCTATTTCTTTTTCACTGAAAGAAGACTGAAAGGAAACCGGCCTGGGCAAATTACCAAATACAGAAGGGATGGTTACCGGCAATACTTTGCTCTCCTGATGTTCAAGGCTCAAAGCTCCTGCTAGGTAAATCAGGTGATGGTACATGTTATTGTCCAGAATATATACAAATTCATTGAGAGGGTGCTCTGTTTTGGTTAACATTATATCCTGTTGATAAAGCTTATACACAACTTTTTCCTGACTATATTCTGCTGTTACTTTCTGAACTAGATCATTGGTTTTAGCCTCCAGAATATAGGACTTGCTGGAAAAGTCCTTAAGGGAAACTACCTCTTGGGTCCGATAGTCCATACTAACCAGCCCTTGAGGAGTGGCAACCTCCTGCAGTAAATGAGCTACAACATGTATGGTTTCTTCTTCAACTGCTTCTACTTTATAAGAAAGCTCCCCAACCTTGCTTCCACCAACGAAAATCTCAAAAACTCCCTCCTCTGCTCCAGGCAAAGCTGCTAAAACTGAACCATAGAGAAAAACCAGGCCAGCTATAAGGAGGAAACTTCTAAATAAAACATTTTTTAACATCTCTCCCCTCCTCTTTCTTTTTTACGCTTTTTACCTCACTAGATTTTCACAGCCGTTCCATAGCAGAGTATTTCTGCCATGCCAGAAGCAACCTGGGAACACGCAAACCTTATGCCAATAATTGCGTTGGCACCCATATTATGCGCCTCTTTCACCATGTCATCAACAGCCCCGTCCCGAACCCCGGTAAGGAGGTCTGCATATTCTTTTACCTCTCCACCTACCAGGTTCTTAAAAAAAGCCATGATATCTCGCCCCAAGTGAGCAGCCCTAACCCTGTTTCCCCTTACTATCCCCAGAACCTCATATTCAACATTTAGATCTGTGGTGGTAAGCAGCATCAACCCACCTCCCCTCTCTAACATTATAATATCACCAGAGCTTAACCCAGCCTGCAATGTCGTCTATTACCTCTAAAGCCACATTACCAGGATTATAATATTCAAAAGGCATACTGATTCCCTCACCAGAAATAAATATGTGGTTTAGATCAGGATAAAGGATGAAGATAGCCTCCTCCCTATCCCCCAAACCTTCTTTCCATAGTTCGAAATCTTCCACTGTAACCTGATAATCCCGCCCTCCCTGAAGAACAAGCAGGGGACGTTCAAGTTCTCCGGCTTTTTCAGGGGAATTATACCCCCGAAGATCCAGCCAGTAATTAGCATTAAAACCTAAAAGTTCTTCAGGTGGAATATCAGGGCTTAGCTCCAGCCCCTTAATGGTATTGACCTGTTCTTCTACTTTTGCTATTTGTTCTTTATCTTCCGGCCTCAACTCTCCATCCAGAGATAAAAGGTAGGTTACCTGTTCAAGGATCAGTTCCTCCAGAGGACGGGCAGGGCCAGCCATCACAATAAAACCGCAAATTTCTGTATCTTCCCTACCAATTCTGGGAATGAGCATACCACCCAGGCTGAGACCCAGGACAAATATTCTGTCTTTCTGAATGAATTCAAAACCTCGCAGCAACTCTACTGCTAAAACAGCATCATCAATGGCCTCTTCTTGCACTGTTAGAGACAGGGCATCTATTTTCTCCCCATGGACAAATGTCCTCTTGTCATACCGCAAA
>PUNT01000069.1 GCA_003551905.1 Halanaerobiales bacterium
AACCGGAATGGGGAACGGTCCCGTACCTCCTTATATCTAAAAACCAGCGGTACCTTTCCAGGTCCAGTCCATGCTGCCGCATATTGTTTTCCAGGACATCATATCTCTCTTCCCGCTGACTGCCGCCAATTATTTCACCAACTCCCGGCATCAGGACATCTACTGCTCGAACCGTCTTCTCATCATTATTTACCCGCATATAAAAAGCCTTTATATCCCGGGGATAATCAATGACCATAACCGGCGCCTTAAAATATTTTTCTGTCAGGTATCTTTCATGCTCGGACTGCAGATCAAGTCCCCAATCCACAGGAAACTCAAAATCAACCCTGGCCTTTTTAAGTATTTCCACCGCCTCGGTATAGGAGACGGTAACAAAGTCAGCCTTGAGTATATCCTGCAGCAATTTCTGCCGGCCCCGGTCGATCCACCTGTTAAAGAAATCCATCTCTTCCGTACACTCTTCCAGACTGGCATTTATTATAAATTTAACAAAATCCTCAGCTAAGATCAACATTTCTTCCAATTCACAGAAAGCCATCTCCGGCTCTATCATCCAGAATTCTGAAAGATGCCTGGAGGTGTTGGAGTTTTCAGCCCGGAAGGTAGGACCAAATGTATAAACATCACCTAAAGCAGTGCATAAAAGCTCTCCCTCCAGCTGCCCGCTAACTGTGAGAAAAGTTTCATCAGCGAAAAAATCATCCTGAAAGTTAACCGGCTGCACTTCCCGGCCCAGTTTTTCCAGATCCAGGGAGGTAACCCGGAAAAGTTCTCCAGCACCCTCGCAATCACTGGCAGTTATGATAGGTGAGTGGATGTAGTAGAAATTTCGCTCCTGGAAAAAGCGGTGGATAGCAAAAGACATTTTGCTGCGAAACCGGTTAATAACTCCAAAGGTGTTGGTTCGGGGCCTGAGGTGGGCAATTTCCCGCAAATATTCAAAAGTATGCCTTTTCTTCTGAAGTGGGAAGGTCTGATCAGCTTTGCCAATCAGGAGCAAATCCTGGCAGTGAACTTCATAATCCTGCTCTCTGCCCTGAACTCTCACAACCCTGCCTTTTACCCGGACACTGGCACCGGTTAATATTTCCTCCAGCCCTGGATACTCCTCTGGCTTATCAATAACAATCTGGACATTGGCCAGGGAACTGCCGTCATTTATTTCCAGAAAAGCCACATTTGGAGAAACCCGCTTGGTGCGCACCCAGCCCAGAATAATAACCTCTTCATCTTCTTTTTTGCCAGAAAGTATTTCCCCTACCCTGCTTCTTTTGAAATAATCCATCCTGGAACCTCCCTGCACATTTTATCTGCTGGACATATAATTTTATACAGGTTAATCTTGATCTCCATACTTCGGCTGTTGCCACAAAGAGTCCATGTGAATTAGCAACTACCTGTATGGAGCTTGAGAATCAGGCATAAGACCGGCATTTTACAGCAACATTCCCTGGATATGAGAAATCTCCAGGGATAAGCTTGGACCCCATCCCAGAGGAGATTTACCTATGTTTATTATTCCCTAATATCCACATTTCTCCTGCAAAAAAAACACCTGCTCCAGAGCAGGCTAGTAATAGAAGTTTTCAGGTAATATTATAATGACGGTATGCTCTAAAGAAAAATAAAAGACCAATAGCAAAGGAAATAATTAGCAAGGGAACTGATGTCCTACCAAGAGCAAAATTGAAGTACAGGCCAAGGCCAATCACAGCTAAACCCAACCCAGCATAACCAATAACACCAGGCATAGAATCTCTTCTGAGCTCCCGGACAACCTCCTGCTCCTTCTTTTTAACAATCTGCGAATAATCCGGCCTGCCCATAAAAGAATCCAGCTCTTCCCTGCTGATGCGCCAGGTGTGGGCCAGACGCTCTCCCTTCAACTTACCTTCATCAAGGAGAGCATACACAGTCTGAACCAGCACATTCATTTCCTGGGCAGCATCCTCTGGCTTTAATCTACCCACTGCCATAAAACCCTCCCCTTCCTGGCTGGATTATTATGGTTAATTATATTATTCGCCCTCCATAAGAAATTTCCTGCCTGAGGAGTACTGGCTCTTCTCTCATAAATCAATCTCCTCCAGCAAGGCTACAGCCCTGCGTAGATGTGGTATAACAATGGAACCTCCTACCACAAGAGCAATGCTGAATGCTTCCTCCAGTTCCTTTCTGGTAACCCCGGCTTTCTCAGCCTGCAAAATGTGATAGGTAATACAATCATCGCATCTCAAAACCATAGAAGCCACAAGTCCCATCAATTCCTTAATCCTGGCCGGCAAAACTCCCTCCTGATAAACACTGCTATCCAGGGCAAAAAATCTCTTGATGTCCAGGTTTTCTCCCTGCAGGATCTTCTCATTAATATCCTTCCTGAACTTTTCAAAATCATCCACTTTCCCCATTTAAATTCTCCTTTCCAACCAGCAGGCATAAATTTTATATAAACTTGCAGGAAATAAACCTCATAAAGAGAAATGTTTAATTCAGAAGTAATTTCATTTCTAACCTATTTCAATACAATTATATATGGAGGTTTCTCGATGCAAGCACTAGTTTCCACTATGATGAACCCTACCAGTCTTTTTACTGTACGCCGCCTTGCTGAGCTAGGTTTTCAAGTAACTGCCATCGACTCTTCCAGGGAATGTTATGCATTCTATTCCCGGGCAGTTAAGAGAAGAATTATATCTCCTTCCCTGCGATATGACCCCAGAGGCTTTGCCCGGGTAGTTCTCAATGAATTGAAAACCGGCAACTACGATATTTATGTTCCCACCTTTGAGTGTGGTTTTTTAATGTCTTATTATTACAACATAATCAAAAACTACACCCGTATGCTCACCATGCCTTACGAGTCCATAATGAAAATTCATAACAAAGAATACCTTAAAAATCTGGCAGAACGGTTGAACATACCCACCCCAGCAGGAACATTTTGCCCTAAAACCATGGATGAAGTGAAAGATATTTGCCAGTCTATTGATTATCCAGTAATTATTAAGCATCAGACCGGCAGAAATGCCAATGGCCAGCGCCTGATCAAGAACCCGGCAGAGGTTTATCCCCAGTATCAGGAAATTACGGATAGATACAACTTAAAAAACGAACTGCCCATAATTCAGAGATTCATCAAAGGCCCTCTTATCTCCACCATTAACCTGGCCCGGCAGGGGGATATTGTTGGTAACATAGTCTTTAAATCCCTGCGGGTTGTTCCAACCACTGGCGGCACCAGTTCTTACCGGGTCACCTATTCCTGCCCGGAAGCAGAAGAGATGGACCGGCGAATCATCGAACATTTCAACTGGACCGGCTTTATCAGCCTGGACTATATGATGGATGAAGAAACGGGCAATATTTACCTCATCGAATGCAACCCCCGGATGGCTCCAGCAGTTGCCCTGGCATATAATGCCGGTGTCAACCTCATTGAACCTTATGTTGACATGATTTTGGATCAACCCATCCGTAATCCCAAGCCTCAGATTCCCGGAATTAAGGGAAAGCTGCAGTTTCTGGACCTGGGCTGGATTCTTTTCAACCTCACTGACAATCAGCTATCCCTCAAGGAAAAATGGAAATGCTTCAAGGAATGGGCTCGACCGGAAAAATTCTACTACGATATGACAGATCTTCGAGACTTTAAACCAATACTGGCCCTCTATGCCTTTATCTTCCGGCGCATCTTTAAGTTCTTTGGCCCTGAGGCAGGAGAAATTTTCCTGGAAAATGTCATGTTTGAAGAAAAACGCTTTAATGGCTCCCAGGAGACAGAGAGTTACACCTCTCTCTCCAGCAGCCCCTAGATTAAACCCGCCTGCTGGCGGGTTTTTTAGTTATAAGACCTGTCTGCCCTGTATATATACTTCCTGGGCCCGGGCATTCAGGATAAATGGGTGCTCATCCCAGACCACCAGATCTGCATCCTTGCCCTCTGCTAAACTTCCCAAACGATGATCAACACCTAAAATCCGGGCCGCATTGAGGGTAACTGCTTTTAAACCTTCTTCCCGGGGCAGGCCAGCTTTCACTGCCAGAGCGGCACA
>PUNT01000123.1 GCA_003551905.1 Halanaerobiales bacterium
AAAGAAAAATCGATTTTCTCCTCTTGCAAAAACATCTTCAGTATCTGGTAAATCTCATCCTTGGTACCATAGAGAAAAACATGGCCTAAATTATTATCCTGTACTTCCCGGGAAATATTTTTTACAGTATTGCCAACATTAATAATATATTTATATGATTGCTTGATGTATCTACAGGTAAGACTTGCTTTAGCAGCAAAGCCCCTGGGAGTCAAAATGTACTTAAGAGAACGGGCATCAAGTTTTTCAATCTTAACAAGACCCTTTTTAGCCATCTTTTTCAGAAGCAGGTTTACTGTTCCCAAAGAAATCCCTGTATTTTCAGCAATTTTCCTTTGAGAAGTATGTTCCTGCTCCTGTAAATGGGAAAGTATTTGATATTCTTTTTCCATTTGATGACTCCTTTACAAGTTTTTTACTCTCCTTAACTTACAACTGAGTATTGATTGTGTGTATTCACCTATAAATTAACTTCTAGCATCTTAGAAAACAAAGCAGGTAAAACTATAAAACCCCTCTTTTAGCTTAAAGAGGGATCCTGCAAATAATTCTAACTGCACTAATAGATTTATTTAAAACAAATTTTTCCGTGCCAGGGCAAAGACATTGGTCTTGCTTACATCAAATTTTGGTACATGAAATTGTATCTCCTTATCATAAACAACTCTTTCTGCATTCTTCAGAAAACTATTTGCCCGGTTTCCAATCATTCTCCGAATAGCTCCAACACCTTCTGTTAAATAACCTCTGCCACTTTTCCCTGAATGCACATCGGAACCAATGAACTGCACCAGATTATTCAAAACCAGGTTCTTTGCTGCTCGCTGAGCTTTCCGCCCAAAAACTCCTAAAAAGCTACCGGAATTAACCTGAGCTAACACACCCTCTTCCATCCATTCATATAAAAGTTTAATGTTATCCATCAGTACTGGATATCTTTCCGGGTGACTGATAATTGGGTGAATTCCCATCACTCGCAAATCATAAAGCACATGATTGGTGAAAGATGGTATCTTGTCCATGGGAAATTCCAGCAAAAGATAGCGGCTATTATTCAATGTGGGCACCATGCCCTGACTCACATCTCTCCCTAAAACAGGCGTGATAAAGACTTCTGCCCCCGGGAGAACTTCAAGTTCCATCCCCTCTTTATCTATTACCCTCTGCAACTCCCGTACCTTTTCTTCTGTTTCTCCTGGAGAAAGCTGATAACCTTCCTCTAAGTAATGTGGTGTAGCAATAACTTTCTTGACTCCCACTTCTTCCATCTTCCTGGCTATCTTCAGAGATTCCTCTAAGTCCTTAGCTCCATCATCTACACCTGGCAGGATATGAGCATGAATATCGACCATTGCGCCACTCCCTTACTTCGTTTAGGACTATATACTTTTATCCATCTTTACTTGTCTGGTCCATAATAGTAATAATAGTACTTTCCACCGCTCTCAATGGGAACCTTGGTCAAAACTGTCCCTACAATATTAGCCTTAACTTTTTCCAGATTTTCCTTGGCCTGTGCTACCATCTCCCTGTGGGTTTCCTGGGAAGCCACAACCAGTACAACACCATCAACTTTACTGGCCAGAACAAGCCCATCAGTAACAGCTATAACTGGAGGGACATCTACTAGCACTGAGTCTGCTTCCTCCTTGGCCTGTTCCAGAATAGAGTCCATCTTCTTTGAACCTAATAACTCAGAGGGATTGGGAGGGGTTACTCCAGAAGTTAAAATCTTGAGATTATTTATTCCAGATTCTCGGATAACAGAAGAAAACTCTTTCTCACCGGTAAGAATACTGGTAAGTCCGTCAAAATTAGTAAGCTTAAAGAACCTATGTTGCATGGGCTTGCGCAGGTCAGCATCAATTATGATAACCTTTTTCCCAGCTTGCGCAAAGGAAATACCCAGATTGGCAACTGTTAGAGATTTACCTTCAACAGGTCCTCCACTGGTCACCATAATTGTCTTCAAGGGCTCATCCGGGCTTAGAAAACTAATATTAGTTCTGAGTGTCCGGTAAGCTTCAGCAACAATGGATTTTGGGTGATTCTCTACAACAAGTTCTTCATCTCTACTCTTAATTCCCTTACGCATCTCAGTTCTCCCTTCCGTAACCCTTGGAATAGTCCACTTTCTGCATGTCAGGAATTACCCCTAAAACAGGTATACCGGTCAGCTTTTCCAGGTCTTTATCAGTCTTAACTGTAGTATCCAGAAATTCCATCAGGAAAATAATCCCCACTCCCACAAATAAGGCCAGCACCCCGGCCAGGGCCATGTTCAAACTGGTCCTGGGCCTTATGGGAATCATTTCTGTTGCTGCCGGAGAAACTACAACAATATCAGCCGTTTGCATGGCCTCCTGTATTTGAACTTCAGCCTGTCTCTCCATGAGAAGCAGGTATAAGTTCTCAGTAACCTGACTTTCCCGCTCCAACCTTACCATAGCAAGCTCTTCTTCCGGCAGGGAGCTTAGCTGCCTGTTGAGATCTTCTATCTGAGCATCATAAGCATCTATTTTAGTCTGGGATGCGATTATACTGGTCTGACTTCTGATGATTTCTTCCCTGAATGACTGGTAAAGAGGATTAATTGCTTCTGTCCGGGAACTGGTTATTTCTTCAACCATTTTCCCCAGTCGTTCATTAACCTCATCAATTTTCTTCTTGACTTCCAGAACCTTAGGATGTTCCTCAGTATAGACTTCTAATAATCCCGCCAGCTCTATTTCCAGTTCTGTGTGCCAGCTCCGGAGTTCTCTAACTTCAGGATTATTGCTGATAGTCCGGGTGGAAACCATTTCCCGGTCCTCACGCTCAAAATATTCTTCTATCTCTCCCAAACTGGCCTTGGCATAACCCATTTCAATTTCTGTTTCTGCTCTGGCTGTTTCCAGAGCTACTATTTTGTTCAGGAGTGATTTGCCCTGTTCGGTTGGAAAAACAATGCCCTGTTCAGTTTTGTATTCCAGGAGCTGATACTCCAGATCTGTTAGCTGGCTTTTTGTGCTTTCCAGTTGCTGGCTTATGAATTCTGAAGCACTATGGAGATGGGCTATGTTCATCTTCTGATTCTCTTCCTGGAAAACTTCTACCAGCGTATTGGCTATATCCCGGGCCATTTCCGGATCATCATACTCTACGGTAATGGTAATGAGGTTAGTGTCCCGATCACCCCGGATACTTATTCTCCCCTGTAAAGAACGAGCCCGCATTGGTTCGCCGGTTTCATCATCTTTTAGGTCCATTCTCTCAATTACTTCTTCCAGTATGGGTCTTGTCTTCAAGAGTTCTTGATAGGTGGCAACCCTATTGGCTCTGCCGGCAAAAACCGAAAACTGTTCACCAAAGATATCCTGCAGGCCCTCCCCTTCCCGGACCAGGATCACTGTAGATGTTTCATAGATGCGGGGAAGCTGCCCGCTAATAAAATAACTGCCTGTTACAGCCAGTATGAAGAGGAGTATGATAATCCACTTGCGTTTCCATAGAATATTGAAAAGCTCCCGCAGATCCAGTTCCATTTCCTGTTCTTCATAGTTTTCCAAAACTATACCCCCCCTACCACTGAATGTCCAGGAAGTCTTTTATGGCATTCAAGCCCCGGACAAAGAAGAAAATAAACTCCCAATCTATAGCTCGCACTGTGCTCACAATTACCAGGTCACCAGTTCTTAAAGTGGGATTGGCCTTTTTTATACCATCTTCAATATAATCCTTAAGATTATAACTTTCCACGGTACCATCCCGGGAAACAATGTTTATAGCCTCCATATCACCCATCTCTACAACATTTCCTGCCTGGGCAATGACTTCTGCCAGGGTTAGTCCTTCAAACCAGGGATAGGAACCAGGCTTATTAACTGCTCCCATTACTGTAACCTGATAGGTAGCTTTATTTATGTAGACCGTATCTCCATCCTTTAAGGTAGGATTGGAATCTGAACCTCCGGCAAATATTTTATCCAGATCGATAGATTTTGTTTCCGGACCAGAAGTGTGCACAGCTTTTCTCTCTGCTGAATCAAGAAGTCCACCTGCTCTAG
>PUNT01000020.1 GCA_003551905.1 Halanaerobiales bacterium
CAGCAGATATAATAGGTGAAAAGGAATATTTTCCTGGAGGGGATATTAATGGGATTAATGGTAGCTGTTTTGATATTCCTGGTTATATTTGTGGTCTTTTATCCATTATTGGTAAGAAAGCATAGACAGATGAGAATCAGGGCCTTACGCAACCATTGCAAAAGAGCTTTGAGGATGCCAGGTGAAAGCGGTGAGGAAACCATAGAACGTTATAAAGAGAAACTTAAAGAAAAGTACCCGAATAAAAGTGAAGTTTGGTACCTGGAGAAAATAATTGGAGATCTGGAACGAAGCCGCCGTTAATGGGACTGCATAAAACAGTACTTTGTGGTAAAGTATAGAGTAAATAATATGTCCATGATAGGGAGTCTAAATTAGGGGGTGTTTGCATATTGACTGCAAAAAATATATCACTGCTGGATAACTTTATTCAAAATATAATCGACGAGGACAAAAAAAATAAACGCTACCAAGGTCGGGTTCATACTCGTTTTCCTCCTGAACCCAATGGGTATCTTCATATTGGCCATACCAAGGCCATATTGATAAATTACGGAATAGCTGTAGCTAATGGAGGTAAATTCAACCTACGTTTTGATGATACCAATCCCATAAAAGAAGAAGAAGAATTTGTAGAAGCCATCAAGGAGGACGTTGCCTGGCTGGGGGTTGATTGGGAAGATCGCTTGTTTTTTGCTTCCGATTATTTTCAAGAACTATACGATTATGCTGAAGAATTGATAAAAAAAGGAAAAGCATATGTGTGTGACCTGACCTCAGAAATGATTAAAGAATATAGGGGAACCTTAACTGAACCAGGGACAGAGAGCCCTTACCGTAATAGATCCATGGATGAAAACCTGCAGCTTTTCCGTAGGATGAGGGCTGGTGAATTTCCCAATGGTTCCAGGGTTCTTCGGGCCAAAATTGATATGTCATCACCTAACATGAATATGCGGGACCCGGTGATCTATCGAATAATGAAAGAACCCCATCACCGGACAGGAGATGAGTGGTGTATTTATCCAATGTATGATTATGCCCATCCCATTTCAGATGCCCTGGAAGGAATTACCCATTCCCTCTGCAGCCTGGAATTTGAAGATAACCGACCTCTCTATGATTGGTTCCTGGAAAACCTGAACTGTCCTGAACCTCCCCGCCAGATTGAATTTGCCCGTCTCAATATCAGTTACACTGTTTTAAGCAAGCGAAAACTCCGGGAACTGGTTGAGGGTGGATATGTTGATGGCTGGGATGACCCCAGGATGCCAACCATCTGCGGGTTGAGG
Source organism: Halanaerobiales bacterium (assembly GCA_003551905.1). Taxonomy (GTDB): domain Bacteria; phylum Bacillota; class Halanaerobiia; order B1SED10-174; family B1SED10-174; genus B1SED10-174. The sequence goes on from PUNT01000020.1 coordinate 1,293, forward strand.
AGAAGGGGGATAACCCCGGAAGCCATAGCCCGGTTTTGTGAGAGTATAGGTGTATCAAAAAGCAACAGTATTGTTGATGTAGCTCAGCTAGAACATGCCATAAGGGAGGATTTAAACCGGCGAGCTAAAAGGATAATGGTGGTACTGCGTCCATTGCGTGTGGTTATTGAGAATTACCCCTCTGGAGAAACGGAAGAACTGGAGATAGAAAACAACCCTGAAGATGAAAGCATGGGCAAAAGAAAGGTTCCTTTTTCCCGGGAAATTTACATTGAACAGGACGACTTCAGAGAAAGCCCACCGAAAAAATTTTTCCGGTTAACGCCAGGCCGGGAAGTACGCTTGAAAGGAGCCTACTATATTACCTGTAATAAGGTGATAAAGAATGAAAAGACCGGTGAGATAGAGGAGGTCCGCTGTTCTTATGACCCGGAAACTCGGGGAGGCTGGTCAGCTGATGGTAGAAAGGTGAGGGGGACTCTCCACTGGGTTTCTGCTAACCATGCTGTTGAAGTAGAGGCGCGGATCTATGATCGCCTGTTCAGTGCAGAAAATCCTGAGGAACATGACGATTTTAAGCTAAGTTTGAATAAAGATTCCCTGGAAGCTCTGACCGGCTGTGTGGCTGAGCCTGAAGTTAAAAAAGTTGAGCCAGAAGATCGCTATCAGTTTTTGCGTCAGGGTTACTTCTGTGCTGACAAAAAAGATTTTACTAAAGAAAAACCTGTGTTCAATCAGGTAGTCCCCTTGCGAGATACCTGGGCACGAATAAAGGCCAGGGGATAGAGATATATCTAAATTATGACGGCCATGCTCCTAGTATCCTATAACTTAATTTAGTAGGATAGGATTCTGAATTATAGTATCTCTTTTTAGTTAGGAGGGTGAAGAGATTTAAAGATTTAGAAGTGTTTATTTTTGACTGGGGCAACACATTAATGTATGACATACCGCAGTACTCTGGACCCATGGCCAGGTGGTCTCATATTGAAGTAGTTCCTGGAGTTGAGGAGTTGTTGGGTTTTTTATCAGATGATTATATTTGTTGTGTAGCCTCCAACGCTGAGAGCTCTTGTAAAAAACTGCTTAGAGAAGCTCTAAGCAGAGGTGGTATAGAAAAATATTTTGACTATTTTTTCACGCCAGCGGAAATTGGCTGCAAAAAGCCGGAACTTCGTTATTATCAGGCCATTATTGACAGGCTGGGTATTTCTCCATCAGCCTGTGTTATGATAGGCGATGACTACGAAAAAGATATTGAACCGGCCAAGGATGTTGGCATGTGGACATTTTACTTTGCCCAGGAGGAGAAAAGAAGGGTATATAAAGCTGATTATGTGTTTAAGTGCATGGGGCAGCTATTGAATTTTCTTAAAAACTGTTAGTCGAGTGTTCTAGGGGGTTATAATTTTGATGATACAGTTAAGTGAGAGGGAGTATGAACAGCTTTTAGACGTTCTTTATATTACTGACTGGGTTTTTCATGCTCATAATCTTTTTATAAAACAGGAAAGCAAAAGCTATCAAGAACTGGAGCAAAAAATTCTTGGCTTGTCCAGTCAGTTTGGTATGGCTGGTTTGGTTAGCTGGGATGAAAATAACAAAAGGTACTATCACAGTAAAATATTTGAAAATGAAACGCCGGTAGTGGAGATCCTAGAGAGGTTTGCTGAAAAAACCTTTTGGGAGGAGTTAGCCCTGCGCTTAGCATGGCGAGACCTGGGGCAAAAATACGGAGAAGAAAAACTGGCTTGTATGGATGGAGAAGAGCGTTTTAAAGAAGAGCAGGCTCTCATTAATAAATACCGTGAGGAATTTCAGAATAATGGGCTGAAAAATGTTTCGCTAAGTTTTGCAGACTAGATTATCAACACTTTTGCTCCCACTCCTTTTCCTTGTTTCAGGTCCAGTAGGGCCTGGTTTGCTTTTTCCAGGCTATAAGTTTGAGTTTTTGGTTTAATATTTGCAGATGCTGCCAGGTAAAGAAAGTCTTCAATGTCTTTTCGGGTAATATTGGCGACTGATTTAATTTCTTTTTCCAGCCAGAGGTGATCTTCATAATTCAGATTCAGCAGTCTCTTTTTATCGTCTTCTTCCTTGCGTATAGCATTGATAATCAGTCTGCCTCCGCTATTAAGATTTTTCAAGGCTTCAACTACTGGGCCCCAGGCAGGGGTAGTGTCTATTATAGCCTCGAGTTTTTCCGGGGCTTTTTCTTCTATGGAACCTGTCCAGCTGGCACCCAGTTCTAGAGCAAACTCCCTGGTTTCTTTTCGCCGGGCGAAGACGAATACTTTTGAGTTGGGAAACTGATAGCGAGCAATTTGCAGGATGAGGTGGGCAGATGCCCCAAAACCGGTTAGGCCAAGATTCTGGCCATCTTTCAGGTTGGAAAGTTGTAGTGAACGAGAGCCTATGCTGCCGGCACATAAAAGAGGTGCAGCTTCTATGTTACTAAAGCTATCAGGAATTATAGCTGGTGAATATTCTGGAGCAATAATGTATTCTGCATAGCCCCCATCAGCATCCCGTCCGGTCGCCTGGAAGGAGGAGCAGAGGTTTTCCCTGCCACTCAGGCAGAAATGACAATCATCACAGGAGGCGAAAAACCAGCCCAATCCTACCCGGTCATTTACATGAAATCTTTTGGCTTGTGTGCCTTTTTTTATTACCCTGCCTATAACTTCGTGTCCTGGGATAAGTGGTGATTTTCTGGGTGGAGTTCTACCTTCTATTATATCC
>PUNT01000106.1 GCA_003551905.1 Halanaerobiales bacterium
CCAGTGATGTGGAGGATTATGATAATCGGGTTACTCAAAAAGGCATAAAGCAGGTGATAAAAAAAGCTGCAGATATACTACCTTCACTCAAGGATATCTCTCTAATAAGAATGTGGGGTTCTGTGACTCCTTTTACCGATGACAGGTTGCCTGTATTCGGCTGGGGAGGGGATTTGAGCAACTACCTGGTGGTGAGCAGTTTCTCCAGTTCCATGGGTATTGCTGTAGTCCTGGGAGAACTGGCAACTGATTATCTCCTCACCGGCAGAACCCAATATCCAATTGATGAATTCAGCACTACTCGTAGCTAACAGGAGGGAGGCAGAAAATTGTCCATCTTAATCAAAGGAGCATCTTACCTTATAGCAGAACCGGATCAGATTGCGCAGGACCAGGACCTTTATATTGAAGGTGAGCATATCAAGGCCATGGGCAGTCCTGAAGAAGTAGCCCCTTATTATCAGGGGAAAAACCCGGTTATAATAGATGGCAGCTCTAAAGTTGTTATGCCAGGATTTGTTAACGGTCATGCCCATCTCTATCAGAATTTTCTCAAAGGCCGTGGTAATAACCTGGCCCTGAAGGAATGGTGTGATGAGGTTCTCTTTCCATTCGCTGGTGTTATCCGGACTGAAGCCCGGCAGGAAAGGTCCAGCATTGCCGCATATTACTGGACTGCATTGGCCAGTATGGAAATGGTCCGGAGCGGCATTACCAGCTGCATAAACATGGACCTCATCTATGATGAAATGTTTCAGGCCTGGAGTGATCTGGGTTTCCGGGGCATAGCTGCCATTACCTGCAGTGATCAGGGAATTCCGCCGGAATTGCTCCGGGAGCCAGAAGAAGCTCGCCGGGATATACTGGACTATATAGAGAGGTGGAAGGGACATAAAGGTCTTCTGGATGTTTTCCTGGGGCCATCTACCATTTATCTCAGCAGTCCGGATCTCTTGAACTGGGTGCGAAAAACTGCAGATGAGAAGGACCTGGGAACACAGATCCACATAGCTGAAACCAGGTGGGAGGTTGAAGATTGCAAGGCTGATACAGGGTATACACCCCTGGGTTACCTTAACAGCCTGGGTTTTCTGGAGGGACATGTGACAGCCCCTCACTGCATTCACCTAGAACCCAATGATCTGGATATAATTGCAGAAAAAGGAGTTATCCCGGTCTATAATCCCAAGAGTAACATGCGTCTGGGTAGTGGAATTGCCCCTATAGCTGAAATGCTCAAACGGGGGATTACTGTGAGCATAGCTACCGATGGAGCGGCCTCCAACGATCTCCTGGATATGTTTGAGGAAATGCGGGTTGGGACCTTCTTGCAGCGAGTCGCTCTGGAGGACGCTGCTGCTGTCTCTGCTGAAGATGCTTTTGCCATGGCTACAGTCAATGGTGCCCGGGCTGCTAAAATAGATGCTGGTGTTTTAAGACCTGGAGCCCTGGCAGATGTGATAGTTGTTGAAATCGGTAGCATTCATCAACAGCCTATCAATGATCTCATGGCCACACTGGTTTTCTGCTGTAAAAGCTCTGATGTGCAGACAGTAATCATAAATGGTCGAATTGTTATGGAGGATAGAGTTTTTCCGGGTATGGATGAGGGGGAGATATTGAGTAGATCTCTGGAAATTGCCCGGGAAAAGGTCAAAAAAGCATACGGTTAAAGGAGAGTTGCCGGTGGACAGAGATACCATTATATGCCGTTGTGAAGAGATCACTCTCGGTGATATACTGGAAGCAATAGATGCTGGAGCAGTTGATCTCAATGAAATCAAGCGTTTTACAAGAGCGGGAATGGGCCTTTGCCAGGGCAATACCTGTTCTCGTATGGTGAGGAATATCCTGGCCAGAGAGAAGGGTTTAAAAGCCGGGGAAATAAAACCACCATCATATCGTCCACCGGTCCGGGCCCTGCCTTTAGGTGCCCTCATCCCCGAGAATATGAGCAAGATCCCGGGAAAGGAGTAATCCATGGTGCGCATTAAAGATCATCCCATACTGGGAGCTTTGGAAGAAACTCAAGAGATAACAATATTTGTAGATGGCAAGCCGGTGCTGGCTCGAGCCGGGGAGCCCATAGCATCAGCCCTGGCAGCCCAGGGAATTCGAGTTTTCCGCAACACCGCTAATAGAAAGGAACCCCGGGGATTGTTTTGCGCTATCGGTCGCTGCACCGATTGCATGATGACAGTGAACGGAATTCCCAATATTCGCACCTGTATTACTCCTGTAAGGGAGGGAATGCAGGTTGAAACTCAAGATGGGTTGGGCAGGTGGCTAAATGATGGCTAAAGAGGTGGATATTGCAGTAGTGGGTGCCGGGCCGGCTGGCTTGATGGCAGCAATTGAAGGGGCGAGAGCTGGAGCTAAGGTCCTGGTTGTGGATGAGAACAGCTCCCCCGGTGGGCAGCTCTTCAAGCAGATCCATAAATTTTTTGGTTCCCGGGAGCACCGGGCCGGCATAAGAGGTTTTTCTATTGGTGAGGAACTCCTTGATGAAGCCCAAAAACTGGGAGTGGAGATCAGCCTGGATACCATATGCTGGGGAATCTTCCCCGGCCCTGAACTGGCTCTACTCAGGAATGACACTGATTTTACCTGCAGGGCTGAGAGAATAATAATTGCCACTGGTGCCAGCGAAAACGCTTTAGCTTTTCCCGGCTGGACCTTGCCGGGAGTAATGGGAGCTGGAGCTGCCCAGACCATGATCAATGTGCACAGGGTTTTGCCCGGGCAAAAAGTCCTCATGGTGGGTTCTGGCAATGTAGGTCTTATAGTAACATATCAATTGCTGCAGGCTGGAGCCCGGGTGGCTATGATTGTGGAAGCAATGCTGGAGATTGGTGGTTACGGAGTGCATGCTGGTAAGATCCGGCGGGCCGGGGTGCCCATAAGAACCCGACACACCATTATTTCCTGTCAGGGAGAAAATAGTGTTACCTCTGCCACCATTGGCCGTTTGGATGAAAAGGGACAGGTTATTTCCGGTAGCGAAGAAACACTGGATGTGGATATGGTTTGTCTGGCAGTAGGGCTCACTCCCATGGCGGAATTATTGTTTACCCTGAAGGCTGATTTCAAATATGTGCCTGCGCTGGGGGGACAGCTGCCCTGTCACGATGAGGACATGGAAACATCCATAGAGGGTATCTATGTGGCTGGTGATGTGGCAGGGGTGGAAGAAGCTTCAACAGCCATGGAAGAAGGCTGCCTGGCAGGCTTAGCTTGTGCAGAGTCCCTGGGCTTACTGGATTCCCTGCAAGCAGGAGCAGAAAAGCAAAAGGTTAAAAAAAGGCTTCAGGCGCTGCGCAGCGGACCTTTTGGTGAACACCGGCAGGATGCTAAAGAAATTTTAACCCGGGAAGGACTGATAAAATAATGGTGAAGAAATGTGTGGCAGTTGATGGTGTTCCTTCACCAGAAGAACTGGCCAGCTGCCCCGGTGTTCCTGATGAAAAGAGATTGGATGAGGGGCCTGTTGCAGTTATTGAATGCTTTCAGGAAATCCCCTGCAACCCCTGTGAACCCGCCTGCCCGCATGGTGCCATAACAGTAGGAGAACCTATTACCCGTCTGCCGGTTCTGGATCAGGAGAAGTGTACCGGTTGTGGTGTCTGTATCCCCCACTGTCCGGGGCTGGCCATATTTGTGGTGAGTAAAAAGGGGGAGCGAGCCCTGATCCGCATACCCTATGAGTACAGACCATTACCCCGGAAAGAGCAACAGGTAGATGTTGTGAACCGGGCGGGACAGGTTGTTGGTAAGGGAGAAATATGCTCTTTGCAGGACAGCAAGAAAAATGATAAAACTGTAATCGTTGGTGTTCTGGTAGAAAAGGGGCTGGCAGGGGAGGTTAGAGGTATAAGGTTATAACCCAGGATGTTATAATGGCTTAAATAGACAATCATGCCGCCTACGGCACCATCGGAAGGATGAAAACGACCTTTTGTTGAATATTATCTCTGCGGCTGGCG
>PUNT01000023.1 GCA_003551905.1 Halanaerobiales bacterium
CCAGGGAAAGGTCATGCATGGCAATGAGGGAGGATATCCCTCTTTTGCTTTCTGCTTTTATCATCTCCATTACTTCAATCTGATGTTTGAGGTCCAGGTTGCTGGTGGGTTCGTCCAGAATAAGAAGGCTGGGGTTTTGGGCCAGGGCTCTGGCAATAAGGACCTTCTGTTGCTGTCCCCCGCTGAGCTTGCTATAATCCTGGAAGGCAATGCTGCTTATATTGAGCCTGTGAATTATTCTGGCAACAATTTCTTTGTCTTCAGGACCTGGCTTCCAGGCCCCGTATGGTTTTCTTCCCATCAAAATTATCTCAAATACCGGGGAGGGGGAGAAGAGCAGTTCTTTCTGTGGTACATAACCAATTGTTCTGGCCAGGTCGCTGGAACTGTATTCCAGGAGATTTTTATCATCCAGTACCAGTTCCCCTTTTTGCGGTGGCAAGAGTCCATTAATACATTTCAGAAGTGTGCTCTTGCCAGAGCCATTGGGGCCAATTATGCCAACTATTTCCCCTTTGGTCACCTGAAAGGAAATATTCTCCAGCACAGTTTTTTTACCATAGCTAAATTCCAGGTTTTTTACCTCTAGCTCCACATGTATTCCCTCCCTTTGATAACCAGGTATATAAAAAGTGGTGCTCCCAGGAAAGCTGTTAAGATACCAACAGGAATAACTATAGGGGCTGCCAGGGTTCTGGCGGCAGTATCCGAGGCTAAAAGAAGTGTGCTGCCAATGATGGTGGAAAAGGGGATTAGATACCTTTCATTGGGGCCTATGAGTTTTCTGCCTATGTGTGGAGCAACTAGCCCAACAAAACCGATAATACCTACAAAAGAGATGATTACTGCGGTTAAAAAAGATGCAGAGAGCATTCCCAGTACTCTGATTCTGTGGACCGGGACTCCCAGTCCCCTGGCAGTTTCATCGCCGGCAGACATAACAGAATAATTCCAGCTGTTTAGAATATAGTAAATTAAACAGGGCACCATAACGAGAGCAATCAACCCCAGGTTGGACCAGGTAGTCCTTCCCACATCGCCAAAGGTCCAGAAGACAATGGCAGCCAGCTGAACATCATCAGCCAGGTATTGTAATGCTGCAGTGGCGGCGGTAAATAGAGAGCCCAGAGCAACGCCGGTAAGGATCATGGTTTCTGGTGAAGGACTTTTATATTTTACTAGAATCAAAATTGCTGAGGTTGATATTAAAGCCCATATAAAGGCTGATAAAGTGGTGAGATAGCCGCTGTTTAAGAGGAAAGAGGCAGAGCTCCCCCCTTGAACAGAGAATGTGCCCAGGAAAACAATGGCAAAGGCTGCTCCAAAACCAGCAGCCTGAGATATACCCAGGGTAAAAGGAGAACCCAGGGGATTTCTCAGTATGCTCTGCATAATGGTACCAGCAACTGCCAGGCCACCTCCGGCAAGTACTGCAGTTAGAATCCTTGGCAGCCTAATATTCCAGATAATAACCTGAAGACTTCTTTCTCCTGTTCTACCAAGAGCGCTCATCACATCTGCTAAACTGGTAGGCATTGCTCCCAAGGCCAGGGATAAGAGTATCAGGATGGTCAAGAGGAGAAGGAGGCTTATGGTGAGAATGACATTCTTCTGCGTCAGGCTTTCATAGCTGGCCATAATATCTTTTTGATCTATCAAGATAAACTCATCCTCACTGCTACATAATTATAGATGGATTGCCCCAAACCCGCCAGATATATTTTTTATCTGGTTGTAGAGGGGCTGACCAAAGAATTTTTCATATATTTCATTGGCCTTTTTCTCTGCATCAATATCAGCAAATTCCTCCGGATAGATAACAGTTCCAGCGTAGTAACTGTTAGCCAGAACGTTGGAAAAGTTGACATGGTAAGAGGCATATGGCAAAAGCCCATATACCTGGTTTTCCCGGACAGCAGTCAAATATCTGTATTCCCGGTAGCGTTGAAAATCATCTCTTACCAGGTGTAGGTTGACCAAATCGATAAAAATAATTGAAGGATCCCAGGTTATCAATAGTTCGCGGCTGACACTCACATGAGTCATGGCTTGATAGTTTAGATGTTTTCCAGCAACATCTGGAGCATTGATAAATTCGAAGGGGGGAAATGGTGTCCGGACAGAGGTGAATCCATGTGAACCACGAAAAGACATTGCTCCAGCATAAATCGATGGTTTTTCCGCCGGGGATATGTCTTTGGTTCTTTGATCCAGGTCATAAATCAGATCTTCTATATAATTGATTAGCTCCTGGGCTCGCTGATCTTTACCAAGAACTTCCCCCAGAAGATTAAGGGCTTGATAGAGGATATGCCGGTAATTGTAGATATCACCGAACTCAAAAACTAAAACAGGAACATCCAGTTTTTGCTGTAATTTGCGAGCTTCTTCGGCTGTGCCCTGCAGGAGAATCAGGTCGGGGGCCTGACCGGTTATCAGTTCTGCATCTCCCCCATGATCTGGTCCGATTATTGGTAAAGACTTTATCTCTGGATAAGCAAGTTGATAAGGACGAGAAGTAGTTTCAGAGTCATATATTTCCCCTTCCTCAACTCCTGCAATAAGGTGAATAGCATCAAGATAAGCAATTTTCCGCAACATTCCCGGCCCCAGGGCTATTACCCTGCTGGGACTGGCAGGAATTTTTATCTCCCGACCTGCCATGTCCACCACTTCTTTGCTCTGGCTCTGGACGGCTGGATTCCAGTTAAGAAGAACTGCGAATAAAAAAAGTAAAATTAAAGTTCGAAAAAACACGTTTCCTGTGTGCATTTTTTCCTCCTTGGATAATTTCTGGTGTACCATAAAAAAAGAACTGATGGCACGAGGAAATGGTATTGGTAACACGAATTATGTTTTCGTGTTATTCTATAGTTCTATGTTTTTTTTGCTATTCCTCTGCCCCGGGGAAACATTTTTTATTATGCAATGCCCCTGTGAAAGATAGGATTTATTCAAGATTCCTGTTGATTAATGAAAAGATCTGGCCTTGAATGAGAAGTAGAATAAAAAAAGGGATTGATTTTTGTAGTTAACTGCAAGGAGAAATAATCATAAAAGCAGAAATAAAGTCTAGATGGAATAATAGATTGGCTGGCCTAAATTTCCTCAGTAGCAGCTCACTTGTTTGATTTTCTGTCATCTTGTGCCATATAGGGAAATTGGCAAAAGAAGGAGTTTCTAGTATGCTTCTATGGATAAACGCTCATTTTTACAATAAGAAAGGAAAGGAGGAGGGTAAAAATGGCAAATAGCAGTGTAAGGTTAGAAGATTCCAATGGACATGTAATCCAAAATCCAACAGAAGATCAAATAAGAGCTACAATTAACAAAATAGGAAGTGGAATTGAGCACTGTGTACTGAGTACTGGTGATACCTTCATCCAAACTGCTGGTTCAAAAGATGGTTTGTTTGTTGAGGTGAATGAAGGTTCAGGACTTAGAGAAGCCAGTCGAGCTGATTTATCACCGGAAGAGGTTTTTCAGATTTTCACTGGTTTTTTGAGCAAGAGTATGTCCTGGAAGGAGCAGTTTAGTTCGAGTTCACAAACAGATTCTTTTGATTCCCCGGAGAGTCAGAATTCTGTGGAAAAAGAGAACAGGCAGTCTTTTGATCTTAAAGAAGAAGCTGGCAAAATGTTAAAAAGAGAGGGTTTACACAGGATGAAAAGGATGCTGAGGAAGAAAAGATTTTAAAGACGATGTCTCAGTTTTGTAATTAGTCTTTTGTATTTTTGAATTAGTAATTTTTGTTTAAATAACAAACATATTTTACTTGGCAAATTTTTTGCAGAACAGAATTTCATCCTGATCATGATACCCTGGAGTGCTTTTTACACTCCAGGCTCTATCGTTTATACAGCAAGCAAGGATGCAGAAAAGGTCGATTAAGGAGTTTTCTTTAACTAAATCTGCTTGATCTTTTTCACCAGTAAGGACCTGGCATCTAGGAGGGAAAG
>PUNT01000143.1 GCA_003551905.1 Halanaerobiales bacterium
AAAGAAATGCCGCGGCAAAGGGTAAAAAATCGCCTAAAGTAGATGTTAGAGTGACGAGTTTAAAGCCCACTGAAACGTCCGGCAGATCAAAAAGCGCAAGACTTTGGCGCTAGGAGGCAAGTGACAATGAGCGTAGAAAAAATTATAGACTGTGTAGATCAGAAAGATTTTGTAGAAGCAAAAGACTCTATTGAAACGGTCATCGCACAGAAGATTAGTGTGAAACTACAGGAACAAAAAGAATCTGTTGCATCTCAAATTTTTGAAGCAGCCGGAACAAGAGTCTTACAAACACTGAGGCGTATTGTTGATGAAAGTCAAGCAATGAGAGTGAACTTTGATGATGGCTCAAAAAAGGTTGACGCATACAGTGCATCCGCTGTTGTTCAGTTATACGATGCAGTAAATGAAAAAAATAAACAAGCACTGCTAAACGCAATCAATAAAAAATCTGGATTTTCTAAAGCTTTAGACTTTGCTTTAAAGAGAATGCGAGAACAAAATGAGAGTGAAGATTATGACTCAATTTTTCTTGAAGAACTTCAGACAGAAGAGACTGTGAAGAAATTTAAAACAGGAAAAGGCAATAGACTTCAAGCTGAAATTAAAAAGTCTGGCGCTCGATATGAAGCTTTTGTTGACGGAGAAAAGCTCGACACTTTTAAATCTGAAAAGGATGCTGAAAAAGGCATTAAAGATTTTGTCAAAGTTATGGATGTATAAATAATAATCAACAACATAGTAAAATAGGCTAATATACGCCATGAAACTAATCACAGAACACATTGAAGATGTCGAATATCTTTGTGAAGAGCGCAACGGCAAGAAGGTTCCCATTATTGAAGGTACCTTTATGCAAGCAGACGCAAAAAACAGGAACGGAAGAGTTTATCCAAAAGCAATTCTAGAATCTGCTGTCGATACTTACGTGAAAAATCAAGTTTCAAGAGGAAGAGCGGTGGGTGAGCTAAATCATCCGGACTCTCCGACTATTAACTTGGATAAGGTTTCTCATAAAATTACAGAACTCTCTTGGAACGGTAACAACGTTGTAGGAAAAGCAGAAATTCTAGAGACTCCTATGGGTCAAATTGTCAAAGGCCTTATGGAGGGCGGAGTCCAATTAGGCGTATCTTCTCGCGGTATGGGTTCACTGGAGCGTAAAGGTCAGACATCCTACGTCAAAGAAGATTTTATGCTTTCAACTGTTGATATTGTGCAAGATCCAAGTGCGCCCGAGGCATTCGTCAACGGAATCATGGAAGGTGTTGAGTGGATCTGGGAAAACGGCGTCCTGCGTAAAGCTGATCTTGAAGCAGCCCGTGATGAGATTATTCGAACTCCGTCAAAGCGTCTTGAAGAAGCGCAGATAAAGGCATTCAAGGATCTATTATTCACGTAGAGGAACCAAGCGAATGAGAGACTTCAATGAATTCAGAGAAATAATTGAATCCTACGTCAAAAACGAAAATCTTGAAAAGGATGATGACGATCCTTGCTGGGACGGATACGTTCAGTTAGGAACAAAGATGAAGGACGGCAAAGAGGTTCCTAACTGTGTGCCTATTGAAGAGGCATATCAGTCTATCGATGAGAGTAAGTCGTATAAAGTTTTCGGAGTCAAGGACGGCGATAAAGAAGAACATGTCGATACTGTTACTTCTCCTAGAGCAGGGATGTCTGCGCACAACAAAATGAAAGAAGATGGTAAATACAGTCATATTGTTGTAAGAGATGAAGTAGGCAATGTCGTGATGAGGAAGAAACTTAAGTAGTAATTAAGTTGTTGAAAATTTGTTTTTTATAAATATATTCAAATTATGGGATTCCTTTGTTGAACTTATTTTTTCTTATGGATTAAAGGATATTTGATTTCACTGAGACTGAATTCGCTTTCCGAATTCCTCTCAAAACTAAACTCAATAAGGAGTGTATCTATATGTCAAGCTATGAGAAGATGCTCCATGATAAGGTTTCTGAAGAGGAACTCATGGAAGCAAAAGGCGTAGAAAAAGAATATGATGGGGAAGCGGCAGCAGAAGAAAGCCCTCGTGTAGCAAAGAAGTCTGCTCCTGCAAAGGCTAAAGATCCTGCGGTAGAACCCGCTAAACAGGATAAGATGGAAAAGCTACCGGGCACTAAGTCAGGTATGATTAATGCTGCATTTAATGCAATGAGCAAGATGAAGAAAGATGAACTGGCTGAGCGCATCAAAGGTCTTCTAGAAGCAGCACAGGATGACGAAGAAGATCATGATGACGAAGAAGATCACGATGACTCTGAAGAAATGAAGGAAAAGAAAAAGAAGGTTAAGGAAAAGAAAGACAAGAGCTATCATAAAGAAGCATTTGATACAAAGCTTCAGGCTCTAGTTGATTCTGAAGCCACTCTTTCTGAAAGCTTTAAGGAAAAAGCAGAAGTCATTTTTGAATCAGCCGTAAATTCTAAAGTTTCTGAAAGAGTAGAAGCTCTAGAAGAAGCATACGCTGTAGAGCTAGCGGAAGAGAAAGAAAGTATTCGCTCTGAGCTAGTTGAGCAAGTTGATCAGTATCTAAGCTATGTTGTAGAAAACTGGATGAAAGAAAATGAACTAGCTGTTACTAACGGCATCCGTTCTGAAATTTCTGAGTCCTTTATGTCTGCTCTATACGGCGTATTCAAAGAACATTATGTTGAAGTTCCTGAAGGTAAGACTGATCTACTAGAAGAACTTTCTGGCAGAGTCGATACCATGAAGGAACAGCTAAACGAGACTATCCAGCATAACATTACTCTTTCTGAGCATGTTAAGGATCTTACTCGTGAAAAGCTTGTTCGTGAATCAGCAACTGATCTATCTGAATCACAGAAAGACAAATTGCTAGACCTAGCTGAAGATATTGATTTCAAAGATGAGGATTCTTTCCTAAGAAAGATCGACATTCTCAAGGAATCATACTTCAACAAAGAACGTTCTTCAAATCAGCATTCTGCTTCAGATCTGATCAACGAAGAATATGAAGAAACACGTAGCGTTTCCCCTGCTATGGAACGTTATCTATCAGTTCTCAATAAGAAATAAGGAGAAATATCCTCATGTTTAATCCTAAGCACCTAGTAGAAAAGTGGACTCCAGTGCTAGACACTGAATCTGCTCCTAAGCTCGATAGTTACAAGAAAGCTGTTGTTGCACAGCTTCTAGAAAATACCGAAGAGTCTCTTCGTGAGCAGAAAGCTCATTCAGGTTTTCTAACTGAAGCTCCTACCAACAGCACCGCTGGCGGTGAAAGCCCAATTGATAACTGGGATCCCGTGCTAATTAGCCTAGTACGCCGTGCAATGCCTAATCTCATTGCTTATGACATTGCTGGCGCTCAGCCAATGACTGGTCCTACTGGCATGATCTTTGCCATGAAGAGTCGTTATCGGGACGATGCAAATCGCGAAGATTCAACTGAAGCTCTTTATCAAGAAGCTGATACTGCATGGGCTTCTAGCTCTGTTGACAACTCACAGGATCCATTTGTTGTCAACCCTAAGGGTGATGCACAGGGTGGAGATTCCAGCGCACTACCAGGCACTTATGAGTCTGCTGGTGATTCTGTTGATCCACTATTTGGCTTCGGTAATGGCATGACCACCAGTGAAGGTGAAGCTCTAGGCAATGGTAGTGACAATGACTTTAACGAGATGTCATTCACCATTGAGCGTTCAACTGTGACTGCTCGTACTCGGGCACTAAAAGCTGAGTACACCATGGAGCTAGCGCAGGATCTAAAAGCCATCCACGGTCTAGACGCTGAAGCAGAACTAGCTAACATTCTTTCTGCTGAAATTCTAGCTGAAATCAACCGTGAGTTTGTCCGTACTATCAACAGCCGTGCCCGTCTAGGCTGTCAACAGGATGATCTAGCCAGCCCCGGCATCTTTGATCTAGACGTAGATGCTGATGGTCGGTGGTCTGTTGAGAAGTACAAGG
>PUNT01000242.1 GCA_003551905.1 Halanaerobiales bacterium
CTCCCAGCCCCACCAGCCCAATTGCATTTTTGATTACCAGAGAACAACCAGCTATGAGTTCCACTGCATCAGCAAACATGCTGCCAACAACCGGGACAAAGGCGCCGGTGAGGTACTTGGCAGTCCGCAATGTAAGGCCATCTCCAACTGCTGCTGCGGTACCCTGAATAGCCATGCTACCAATGAAAATAACCAGGATCAGCCCTAAAAACCCCACACTCAGCTCCTTGATAAGTCCAACCAGTCGGTTTACCTTGAGCTCACCCTGCAAACCGTTGACCATGGTCAGTATTCCAGCAAAAAAAATCAGAGGAATTATGATATTTTCCACCAGGTTGCCCATCAAGGTTACCGTCATGAATACCAGGGGCCGGAATATAGCAGCAGATGTCACCGCCCCCACCCCCATGAGCATGGTCAGAAGAGGAGGGATGAGGGCATTCATAAAAGTGGTCATGCTCCCGATGGCTTCCCGGCTCAGGGACATGGTCATCCTGAGGGAACCAATAATCATAATAACCAGGACCATGTAGATTACAAGGCGTGTAAGCTGAGCCACCCCTTCCCGGCCGAAGGCTGCTTGCATGATCTGCAGGATGGCACAGATTACAGCCAGAACCAGCATCTGACCCAGAAACCTCATATTGGCCAGAACTTCGTGGAAGAAGGTTTCCAGGAGACTTTCCAGGAGTACCCGTCCCTGGAAGGGAATTTCTCCCTGTAAAATTCCCTGTACCACTTCTCCCAGGCTCCTGGCAGGGAAAATCTGGCCGGCTTCCCGGGTCAGCTTTTCCATCTGTTCCTCCAGTGCCTTTAAGTCCAGGCTTCCCAGCTGCTCCTTGAGGATTTCATCCTGCTCCAGGGGAGCAGCTAAAATTAAAGGCCCGCTCAAAAACAGGAAGAAGAAAACAAAACATAAAGTCCGAAAGATCTGCATCAGGGTAACAGCCCCAGAAGGGATTCCAGAAGGGACAGGAATATGGGTAAAGCCAGGACCATTATGAGAACCTTGGCCCCCAGTTCAATCTTGCTGGCCACCACCCCTTCCCCAGCATCCCGGCAGATCTGGGAACCGAATTCAGCAAGATAGGCTATACCCATGACTTTGAAGATGGTGTCAATAAAAATAAGATTCACCTGAGCTCCCCGGGCCAGGTTGCGGAAAACCTGGAATACGGTAACTATTCTATCCAGGACAAAAGCGAATAAAACCAGCCCTACAACAAGGCTGAGAAGCAAAGCCAGTTCTGGTCGCTCTTTTTTTACCACCAGTATTATAATACTGCTCACAACACCCAGGGCCACAATCTTGAAGATTTCCATTCCTACCAACCCCTAAAAACCAAAGATGGCTTTAACGCTGGCAAACAGGTCGCTGACCAGCTGAATGATTACCATGAGAACGATGATTACCCCCACCAGGGTCAGCATCTGGGCCTGCTCCTCCTTGTTAGCCTGCTTAAGAACCATGTTCACTATGGAAATAACGATGGCCAGGCCTGCTATCTTGAAAATCAGGTCAATATCCAAGACCATCTCCCCCTAAACGAAGATTAAAGCAAGAGCCAGCCCAGCCAGGAAACCACAATATCTCCAGAGGCGTACCTTCCTGGGGACCTGCTGTTGTATGCTCACTTCCAGGCGTTCCATTCTCACCTGCACCATTTTTAGCTGATTGATTTGATCCGGCACCGGGAAAACGCCCAGAGTGCTTGCCAGCTGTTCCAGCATGGGCCATATTTCAGGAGGGAATGCAGGAGAACTGGGGAAGCTCTCCCGGACCCGATGAAGAGCCAGAGAAGGTTTTTTTGTTTTTTCAATCCAGCTGGCCCAGGAGCTGAAAAAATTTCCTGCCTCCCCTGATACATCTTTCCCCACTGCCTGTAAAGCTTTATGCAGGGGAGAATGGGTGTATTCTATCTGGGCTGATAGAATTGCCAGGCCGCTTCTAATATTTTTGACTTCCTTGAGCATCATCTCCCAGCTCCGGGCCATGGCCATTCCTATTAGGTAACCTCCCACCATAATCAAAACAAATCCCAGGACCTTCACCGGACCTCTCCCTCCTCTTTTTGGAATATGGTCTGACCTTCACCATCAGTGATCCCCTCCAGGGTAGCTGGCCCCCTGCGGCTGCTGAGAAAAACCAGCCGCTGGAAAAAATTCTGTCCCATGATTTCTTCCAGAAGAGGCCTTTTCTTCAGATCTGCCAGTGCTGACCCATGCAATGTGGTAAGCATAACCGCCCCGGCCCGGGCTGTTTCCCTGATTGCTCTTGCATCCTCTTCCTGACCAAGCTCATCACAGGCCAGGACCCCAGGAGACATGGCCCGAAGAAGAAGCAAGAGACCCCGGTACTTGGGACAGGCGTCCAGGATATCGGTTCGCGGCCCCACATCCAGCTGAGGTTTACCCTGATAGCAGGCAGCAATTTCTGATCGTTCGTCCACAACACCCACCTTGACCCCGGCAAGGCCCAGTTCTTCTACACCGCTGCTGCACTGAAGTATCAGATCCCTGAGTACGGTGGTCTTTCCAGCACCGGGTGGCGATACCACCAGAGTACTCAAAATAGTTTTTTCTGTTGGGCATAAAAGATAGGGAAGGATTTTCCGGGAACACCCCTGGTACTGTCGGGCAACTCTTATGTTCACACTGCTGATCTGCCGGAAACGCTTCAGGTACCCATTCTCCATGAGAGCCTGCCCGGCAAAACCTACCCGATGTCCACCGGCCAGGGTGGTAAACCCCCAACGCATATCCTCCTCCAGGGTATAAAAGCTGCCTCCGCTCACGCTCAGGAGAAACTGTTCTAGGTCTTTGTCCTCTATTATGACAGCTTGCTTTCCTCGACCGGTTAAAAACCCATCACTGCCCAGGAATCCTTCTCCCCGGGCTGTTAGCAGATGCAGGGGGCTTCCCAGGCGCATGCGGATTTCCTGAACTTCACCTTCTCCCGATTGGCTCAGGATCTGAAGCGGGAACTGCAGTCGCCTGGGTAGATGTTCCATTATCCGGACCGGGATCATAATCTCATCCTCCTGTCCTCTTTTACTGGTAAAATATATGCCCCCAGTGGCTGGTACATAACCCCTGGGGGCCTAGAATTGTCCAATCTATACAATTTTTTAGCAGACTTTTAATCTTCAGCTGCTTCGTTCAATATATTCACCGCTCCTTGTATCCACCTTTATCCGGTCTCCCTCTTCGATAAAAAGAGGCACCTGTACCGTGGCTCCGGATTCGGTCTGGGCTGGCTTGCTGCCGCCAGTGGCAGTATTGCCCCGGAGACCTGGATCGGTTTTCACCACCTCCAGAACCACAAAAGTTGGCATCTCTACAGTAACCGGCCGTCCCTCATAGAATTTCATGGTAACAACTGTGTTCTCAGTCAGAAATTTGATAATATCTTCACCGAGATCCTTCACATCAAAAGCCATCTGCTCAAAACTCTCCTGATCCATGAAGAAATACTGATCATCGCTGGAATAAAGAAACTGCATTGGCCTATCTTCCAGATGGGCCTTTTTAACCTTCTCCCCGGCCCGGAAGGTCTTCTCAAAAACAGCTCCTGTCTCTATATTCCTGAGTTTGCTGCGCACGAATGCACTGCCTTTGCCCGGTTTGACGTGGAGAAATTCCAGGACCGTGCATATCCCTTCCTCGATCTCGATGGTGAGTCCGGTATGAAAATTATTTGTTGATATCATAATTACTCCCTAGACCTCCTTGAACTCTTTACTGGCACCGGTTAGTATGCGCACTCCATCTTCTTCCAAAACCACAACATCTTCTATCCGCACACCAAATTCATCCGGCAGGTAAATACCCGGTTCAACTGAGAAAACCATGCCCGGCTCCAGGACATTTTCCCCCAGGGGACTTAACCGGGGTGCTTCATGCACCTCTATGCCCAGGCCATGGCCCAGCCCGTGGCCGAAATAATCCTTGTAGCC
>PUNT01000254.1 GCA_003551905.1 Halanaerobiales bacterium
AAAAGAATCAGGAGAAGATATATTGCAATTTCTGAAAAAAAAGCATCTGGAAATGCTGGGAGGTGCTTCCCCGGATAAACTTGAGGAATTATTGCAGGATGTGAAGTTGTTGCTGGCAGAGGATCCAAAAACTGTTCAAAAAGAAAAGGTACTGAGCTATGGAGAACGCCTTGCAGTTTCTGCCCTGGCAGCAATATTACAGTCCCGGGGGATAGATTGTCAGATATGCTGGCCGGAAGATTTTGGCTTTATGGTTAAGAATTATCAGGGAAGCTATTTTGTTGACCTGGAAGCAGCCCGGAAAAACTGCAGAAGTTATTTTCAAGATGAGGATATTTATTTGCTTCCGGGTTTTTATGGCGTTGATAGCGGTGGTCAGGTGAGACTTTTAGGGCGAGGAGGCAGTGACTATTCTGCTACAGCACTGGCTTATTGTCTGGATGCCCCTCAGGTCCATATTTGGAAAGATGTTCCTGGTGTATTATCTGCCGATCCCTGCTTCTTATCAAAGACTCGTCCGGTTAGTTCCCTCAGCTATAATGAGGCTGAAGAACTGGCCAGCTGTGGAGCAGGGATTCTGCATCCCCGGGCCATTGGTCCGGTCAGGGCAAAAGGAATTACCGTACACTTCTATAAATTCCCGGAAGGAAGGGAGCCTGCTACAATAATTAAGGCTGAAGGTGAGAAAGGGTTTAAGAGCTTAGCATTCAATTGTAGATGCGCTGCCCTCAAATTCTCAGGAAGTGGGGTAGGGAAAAATCCTGCAGTTCTGGCCAGGATTATGAGCATTTTTCAGAAGGAAAATATCCCCATAAAGTCCATCCACTCAAATCACAATACCATGGCTTTACTGTTAGATCAGAATAACCTGGAAAAAGCCCTAAAAGCAACTGGTAGTGATCTTTTCCCGGGCTTGAATGGTCTAGAAAAAATAGAAAACCTGGTTTTACTGGCTTTGATAGGCGAGGGAGTTAGGGAAGATTGTATTTTGCCAGGTCGTGTCCTCTCTGTCATTTCAAGATGCAAGGTAAGTTTGAGATTCTTTTGGACTGGTTTTTCTTCATCAGCCATGTTCATAATAATGGATAGTTCCAGCCTGGAAGAAGTTCTGCAGGTTATCCACAATGAATTTTTTACCGAGGAGGTAGAGGAAGATGCAGAAATCCTGGGAAGAAATTAACCATCGGATAAAAGATGGGCGGGCTGTGGTTATTACAGCTGAGGAGGTTAAGGAGATGGCCCTTACTAGCTCGCCAAAAGATATTGTGAATCAGGTTGATATTGTTACAACTGGAACTTTTGGTCCCATGTGTTCCAGCGGTGTTTTTATTAACTTCGGTCATCCCCAACCTCCTATGAAGATGGAAGAAGTTACTCTGAATGGTGTTCCTTGTTATGGGGGACTGGCAGCAGTTGATACCTACCTGGGAGCTACAGCAGTTTCTAAAGAAGATGAAAGTTATGGAGGAGGCCATGTTATTGAAGCTCTTGCCAGGGGAGAACATGTTCTTTTAAAGGCTAAAGGGAGAGGCACTCACTGTTATCCCCGCCAGCATGTTGAAACCTGGATAAGCAAGGAGAATTTAAATGAACTAATTTTATTTAATCCCCGGAATGCTTATCAAAATTATGCTGTGGCTGTGAACAGTTCGCAAGAGCCAAAATATACTTATATGGGAATACTTTTGCCCAACCTGGAAAATGCTACCTACTGTACTGCTGGTGAGCTGAGCCCTCTTTTGAACTCTCCTGATCTTAGGACTCTGGGTATAGGGTCGCGCATATTCCTGGCTGGGACTTCAGGTTATGTTTCCTGGCCGGGCACACAGTTCAACAGTCTAAAGGACAGAAACCACAATAATATCCCAGCTGGACCGGCAGCCACCCTGGCAGTTATAGGAGATCTGAAAAAAATGAACCCTGCTTATTTAAAGGCTGCCTGCTATAAAGGGTATGGAGTCAGCCTTTTCGTGGGTATAGGTGTGGCCATACCTGTACTGGATGAGGAAATAGCCCGGCAGGTTTCCCGGCGAGATGAGGATATAGAAACAGAGATAATTGACTTCGGTCAGGGGAAAAGTTCCCTGGGTCGAGTTAATTATGGGGAGCTTAAGTCAGGCAGTATCAGAATTAAAGGTAAAAGGGTAAAAACAGCTCCCCTTTCCAGTTTCTACATGGCCAGAATTATAGCCCAAGAACTCAAAGAGTGGATTCAGGCTGGAGGATTTATCCTGACCAGACCTCTGGAATACTTTCCAGAGAAAGGTCTGAAATCACTGGAGATAAGAGAAAAGCCTGACCCTGCAAAGAAAAATCCTGGGAAGGAATCAGGCCCAAAAGAGAATATGCTGGCCATAAAGTGGGAGGAATGTATTAACTGTGGAGCCTGCACTGCAGTTTGTTCTCCAGATGCTTTGCAGTTGACTAACCCCCGGCATGAACTTAGTTTTCAGCCGGATAAATGTAACCTCTGCCGGGCCTGCATGGATGCCTGTCCCCTGGGCATAATCAGGGAGGCAAAAGTCTACAGTGTATAATAGCCGGCATTACCGAAAAAAAATGGGCTGGCAGCGATTTGCTTCTTTTTCCCTCTGTCGGGGAGAAACTGATCTCTGGGTAGGTGTGGATGCCCCATCATATCAACCGGAGATGCTTACCCAGGCTGAGATTTTTCTTTCTCACATCCGCAAAGTTTTGCAGGAGTACATAAAAAAATATCCGGGCTGGCAGAAATCCCTTCAACCCATGCCAGCTGCAGGTGAAGCCCCAGCTGTAGTTAAAAAGATGAGTCAGGCAGGGATGAAAGCCGGGGTAGGCCCCATGGCCAGTGTTGCCGGCGGTATTGCCATGGAAGTGGGAAGATTTCTTAGTAGAGAATTTCAGCTTCAGGAATTGATCATTGAGAATGGTGGAGATATATACTTGAGGATCAAGGAGCCAGTCCGAATCTCAATTTTTGCCGGTTCATCGCCTTTATCAGAAAAAATAGCCCTGGAAATAACTCCTGTGAGGGAAGAAGTGGTAGTTTGCACATCCTCAGGTACAGTTGGTCATTCTTTTAGCCTGGGAAGTGCAGATGCTTTTGTTCTGCTAGGGAGGTGTGGTTATCTGGTGGATGCCCTGGTAACAGTTTATTGTAACCGGGTTAAGAAAAAGAAGGATTTACTCCCCCTGGTGGAAAAAGCTATTAAGGAAGAGGGTATTGATGGAGCTCTGGCCATAATGGGTGATACCATGGCAGCAGCCGGGGAATACAGGATTTTTGGCCTGGAGGATAATTTCCAGGAAAAAGGAGGATTATAGGATGATAAAGACAGCAGTGGTAGGCGCTACAGGAGTGGTGGGGCAGGGACTCATAAATAGATTGATGGGGCACCCCTGGTTTAAACTCACCAGGGTTGTTGCTTCAGAGCGATCAAGGGGAAAAAAGCTGGAGCATGTCCTGGCTTCTAGTGTTGGCGCAAAGGAGCTGCCGGAAGATCTTGCTGACCTGGAGATAATCTCCACTGGCGATTTTAGGGTTGAAGATGTTGATTTGATTTTTTCTGCAGTGGAGGCCGGAGTTGCCCGACGGCTTGAGCCGGAGTATGCCCGGGTTAGGCCTGTTGTCAGCACCACTTCAGCTTTTCGCCACGATCCCCACACTCCTCTCCTCATGGGTGGAGTTAATGCTGAACATGTTCCTTTGCTTCGGGTGCAGCAAAAGAAACATGGCTGGCAGGGTTTTATTGTCCCCAAACCTAATTGCACCGTGGCCGGCCTGGTTATTACTTTGAAGCCCATACAGGAAAGATTTGGACTGAAAAGAGTGGCTTTGACTTCTCTGCAAGCTCTGTCAGGGGCAGGTCGCTCACCAGGAGTAGCTTCCCTGGACATTATAGATAACATTCTCCCCTTTATTGCCGGT
Source organism: Halanaerobiales bacterium (assembly GCA_003551905.1). Taxonomy (GTDB): domain Bacteria; phylum Bacillota; class Halanaerobiia; order B1SED10-174; family B1SED10-174; genus B1SED10-174. Next base: position 3,908 of record PUNT01000254.1, read on the forward strand.
GAAGAAGAAAAGGTGGAACAAGA
>PUNT01000197.1 GCA_003551905.1 Halanaerobiales bacterium
GACAAAGCTATAAACAGGAGGAGGCTCAGGGTTGGAAATTAAAAAAACAACCAGTGCAACCACCACCAGGGCAGTAATTCCCACCACCAGGTAAAGATTTCGCTTGTTGGAAATGAAAAGTTGTATTTTTTTTATGATTTCCTCTTTTGTTAATTTCGACAATTACCTGCACCTGCTTTCCTGAATTAGTTGAAATTAACTTCATTTACATACGTTTATTTCGCCAGAACCCATTCATTTCCTTGCCATAAAACTAAAAATAAATCCCACATAATTTTCCAGCATTATTTTAGCTTGAGCAAATAATTTGTTATAATATTTAAGCGTGCAGGTGTGTAGTTACCATAAAAAAAGGTAGATTAAGTAACATCAAAGCAGATTAAACAATAACAAAAGGAAGCAAGAGAAGAACGAAATCGCTATCGCGATGGTAGATTCGACCCACCCCGACCACCTCTGAGTTTTTGTCGTTGTTTGCAGAAAAGAGCTGCTTGCAAAAACGGTTAGCTATTTATTCGACCCGGTTCGTGCTTGTTCCTGTTTGGGGTGCACACTAAAGGTGCAAAGCGCGGCCTTGACAGCCACCCCGTGTGTGGGTTGGTTCAATTGCCGACGGGGTGGCTCCGGGGTCATATCTGCTTCGAACAGCCCGTCGGTTTATGAGTATACCACACACGGGGACCCCGGCTGTCAAGGCTGCCCTGCGGCGCTTTTTGTTTGATTGATAAAAAGGCTTTACCTCTGGGGCTCACCAGGGTCATATCTTTTTCGGTGCGAATAGAGCTTTTGGACAAACCCGAACTGGCTGGCCTCCAGATGTTCGAAACAGATTGCTTTGGTAAAATCATTATGATTTAAAAAATAATGAAAAAGTATGCAAACTATGGTATTGTTTAATCGCCAAACCAAACAAACCAAAGGAGCATACTTTTTCGCTTATGATTATACCACATCTTAGAAACCTCACACAAATGTATTTCAAAAAGAGCAGAGCGCCTCCTAGTATTTTGAGTGACAAGCAAACAGAATCACTAAATTAAAGGAGGCTATGCTCATGTTTGACTATAAACAAGAGATGGATTTGTATTTTGAACTCAAAGACACTCCCGAATCTTCCAGGGAATCCTACTTTCGACGATTTAAAGCATTTACCGAATTTGTCCAAGCTACAAACAACAAAGCTGTAGAGGATATCACATACAGCGATATCCAGCAATATATCCTTTATCTCAAAAAAGAAAAAGCACTTTCACCAGGTACTATCAACAACTATATTTCCGCCATCCGCTTTTTTTACACCCATGTCCTGGACAAAGAGTGGAACAAAAAGAAAATTCCCCGCATGAAAAGAGAGTACAATTTACCGGTCATCCCGCCGAAAGAAGATGTAATAGCTATCCTGAACGGTACAGCTAATCTTAAGCATAAAGCTATTTTAGCCTTGATTTACGGAAGCGGTCTGCGTGTTTCCGAAGCAGCTTGTTTAAAGATCAGTGATATCTGCAGCAAAACCATGCGCGTCCGGGTAGAAAACGCAAAACACGGCACCAACAGGTATACCATTTTGTCGGACAATGCGCTCCAGCTGCTCCGGGATTATTTCAGAACCAGCTTTACTTCCTACAAACCGGACGACTGGCTTTTCCCGGGCCAGGCACCGGGAGCCCACATTAACGTCAAAAGCATCAAGAATACCCTGATCAAGATTAGAAACAAGCTGCAGCTGGACCCGAACATTAGTGCCCATACCCTCAGACACTGCTTCGCCACACACTCTCTGGAAAACGGTATTGAACCTGTTCATATCCAAAAAATGCTCGGCCACAAAAACCTTAGCACGACAACAAACTATTATCTCCAACTCACCTCAAAGAGCCTGATGGGTATTAAAAGTCCCCTGGATAGCCCCGGTGCTTTAAAATGAGTACGGTCAACGCAGCGTTTAAGCAGTTTTATCCCATCTATCAAGGTAACCGTAGCCCGGCGGCACAACAGGCAAAGGCTGCTTTACATATCATGCGTTGCCGTACAAAAGAGCTGGGCGGCCATGTTTGCAGCTGCAATCATTGCGATCATCAGGAAGTACACTACAATTCTTGCCGCAACCGCCATTGCCCTTTATGCCAGGGTGTGACCAAAGCGGTCTGGGTGGACAAGCGCTGTCAGGATATTCTAAACGCCGGCTACTTCCATATCGTCTTCACCGTGCCACAGCAGTTGCACGCGGTTATCTATCAAAACCAGCGGCTGCTTTATGACTTGATGTACAAAAGCGTATCCGAAACCCTATCAGAGCTTTCCTGGGACCCAAAATACCTGGGCGCTCAACCGGGCTTTTTTTGTATGCTGCACACCTGGGGAGAAGATTTGCACTACCACCCCCATATTCATGTTGTGATCATGGCCGGTGGATTGACCAAGCTTAATCAATGGCGTTCCAGCAGTAAAAAGTTTTTTATGCCGGTAAAGGTGCTGTCTAAAAAGTTCCGTGGTAAGTACTTGCACCACCTGAAACAGTACTACCGTCAAGATCGACTCCACCTGTACAATCTTGATGCCCAAGGGTTTGAAAACATGCTAAACGATTGTTACACCAAGGACTGGTACAGCTACAGCAAGCCCCCATTTTCAAGTCCCTTAGCCGTGATTAAATATTTAGGACGATACACTCACCGCATCGCCATTTCCAACAACCGGATTGTTTCAGTAAATGAGCAAACGGTAACCTTCAAGGTCAAAGATAAAAACCACGCGAAAAAAACAAAACAGTTAACCCTGCAAGGGGTTGAGTTTATCCGCCGATTTTTAATGCATATCCTGCCGAAAGGCTTTGTTAAGATCAGGTACTACGGGATCTTGGCTCACCGCAATAAAAAGACCAAGCTGGCGCTCTGCCGAAAATTAACGGCCAGTCCATTGTACAAACCTAGATTTGCAGGATTAAATACGATTCAGATAATCTGTGCGCTTTTAGGCCGAGATGTTAGACTGTGTTCGGTATGCAAGCTAGGCCAGATGGAAATTAGTTACCGGGGGGCCTCGCCATGAAACACAAAAAACTAAATAAGGCCCAACCATGCCTGCTTTGGGGGAGGGGGGAACTATGCCCAAAAACAGCTATTTTTGCTTACATACCCCATTGTTGCATGCGCAAGAAGATAGCACCAGCTTGTTATGTAAACAAATGAAAGAAAAGAAAAGATCCAAACCCCACAGGCTTTCTTACGCGACTTCATTCTTCTTGGGCAATCAAAAATTTTGCGCAAGGGTTGTTTAAGGCTCAACTGTTTGCTAATATTAAGCTTAGTTGAGCTTTTTTGCGCGCAAAACTTCCGATTGAACCCTTTGAGAACCGTCCCCTTGCTTCCTTAGAATAATCGGTCCTGGATTAGTTTTAAGAGTTTATCGCGGCCTTCCCGGGTTTTGGAGGAAAAGAGCAAGATTTCCAAGGGGTCCTTTTCCAGGGTCCGGGCGATGAGGAGCTTTTGCCCTTCCCGCTTTCCCCGGGGTATTTTGTCCAGCTTGGTGGCCACCACCAGGGAGGGAAATTCAAGGTGGCCAAGCCATGCAGCCATTTGCTTGTCCTCTTCCGAGGGCGCATGGCGGATATCCACCACGTGCAGGATCATTTTTATGGACGTTCTGTTTTGCAGAAAGCCCTCAATAAGCGGTCCCCATTTTTGCTGTTCAGAACGGGAAACCCGGGCGTAACCGTACCCGGGCAGGTCTACCATGCAAAAGGCCCCGTTGAACAGGTAAAAGTGGACGGCCCGGGTTTTTCCTGGCGTGTTGCTGGTTCGGGCCAGGTTTCGCATGCCGGCCAGGGTGTTCAGCAGGGAGGATTTTCCCACGTTGGAGCGGCCGGCCAGGGCGATTTCAGGGTACTGTCCGGGCAAAAAATCTTCAGGCCGGA
>PUNT01000264.1 GCA_003551905.1 Halanaerobiales bacterium
TACTGCTTTTTTCCCAATGCCTCGCCCTTTGTATTTTCTGTCAATTATGATGCTGCCGATGGATAGCAGATCTTTCTCTGGATATTCCGGGGCAGCTATTATAAGGCCCAGGGGTTTTTGTTTTCTTTTGCTGCAGATGGCAAACCAGATTTCACTGCCAGAAGATAGGGAGTTTTTCAGGCGGCAGAGGACTTTTTCCAGAGAAATCTGATTTTCCAGACCGGTGGCAGGAAAATTTCGGGGGTCATTCCACCACCGGTAGATATGCTGGACATCAGTTTCCTGGGCTGTCCGCAGGTAAATTCGTTCATCACCCAAAATTTTCAATCCTTCCCGGGTGCTTTCATAACCTCCGTAATAGAATTTTTGAGCCACTATAGTTGCTCCCAGGAGGGTTAGACAGGAAATGAAGATGAGCCGGGCCAGGGGAGTGACTGCAGGTAGAATCATACCCTGCAGGAGATTGCCCATAACCAATGATGAATCTTTCAGAGGAAAGATGCTCATGTAGAGAGATTGATAAGCTTCCATGTCTTCCATGACTCCCGGCAGGATTTTTTCCGGGCCGTAGATAAGAAACATTATCCAGGCTCCCATGACCAAAAAATTCAAAGCCAGGGCCCAACGCCCCCGATTTATGGGGTAGACCAGGGCCAGGACCATGGTCAGGATTGCCGCCAGTGATGCAGGAATGATTAAGAGCAGCATACTCATGGGCAAGAGGAACAGATAAAAGTACCAGGGGGCACCGGTCACTATACCCAGGGCCAGAAGAGGTGGTAACCCGAAGAGGGCCATGGTCATGAGAGTGGAAGAAGAAAAGAATATGATGCGGATGAAATGGAATATGAAAAGAGTATAAGCAGGTAGAGGTGTGGGAATGAGGAGATCAAGTTCTGGTGAACGATAGAAGCGATTTCCTGATTCAGCAAAAACAGATAGAAAAATGGTGATAAAGAGGACTAAGAGGCTCAGATAGAGGAGAGGGGCAACATTCTGCGGAGTGATGTCCACAGGTAGTTTTCTAAAAGCCAGGACGAATACCTGAACCAGAAAAGCAATAATGAGAGGCCGAAAAATCACAATAGCTAGAGATGCAGGAAACCTCTTTTTTTGCTGCAGGTAATTATTCCTTAGCATGATGAGCTCTTTTTTGAAGAGGGTTATGAGATGATCCAAGTTCTCTTCCTCCTACTGAATTCACATGATTAAGCTCAGGAGTAGGTGAAATATTGTTCCTGCCATCCAGAAGAAGAGCATGATAGCAAGAGCCCGATATTTACCCAGGCCGGCCACATAAATCAGTCCCAGACCTATTAGTACCAGATAGTATATGCCCAGAATGTCAAACCGGCTCAAAAGCAATCCCAGAGTTGTGTTTAAGCGTTCTTCCAGGGGTAAGAGTACTGAAGGGTTTAAGGTCAGGAGAAATCCTCCCAGCCGCAGGCCTATCAGGGACAGGAGATTATATACCAGGTTTACCAGGGAAGCGTAGCCGGTCACTGAGAGCATCTGGCGGTAGTTTGTTGTTCCTCCCAGGAGGCGGGCCAGGAGCAGGTAAACAGCCCCCAGAAAAAACCAGCTCAACATGGTTCCTAAAAAAGAACTGATGGTGAGGATTAAGGTCCAGCCAGCTCCTTCAACTTCGGCCATGAGGGGATGTGTAGTTGCTCCCAGGAGCACATCAAGTTCCTCTTGCAGGGGCACGTTGACTATGGCAATGAGAAGGAAAATGAAAAAAGGTATCAGCAGATCAGGCCGGAGTTTTATGCTCTTCATCACCCGGACTGGCTCCAGGAATATCCCGGCAATTTTCTCCAGGGCAGTCATATTATTTTCCATGTTATTGCTCCTCCCTTCTCCTTATTTATTCTTTTTTGGACAGGGCAATCCTGCTTTTTCAAAACGGGGAAGGAGAAATGAACTGAAGAATAGAATGTACTTGAGAAGTAAAAAGCTTTTATAAAAAAGGAGATGTGGGTTGTGACCAGGATTTTTTTCCCGGTATTGGTTATTCTTCTTCTCATTTCCAGTCCTTTGAGCGGGGAAGAGTATGCTGATGAGCCTTTTCCGGTGGATGTGGAGTATGGTTTTCGCTTCTATCTACCACCTCACTGGGAAGAAGGACAATCAGAAGGGAGTGTAGAGATACTACGTTATGTTGATGAACACAATAATGCTCTTTTTTCCCTCTACCGTTATGAGCTTACAGATGTGCCCCTGCATGATTTTGCTGAATACTTCCGTAATTACTATCAGGAACAGGGTTGGGAAATAGAAGATGATTTAAGGGAAAAAGAGTTCCTGGAGGAGGAGGGCTATGAGCTTCTCCTCTATATAGGAACTGGTGAAGATCAAACTCTCATGGGTAAATATATATTCTTTTCCCTGGAAGATAAGTATTTCATGGGTCGCTTTTTGACCTTAGAAGAGATCTGGGACGATTACAGCCAGGAACGGGATATTATTTTCAACAGCCTGCGGCCGGTTGAAATTGAAGCAGAAAAAGATGAAACAGAAGAAGATCAGGTGAAAGAAGAGAAGGAATCTGACGAAGAGAAAGATGAGGAGGAAGCAGTAGAAGAATAGTTTTCTCTCTTAAGAGAACAGGAGCACATAGGTGATTTATGTCCTTCGTCCTGCATATATATCTAATAGCAAAGGCATGGGCGGAGGGGATAATATTGCGGGAATATATAGAAAGAAGGGTAATGGAAATAGGTAACTATATTCTTGAGACCAAAGCTACGGTGCGCCAGGCCGCCCGGGTTTTTGGTGTAAGCAAGAGCACGGTTCACAAAGATGTTAGTGAAAGACTGGTGCAGATAGACTCTTCCCTATCCAGAAAAGTCAAGGACGTCCTGGAGTTCAACAAAGCTGAGCGACATATCCGGGGGGGAGAGGCGACGCGACGTAAATATCAAAAAGACTAGGCAGGAAAAGGCTGTGGTCAAGAAGAATAGTATAACAATAACCTTTTTTAACTAGGAGGCCGCAGCATGTGGAATATTTCCAGGAGAATAGGCATTGATCTGGGGACAGCTTCCGTTCTCGTATATGAAAAAGGTAAAGGGGTTGTTCTGCAAGAACCATCAGTTGTTGCACTGGAAAAAGAATCAAAAAAGGTGCTGGCAGTGGGCAAAGAGGCCCAACGCATGCTGGGTCGGACGCCTAACAACATAATCGCCATTCGACCCATGCGAGATGGTGTAATAGCTGATTTTGATGTAACTGAGGTTATGCTCAAGCATTTTCTCAATAAGGTTCTGGGTTCACACCGCTTTTTCAAGCCCCTGGTAATGGTTTGTGTGCCAGCTGGGGTAACAGGAGTGGAGAAAAGAGCAGTTATTGAGGCGGCCATGCAGGTAGGAGCCCGGAAAACCTTTCTAATTGAAGAACCGCTGGCTGCAGCTCTGGGAGCCGGGTTACCCATCAGTGAACCCAATGCCAGTATGATAGTTGACATTGGTGGAGGTACCACTGATATTGCTGTCCTTTCCCTGGGCGGTATCGTGGTGGCTGAATCACTACGCCTGGGTGGCGATAGATGTGATGAAGCCATAATCCGCTATATCAAGGATGAGTACAATCTGAGAATTGGTGAGAGCTCAGCAGAAAAAATAAAGCTGGAAATAGGAACTGCCTTTCCCCAGGCTGAAGATGATAAGGTAGAGCTGGAAGTTCGAGGACAGGACGTTATGACCGGTCTGCCAGGCAGTATCACTATTTCCGCCAGTGAAACCTACCGGGCCATGCAGGAGCCTTTGCAGAACATATTGAACGGTATTCGCCGGGTCCTGGAGAAAACACCACCGGAACTTTCATCGGATATCAGTGAAAAAGGACTGGTCATGACCGGTGGAGGTTCACTTTTACGGGGACTGGATAA
>PUNT01000198.1 GCA_003551905.1 Halanaerobiales bacterium
AGAAAATGGCTGAATTTATCGGTACTGAAGACTCAATCGCTTATAGCAGTGGTTATGTTGCCAACCTATCAACAATTTCCACCCTTCTTGGGCGCCATGATGTTGTTATAACTGATAAATTGAGCCATGCCAGTATTATCGATGGATGCGCCTTGTCCCATGCCAAATTTCGCCGCTTCCGCCACAATGACATGGCTGATCTGGAAAACAATCTAAAACAAGCAGATAAAGAAGGACTAAAGGGGCGAATGGTAATTGTTGATGCAGTTTACAGCATGGATGGAGATGTCTGCCCCTTGCCTGAACTGCTAGAAATTTGTAAAAAATACAATGCCCTTTTAGTCGTTGACGAAGCTCATTCCCTTGGGGTTATGGGTGAAAACGGACGGGGAGTAACAGAATACTTTGGAATCGATCCCAAAGAAATTGACCTCTACAGTGGCTCTCTAAGCAAAACTATCCCGGCAGTAGGTGGTTATGTGGCCGGCAAAAAGAATACCATCAATTTTTTGCGACATCATGCCCGGGGCTTTGTTTTCTCTGCTGCCCTACCTCCTGGAGCTGTTGCTGCTGCCATCAGGTCGCTAGAGATAATTGATGAAGAGAGCTGGCGTCACAAAAAACTTAGAGAAAACATCAACTACTTTATAGATAATCTGAACAAGATGGGCTATGATACTCTTAACACCAAAAGCAGCGTAATTCCTATAATAATTGGTGAAGAAGCTCCAACGCTAGAGCTAACCGCCCTCCTACACAGGGATGGCATGTTCGTATCACCTATCCTTCCCCCGGCTGTACCTGTAAAAACCTGTAGACTGCGGGCCAATGTAATTGCTTCTCATACTAAAGAAGATCTAGATTTTGCTCTTAACCTCCTTGAAAATCATGGCAAAGAACTGGGAATTATAGGAGGCCAGCAAATTTAATGAAGGCAATTCAATTTTTGGGGAGTATCCCTCGTTATGCCTTTTCAACAATTGCCGGTAAAATACATTCAGGAGCGTATTACAACACTTTTTCTAATCTACAGCTTATAGAGAAAGAACCTCCTGCTCTGCCCACTCCTCAATGGGTTAAAATAAAACCCTACTATAGCGGGATTTGCGGCAGTGACATAAATTTGATCACACTCAAAGACTCTCCCTATACTTCTCCATTTGTTTCATTCCCCTTTGTCATGGGTCACGAAAACTGTGGAACAATCGTGGAAACAGGCCCTGAGGTAGATAACCTAAAAACAGGAATGAGAGTGGTAGTTGATCCCATGCTTACTTGTAATGTAAGGGGTTTTGCAAAAGATCAATGCCCTCCTTGTAAAACTAACAATCAATCCCGTTGCCTTAATTTTAGGAAAGGATGCATCAGTCCTGGATTACTCATTGGAACCTGCAAAGACACCGGTGGTAGCTGGAGTGACGCATTTGTTGCCCATAGTGAAAATGTATACCCCCTTCCAGAATCCATGGACTGGGAAACAGCAGCCCTAATAGACTCCTTTGCATCAGCAGTTCATCCCGTAGCCCGTCACTTCCCTGAGACACAGGATAGAGTTCTCATCATTGGCGGAGGACCTGTAGGGCTTTGTGTTTTGTTGGCCTTGCGATCTTTAGGCTTTGAGGGGAATGTTTCCATAATGGTCAAATATCCTTTTCAAGAAAAGATCGCCCAGGAAGCAGGAGCAGACAATATAATATATTTCAAAGGTAATTACAAAGAAACTCTGGCAAATATTTTTGATATGGAACTCCTTTCTCCTATGTTGGGTGAAAAAGTTCCCCTGGGAGGTCCTGAGAAAATATTTGATTGCATAGGCAGTTCTTCAAGTTTAAAGGATTCTTTATCCATGGCAGGTCCTGGTGGAAATGTGGTGCTGGTTGGCCTGGCTTCGTTTCCTAAAGGAATTGATTGGACACCAATTTGGCTCAAAGAACTCTCCATAAACGGTATCTTCACCTACAGCACAGAATTTACTGAAGAAGACCCTATTTCAACTTATGAGCTCTCCATAAGGCTGGCCACTGAAAACAATCTTCCCTTGTCCTCTCTCCTCACCCACACCTTCCCCCTGGAAGAATATAAGAAAGCCATGGAATATAATTTGAGTAAAAGTAGACATGGCCTTATCAAAAGCGCTTTTAAGATTTAGTTTTAAGGCTTCCTCTATAAAATATAATTTTATATACCAGATAAAAAAATCCCTGCAGGGATTTTTTATTATGTAAAATATTAAGGGAGGTTTAAGTTCACCTCCCTTGATGTCAAATTATTTTCTGGCCTAGTTAGTCTAATAGGCCTTCAAACTCATCCTCGTGTTCTACTTCTTCCTGCATTATATGTCTTATGACATGGAAAGTGATAGGATCTTTTATATCGGTTTTTAATTTGTCCAGTATTTTTTCATATGCAGCTATGGCACATTGCTCTGCCTCAATACCTGCTTTGAGAAAACCCTTGTAGTCTTTATTATTTTTAGGTAATTTTACCTTCTTACAACCAGCAGTGGATACAATCTTTTCAAAATCCCTTACTGGTTCACCACCCAGTTGTGTTATGCGTTCTGCCAGTTCTTCAGCATGTTCCAACTCTTCAGCAGCAATTTTGTCGAATTTTTCTGCCACTATCTGACTATTAATTCCTTCAGCCAATTCTGCAGCTAATTTGTAATAATAGAATGCTATCCACTCATCTGCATAAGCGCTTTGCAGGTCAGCAATAAGCTCATCCACTTTGGGACCAACTAACTCTCGTCCTCTTTTTCCCATTTTAACAGCTCCCTCCTTTCGTTTATAATTTTACCTCCTGGGAATTTTCCCAGAGCCCATGGATATTACAATAACTCAATGCAAGCAAGGAACCGGGCCTACTAAATTTTACAACAGTTTCCACCAGGGGCTCACAAGTTACTGCACCTTCACCAGAACCCTTAGCAGATTCACCATGTGCTTCAAGATTAAATGTAGCCAGGTGTACTGTAAATTTTTCTCCTTCAGGCTGGAAAAAGAGCTTCATCCAACGTATATGATGCTCAACTGTGTTGGGATGAGGGATCTCAGTACCAACAGCAAGCTGGATTTTAACTGGGTTCCCTGGTGAAATATCACCTTTAATTTCAATTGTTGGCACATGTTTTTCCTTTTTCCAATCTGCTTTTTGCAGATAATCACCAATGGTGCTCATATAAAGAACCTCCCTTTTATTGAACTTCTCTTCCACCTATTATCCTATATTCGAAAAAAATTGCTAAAAACCTCTTATCAGTAATAATTGTTTTTATCAGTACGGTATCGAATGTTCTCTAAAATCTCTTTTACTATCTCCAAGTCCTTCCCCACCCCTTTAAATCCTACAAAGTTTTCATCTCCCCACAAATTCTCTATTTTACTACCAACAACCCCTTCTTTCATTACTTTAAACAAATCTAAGCCTGTATCCTGCACGCGGGGGTCTTTTACCAGTCGAATGTTGACTTCATCTCCCTCCTGATAGGAAACCAGTGCAATGTCTGCCCCTAGTTCTAACAACATAATTGCCACATAATAAACATAATCCCTGTTTGTTTGTGTAAAAACTATCAGATAGTCGCCTAGTTTATATAATTGAGCACTGATAGCTGCCTGAAGTTTTGTTTCTCTGGTAAGAAGGCGGCTCATACTTACAATTTCCAAAACATCTTTATAAGTAATTCCCCCCTGGAGCAAAATCTCCCCCAGGACAATAATTGTTGATCCGGAAGCCCGTTCCAGATAGATGGTATCACCCAGTATGCCAGCGGATAAAGCTAAAGCCATTTCCCTATTGATGGGCAGTCCCATTTTCTTTAAAATCCTGTATACCAGTTGACAGGTTGAATCTGTTTCTTCATGCAAATATGCTTCTGCTCCTTGCAGAAGTTTATTGTCTCTATGATGATCGATAACAGCATAAGATTCTAGAGGAATATCCGGAAGCTGCTGCTCATCAGCTGTATCCACAATTATTATCCTCTCCCCTTCCTCTATAACCGGAGAAAAATATACATTCATCTTAAGCTTTTTTATAAGTTCTCTCCCATGCTCTGCAACATCTCCGGGGACACCAATTCTGCCCTCTAGAGCAATACTCAATGCATAGGCAGCCCCCAAAGCATCCGCATCTGCATCCTCATGAGTAACCATCAAGGTGTTTTCCCCCTGGCATTTTTTCAAGTATTCTATAATCTCTTCCAAAACACCATCACATCCTTTTCACTACTATATTCTCTCCAATATCAACAAAAAAGGAGTAGAGGGTTTCAAGTGTATTTAGAGAATTTCTTTATTGAGGTGGTCTTATGGATAAAAAGACTGTAACAAAAATGCTCCGTGAAACTGGTTTGTTGATGGAACTTGCTGATAACAATGTATATAAAGCAAGAGCATATAGCAATGCTGCTCGGGTCCTGGAGGATTCTGAGGAAGATTTAGAAACCTTGATTGCAGAAAATCGCTTGCAGGGACTGCCCGGCATAGGTAAAGCATTAAATGAAAAGATTATTGAGATATATAAAACAGAGACCCTGCATGTCCTGGAGGAGCTTAAAGAACAGATACCTGAAGGTCTCCTGGACATGCTACAGATACCCGGCCTTGGTCCTAAAAAGATAAAAACACTGTATGAGAATCTTGGCATTAGCAGTATTGGAGAACTTGAATATGCCTGCGAAGAAAACAGGCTCCTAGAATTACCGAAATTTGGTCCCAAAATTCAAGAAAAAATTCTCAAAGGTATACATGCTTACCGGCAGTATAAAAAACAGTTCCTGTATTCTGAAGCTTTATCAATAGCAAAAATATTTCTAGAAGATCTCATGCAGTCAAAACTAATTTCTCAGGGAATTATTACCGGCTCTCTTCGCCGTTGTCAGGGCCTGGTAAGGGACATAGACCTCTTGCTCTGCGGCCCGGTTATTAGTGAATTACGGGCTTACTGTTCCCGTTTTTCTTCACTAAAACACGTTCGACTTAAAGAGCCCAACACCCTCAATGCCTTTACTGAAAATGATGTCCCGGTGGATATTCATGTGGTAAATAAAGATGTCTGGGGAACATACACTGTCTTTACTACAGGCAGCATTGAACATGTAAACAAATTGCAAAAATTATGTGCTAATATTCCAGAAAAAGAACTTATAGAAGTCTGCCCTGACACATATCTACCAAAAGCTGACTGTGAAGAAAAGATCTATAAAATCATGGGATTACCTTTTATCCCCCCGGAAATGAGAGAAGGAGTTTTTGAGATAGAATTGGCTGAAAAAGAAAAGTTGCCAGAAAAACTCATCACTCTCGAAGATTTAGCAGGAATTCTCCATGTTCACACCACTTTTAGCGATGGGGCTGCAACTCTGGAACAAGTAGTAGGATATGCTTATAATGCTGGACACAGCTACCTGGGAATAACTGATCACAGCAAATCTGCTTTTTATGCAGGCGGCTTAAAAGAAAAAGACTTAAAGAGACAAAGCAAGGCCATAAAAAAGTTTAACAGTCAATACCAGGACTTTACAATATTTCATAGCGTTGAATCTGATATTCTTCCGGATGGAAATCTGGACTACCCTGATGATATTTTGCAGGAACTCGATTTTGTCTTGGCTTCAGTTCACTCTCATTTTAAAATGTCCAAACAGGAAATGACTAAAAGAATCATCAAAGCCATCGCCCATCCTGCTGTGCGAATTCTTGGCCACCCTACAGGACGCTTGCTCCTGGCCAGAGAGCCTTATGAAGTTGATCTGAACGAGGTTATTAAAGCTGCCCTTTATTATAATGTAGCAATTGAAATTAATGCCAACCCTCATAGGCTGGACCTCGACTGGCAAGAGGCTAAAAGAGCAGCCAGTGCAGGGGTGCTTTTGGTAATCAATCCAGATGCACACCGCCTTACCGGTTTCCATGACACCATAAATGGCATTAACGTTGCCCGGAAAGCAGGACTCTCAGCAGAAAATATACTCAACACCAGGGAAACCCTTGAAGTACAATCATTTTTCGATAATGGCAAGAATCTCCAATAACTCTTCGATAGAATCTATCAGATAATCAGCACCTGTAAGTTCCTCAGGCTTACCATAACCATATAAACACCCAATAGTTATAAGACCATTCCCTTTTCCTGCCTCTACATCAGAAGAGCGATCTCCCACCATAGCAGTAATACTGGGAAATTCGCTGGTGATAATTCTCAATAATGCTACTTTGTTTTCCGTGCTATATTCACCAGCGCTGTAAACTTTTTCGAATAAGCTGTTGAGTTTAAAAACCTCTATAACCTTCTTAACGTATAACTCTTCTCCATTGGAGGCAATAAAGAGGTCATGACCATTATTTTTTAATTCCTCAAGTGTTACCTCTACACCTTGATAAAGGGTCCCCCGTCCCTCCTTTAGATATCTGATATCAGTTTTACTCAAAATATCCGCTGCTTTCCCTTTGGTATATGAATCTGCACCAGGAAAAACTTTCTCCCAAATTTCCGGCATTGGTCTTCCCAGATAATCTTTACACTCCTTCCTGGTGGGAAGTTCTCTTTTATACAGGCCCAACCTGTTCATCTCAGCTACCATCTCCCGGTAGGCTACTACAGCAAGTTCTTCAGCTTTAAAAATAGTACCATCCAGATCAAAAACAATGCCAGGTTTAGTCACATCTACTCCTCCTTGTAGTTTATCAGGGCCAGAGAGGCCATACCCTCATTATCAGGGGAATCACAACCAGGACAACTATTACTGTAAGTGGTAAGCCTAAACGCCAGTAATCAGTAAACTTATACCCACCTGGACCCATTACTAGAATGTTGGACTGATGACCAATTGGTGTCAAAAAAGAACAGGAAGCCCCAATAGCAACTCCCATGAGAAAAGGATCTACTGATGCTCCCAGTCCATAGGCAAGATTTATTGCAACTGGAGCCATCAGTACAGCAGCAGCTGCATTGTTGACAATATTTGAGAGCAAGATTGTTCCAACAATTAACGTCAGTAAGGTAATTGCAGGAGGGAAAATATCAGCAACCTTTAGCATCTGCTGGGCAAGAAGGCCAGCTCCTCCTGTTGTTTCAAGAGCTTTCCCCACAGGTATCATGGCAGCGATGAATATTATAATAGACCAATCTATGCTCTCATAAGCCTGTCTCAACTGTATAATGCCGGCAAATACCATCAACAGAGCAACTGCTACTACAGCCAGCTGTATGGAAACATAGCCAAACGCAGTTGCAATTATTGCCCCGGCAAAAATCAATATGGGTAGAGCTACTCTCTTTCTCTGCCCCAGCCTAATATCCCTTTCTGCTAAGGGCAAACAACCTAGATTTGCCAGAGTTTCCTGCATGTTCTCTCGCCGCCCTTGCACCAGTAAAATATCTCCTGCTTTAAACCGTATATCACCAAGGCGTTTCCTCAAACGAGCTCCTTCTCGCGCAACAGCCAGAAGGTTTATGCCGTATCGCCAGCGTAGATTTATACTTCTTGCTGTCCTGCCAGTAAGAAATGAAGCAGGCATAATAACCACCTCTGAAAACCCCATTTCTTCCTGGCTCATTGATTCTGAACCAAATTTTTTGCTTCCTACCAGTTCAAAACCCATTGTATCAACAAGCTCTTGCATTTCTGAAGGGTGATCTGTTTCAACAATGAGAATGTCTTCTTCCTTGAGCATCTCATGCCCTGATGGGGCAATGATGCTTTCATCTCCCCGGATTATGGCGACCACCACTACATCCGTTTTTGTAGAAAATACCATCTCCCTTAATTGCTGACCTGATAGTTTTGATCCAGACGGTATTCTCAGTTCAGTTATATAATCCTGTATATGAAAAACTTCAGATAGATCCTTCTCCTCTTTACGGTAGGGAATAAACCGCCAGCCTAATATCGATATAAAAACAACCCCTGCAATTACAATACCCAACCCCACAGGCAAAAAATCAAACATCCCAAATGGCTCAAAACCTGCCTCACCTCTGATTGAAGCTATTATAATATTTGGTGGTGTTCCAATAGCTGTAAGCATGCCCCCCAGCAGAGAACCAAAAGCAATAGGCATCAGGTAAAAAGAAGCAGGAGAGTTATTGCGCCGGGCTACCCTGAGAGCTACTGGCATGATGAATGCTAAGGCTCCCACATTATTCATAAAGCCAGATAAAACAGCAACAATAGCAGTCATAGCTGATACTTGAACAAACACACTGCTACCCAGTTTAGCCACCCAGTTGGCTAGAATGTCAACAACCCCGGAATAAAACAGACCACGGCTTATTATAAGAACAGCAGCAACCGTTATTACCGCAGGGTGACCAAAACCAGAAAAGGCATCCTGCCCCGGAACTACTCCTGTTAATACCAAAACAACTAATGCTGTAAGGGCAATAAGATCATATCGCCAGCGCTCTGTAAGAAAAAGAAAGAGTGAAACAACTATAACTGTAAATAATATAATCATCTGTGTCATTTTTTTCACACTCCCTATATTTATTTCAACATCAACAGGTACTCTTCCTTTTCCCCTTATTCCATTATTACTTCCAAGGAGGTCTCAAGCTATGGAGAAAATACTGGCCCTAACCAGTTCAGCCCAGGACTGGTTGATTTCACCTGGTCATCCAGAAAACAAAGAAAGAATATTACTAATGCAGGATATTCTGTTTTCCCATAACATATCCACAAAGGAACCTGCTCCCCTGTCCAAAGAAGATCTAAGCAAAACTCATGTAGTTAACTGTCATCCATCTTCAATAACAGCAGATCACCTTAAAGCAGCAGGAGCTGTTTATGAAGGATTTTCTGCTGTTTTAGAAGGTCAGGTAGAAAAAGCAATAATCTGTGCCCGCCCACCAGGGCATCATGCCCCGCGAATTATCCATGGAATAAGGGGTTTCTGCTCAACTAATGGAGATAGCATTGCCCTGGAAAAAATACTGAGGGAAAACAGAGGTTTACGCCTGGCTATTATTGATACTGATGCCCATCATGCTGATGGCACTGAGGATATTTTTTTCTATAACCCTGATGTCCTCCACATTTCTATCCATCAGGATGGAAGAACCATTTTCCCAGGAAGTGGTTTTCCGGAAACAATTGGAGGACCAGTTAATCCTGGCAATATCATGAATATACCCCTGCCACCAGGAGCAGGGGATAGTTATCTAGTAGGAGCTATAAAAAAACTTGTTATTCCCACCATCCAAAAATTCCAACCAGATTACATAATTCATACCCTAGGATTCGATGGTCACATCTCTGATCCTCTTTCCCACCTTGAATATTCCTCACAGGTTTTTGCTGACCTAACTCACCTTCTGAATCCTCATCTGACAATAATTCAGGGGGGGTATGACCTGAAGAAAGGCATCAAGGAAGGTTTTACTGAAACTTTAAAAGCATTAATGGGAGAGAATGGAATCAGGCAGATCTCAGAAGACAAAGATATTATTCATTATCTTGATAGGATAGCAAGTATAATGGAAAATCAGCAGAATCAACCGACAAAAAACAACTGGATAAGACAAAATAGATTTTTTTATGATGAAGAATACATCATGGAAAACCGCCAAGAAACCTACTCATTCTGCAGCAATTGCCTGGGCTTTCCGGTAATCAAGAGCAGTTGTGATAAAATTATGAGGGAAGAAGAAATTACATTGATCTTACTGCATCCTGACACCTGTCAAGAATGTCGTGATAGAGCCAAAGAGATGCAAAGAGAAAAAGCATACATCCTCAACATCTAAAAACTATCTTACCATTTACTATGGTCCCAATAGCTTTTGCTTCATCTATTAAATTAGGACTGGCCATGAAATCTGGAAAAAAGATAGACAGATCAGCAAGCTTGCCCGGAGCAATAGTCCCTTTTCCCGTCTCTTCTCCAGCAGCATAAACCGGACCCCATGTATAACCTCGCACAGCTTCATAAACTGTTAAAGCCTCCTGCATATTTTTCCCCATCCTAAACACAGCATACTTAATACCCTGCAGGGGGTCAATTGTTTCGATGGGGGCATCAGAACCCAGAACAAGCTCTGAACCTTCCTCTATCATACTCTTACAGGCAAATGCATAGCGACCTCTTTCCTCCCCCCAATAGTTATCTATGAGCTCCTGATCCACTTTAAGGTGAACTGTTTGCATGGAGGGAATAACATTAAGGATGGCAAAACTCTTTATATCATCAGGAGCAACCAGCTGGGCATGCTCAATTCTATGCCGCAAATTTTCAGTTTTTGTTTGTTCTTTGATTTTTGCCAACCCATTGAGAGCAATCCTGTTTGCTCCATCTCCGATAGCATGGATAGCCAGAGGGAATCCAGCATCAACAACAGAACCAGCTAAGGAGTAAAATTCTCCAGGGTCTTTTATCAGTATTCCCTTCTCCAGTTCATTCAGCTGTTGGTAGTATGGCTCCAACATAGCAGCAGTTTGGGAACCTAGTGCACCATCCAGAAAAATTTTAATTGGACCAATTCTCAAAAAGGAATCGCCAAACCCAGATGTCAGTCCTATTTCCTGAACAAATTTCAGGCTATCCTCCGGAATACCACAAAAGAACCGTATCAACAGTTGCCCCTGCTTATGCAGGTCACATAACCCTCTGAGAGAAGATTTGCCTTCAAAACTATGTACACCAGTTAATCCATAACTCACAGCTTTTCTCATACCCTGCTTCAATGCTTCTAGGCATTCATCAATAGCAGGAGGAGGTACTTTATTAAAAACTAGCTCGCAAGCTTTTTCCTTCAAGATACCCGATGGATTACCATTATCTTCTCTCTCAATTTTACCGCCAGGTGGGTCACTACAACTGGCATCTATACCGGCCAGCTCTAAAGCTTTGCTGTTAGCCCAAAGGGAATGACCGTCTTTACTGCTCAATGCTGCTGGAACGTCAGCAGTTATTGAATCCAGTTGCTGTCGATCTGGCCAGCCTTCCTTCCATTGATTTTTATCCCAGCCACCACCAAGAAGCCATTTCCCTGTTCTGTTCTTCAATCCTTCTTTGATCTTTTCCAGTGCAGAATCCAGAGTATAGCAGTCACTCAGGTCCACCTGTGTTTCCCGGAGAGAAAACTGCAGGAAGTGTGTATGACCATCTATTAATCCAGGAAATACTGCTGCACCCTTTAGATCCCACATATCCACATCACCTTTCGCCTGCCTGCAGAGATCACCATAACTACCAACAGCTTTTATTCTATCCTCCTGAATAAGGACAGCTTCATGAACATTACCCGGTGATTCCATTGTATAAACATTGCCATTGTATAATAATTGCAGAGGTATCGCCTCCTTGCTTATAAATTCTTGCTTCATCTAGCTTATTACCCTCCTGATCCAGAAATATAAACCTGGGATTAGGCAAGAGCAAGTCATTTTTTTCAATAGCTATAGCCGTGGCCGGATAGGTTACCACTTGAATTATAATATCTTCAGGAGAAGGATCGGTAAATTTAATCGTAATGTGAATTCGCCCAGGAATAATCTCTTCTACCTTTATTGCTTCAACCGAGTACCCACCGGTATTTTTTTCGCCCCTGTGGACAACAATTACTATTTTATCAGCTTTCTCTAGAAGGCTGTAATATGGTTTTTCTACCTGCTGAGGCATTTCTGGGGGAATTTCTGTTACTTCAAAGTGAATCTGTCGTGGCAAACAGCTAAAAGCAAAAAATATAACTAGTAGCATAGACAATAATATAGCCCCCAGATGCCTCCTGCACTTCGTCAAATATACTCACTCCTGAAATAATTGGCTATTTCCAGCAACCTTTACAGCCAGCTTGATGGTATTCTCTACATCCTCCAGAGCAACAACTTCTGAATAACTGTGAACATATCGACAGGGCAAAGAAAGGCAACCAGCAGGAATTCCCTCCCTGGCCAGATTTATGGCTCCAGCATCAGTCCCACCCCTCTCCAGGACCTCTAGCTGGTACTTAATATTTTCCCTCTCAGCTGTATCAATTATTAGTTTTTTTACCTTCTGGCTGGTTATCAATGAACTGTCCTTGATTTTAATAGCAACACCTTTACCAAGGGCAACATCCATCCTCTTGGCTCCTGGAGTATCTCCGGTTCTTGTGACATCAACAGCTATGCCTAGATCAGGATTTATGCTGTAGGCAGAAGTTCTTCCACCTCGCAATCCTACTTCTTCCTGTACAGTAAAAACCAAAAATATATCATTATCTACCTCTCCAACCTGCTTAGCTGTTTCAATCAAAACAGCACATCCTATACGGTCATCAATGGCTTTTCCCATTATCCTGCCATCAATAAATTGTGTTTTTTGATCATACACTGCTATATCTCCCAGTGATACAATTTTTTTACTCTCTTCTTCACTACTGCTGCCAATATCCATGTACATCTTCTCCAGTTTCAAATCTTTCATGCTATCCAGATGCTCATGGCTTACCATGCCCTTTTGTCCTGATTGCAACTTGATCCTGGCTCCTACCAGATTATAGGGATTGATGCCCCCTATATTGGTAAAACGGAGAAAACCTTCTTTCTCTATATGAGTAACCATTAAGCCAATTTCATCTGCATGAGCAGCAAACATTATTTTTTTTCTATCATTACCTTTACCCTGTTTAAGTGCCACCAAATTTCCCATTTTATCAATCTTCAAATCATCTACATAATCTTTAATCTCTTCTTTTATCATATTCATTACATCATTCTCATAACCTGAGGGACCATATGCTTCAGTAAGTTTTTTAATCAATTCTTTCAAAGGGAAAACCTCCTTTGCCAATATCATATAAAATAGCTTTCATCCATTTCACCATATTGTTATAGTCTTCAATATTGAGCATTGAAACTGGACTGTGTATATACCTACAGGGTAGAGAAAAACCGGCAGCTGGTATACCACTTTTAGTCTGATATATACGGCCTGTATCGGTTCCTCCTACATTTGTCCGCCGTAGCTGATAAGGGATATTTTCTCTTTCCGCAATATCCATTACATATTTATTTATCCTGGGATTACTTAAGAATGACCTGTCAGCCATGGTTAGGGCAGGACCCTTACCCATTGAAGTAGAATAACGGTGCTCCACACATTCCGGCACATCTGATGCTGTTGTCCCCTCCAGGACAAAAGCAATGTCAGGATTTACTCGAAAAGCAGCTACACCTGCACCTCGCGACCCAACTTCTTCTTGCACTGTAAAACAGCCACAGATACCAACAGGTAAATCTTCTTTGAGGATCTCAATAATTGCTGCACAACCAGCACGATCATCAAAGGCTTTACCCTGCAGAACACCGGGTTTTAATGGAACTGTGGCAGTATCAAAGGCTACATAATCACCAACATTTACTTCTCTACTGGCTTGCTCCTGGTTTTCTGCTCCTATATCGATGAATAATTCTTTGCTAGGAAATGGTTTTTCCCTTTTATGTTTTTCCTGCATGTGAATGGGTTTACTGCCAATTACCCCATTAATTTTTTCTTTACCAACAAGGACCTTTTTACCTACTAACACCCTGGGATCTATACCTCCCACCGGAGAAAAACTTAAAAGCCCTTCATTATCTATACCCATTACCATCAGCCCAACTTCATCCATATGGGCTGCCAGCATAACAAGGGGTCTCCCATTCTTCCTCTTCCAGGCAAAAAGGTTGCCCATATAATCCCCGTTTACCTCATCTACGTATCCTTCCACCTCACCCCTTATCAGCTGCCGCACCTCTCCCTCTCTACCTGATACTCCACAAGCTTCTGTCAGTATTTTTATAAGCACGGCAACCCCTCCAAAAATTTTTCGTCAGCTTCAGCACAAAAAGATGCTAAAAGTCGTCCAGTCCGTTTGATATCTTTAATATTAATAGTTTCTACTGGTGTGTGCATGTAAGCCAGTGGAATAGAAATAAGGCCTGTTGCAACTCCACATCTACTCATCTGAATAGCATAAGTATCTGTCCCTGATGGGAAGGGTACAGGTTCTAACTGATAAGGAATCTCGTCTCTCTCCCCAATCTCCTTTAATTTATTGAAAATCTGGGGGTGAACATGTGGCCCCCAGCTGATTCCTGGGCCAGCACCACTCTGCAATGTCCTTTCTTTCTCCAAACCTTTCCTGCGAGCAAAACCTACATCTATGGCAATACCCACTGCAGGATTTATATGGTAACTCCCGGTTATTGCACCTCGGAGCCCTACTTCTTCCTGAACTGTTGCAACAGCAATCACATCAAAATCATGAGATCTATTCCCGAGTTCTTTTAAAAGGATACTTAAAGCAGCAACACCTGCCCTGTCATCTAATGCCTTGCCTGCACAGATGTTTTCTTTTAACCAGGTAAGTTCCTGGTAAAAAGAAATGAAATCGCCTACCTGTATAATTTCATTTAGTTCCTCCTGAGAACGACCACAGTCAATAAAGAGCTTTTCCATCTTTATAGCCTGCTCTCTCTCCTTAGCATCCTGAACATGAGGAGGTTTTGCTCCAATTATTCCCCTAATCTTTTCTCGACCTTTGATGACCACTTCCTGGCCGGGAAGGGTCCGGGGATCAATCCCTCCTAGAGGTTCAAAACGAATAAACCCTCCATCTTCTGCCTTGCTGACCAAAAAGCCTATTTCATCCATATGAGCAGCAAACATTAAGGGAGGGGCCTCACTTTTTTTCTTCCCCTCCTTTCTGGCAATAACATTGCCAAGCTTATCAACATAGACATCATCAGCAAGTGTTCTAAATGCCTCCTGGATAATTTCACCTACTTCTTCTTCATTACCTGAAACTCCAGTTGCTTCACTTATACGGGTGATAAAATCTTTAAGCTCCATCATCCTCTCCTTTCTACAAGCAGGCTTTATTTATTCTTTCTTTAAAAAAGTTCGAGTCCCTTCTCAGGGACTCAGATTAGTTACTATAATTTTATTATTGATGCAGAAAGTCCATTGGATCCTGTGGCACACCATTCTTTCTAACTTCAAAATGCAGATGAGGACCAGTAGCATTGCCAGTAGTACCCATAAAAGCAATAATTTGCCCCTGAAAAACCACATCACCCTCTTTAACGTTATTTTTGAGATTGTGAGCGTAATAGGTCAGATATTCCTTGGAATGATCTATAATTATCAGCTTTCCATAACCTGATGCGGTCCCACAAAAAATTACTTCCCCACATTCAGCTGCCATAATTGGAGTCCCGATTTCATTGGCCACATCAATTCCAAAATGAAAATTATCACCTCTTTTTCCAAAGTATGAAGAAATCCAGCCTTCTGCTGGCCAGATAAAATTAGGCTCACTATCTTCCTGTATATTCACCGGATTGTTGGAGGGAATCACTATTTTCTGTCCTGGATAAATCAGATCAGGGTTTTTGATCTGATTTATCCTGATGATCTCTGCAAGACTTATCTGGTATCCCTTGGCAATATGGGATAGGGTTTCACCTCTCCCAACAACATGAGTTTGGTTTTCTTTTTTTTGATTGGGAATTACGACCTGCTGCCCTATAAGAATACAGTCAGGGTTTTTAATATTATTTGCAGCCATGATTTCCTGTACTGAAACCTGAAAGTTTCTGGCGATATGTATAAGCGTATCTCCTTTTCTAATTGTATAGTAATCATGAGCGGAAACATAATTTATGGGATATAATAGCAGGGCTAATAGCAGCACAAAATAATAAAAAATATTTTTGGCCATTTCGGTCATCCTTTCCAATTATTCTCTTTTTAGGATGCACCGATTATCGCCATATTATACACATCACCTAGCGAAATAAAAGCCTGCCCAGAATAGGGCGGTATATTTTAATAGCTTTATGTGGGCAAAATTCTTGACAACAAAAACATCTTATGCATTCCTTTAAATCAACCCGGGGTTGGCCTTCCTCGGCATCACTGATAACCTTTGTCGGGCATTGCCGCTGACATATACCACAGGCGACACATTTTTCATGAACAAATTCTGGCCTTGGTTGAAGTAAATTCAATATCTTCTCTCGCAAACGTGGTGAAACAAAAGAGTCCAGCCTTGTAGCATCAATACGACCAGGAGGAATACTAAATGACTCATCCTTCAAATCCCCTAAAACCTCGATTTCATCTCTGCTGGCAGGCAATCCTAACTCCCTTGCTGCTCTGATAGTTGGCACTTCCACTGGCTCTATGCCCATCATTATTGCCAGAATAACATCAATAGCAAAAACATTTTGCGATAAAATAACTTTACCTATTTTACGCACAGTACCACTGGAAGGACCACTCCCTTCCATGGCTTCTATAGCATCTACTACAGTTAAACCTGGTTCTATAAAGCGGGCAATATCAACTAACAACCGGGAAAAGACATCAGTATTCTGCATTTTAAGATGATACTCCACCTTTAATAGTCCGGGAATAATTCCAAACAGGTTTTTGACTCCACCTGTAAGCTTCACCAGACCATGGGTTTTCATTTTTGGCACATTAACCACAAGGTCTCCTTCACCAATAAAAGAAGCAACAGGTAGATTCTTAACTACCCTGCCTTGTGGGAAACTTAATTGTTCATGGTTAATATTATAGTTCAAAGTAGCACCTGAATCATTTGCTGCTTTTCTCATTCCTGTACCCTGATAAACACTTTTCAAATAAGTCCTGTTGAAAGGCCCTCCCGGTGAGTCGCCAATAATAGCCTGTCCACCAGACTCTTTGACCTTTTCAGCCAGAACCTGCAATATTTCAGGACGAGTTGTAACTCCTGCATCTGGAGCCTTGTTCATAAGAAGGTTGGGTTTCAAAATTACTTCCCTGGAAAAAAAAGTTCCCTCTATTCCCAAGAGGGAAAGCCCTTTCTCAATTGCTTCCTTAACCTGGTCTAATTCATAACTTTCACAATCAACAATAGCTACCCGTGGTTTCATTGCGATCCTCCTTGAAGCCTAAGAACTCTATACAAATTAACGGGGAATAAGATACTTTATTGGGTCTACCACTCTATTATTTTCTCTAACTTCAAAATGCAAATGTGGGCCACTGCTAACGCCAGTGTTACCGCTGAGGGCAATAACCTGGCCAGTTACCACAAAGGCGCCTGCCCGCACCAAAAGTGAATCATTGTGGCCGTATAATGTAGATATTCCATCTCCATGATCAATGACTATAGTCAACCCGTATCCTCCCAGCCAGGCACTGGTTGTTACCACTCCTGATGCAGCAGCTCTTATCTTGGTTCCCCGGGTGAGTGCTATATCTATCCCTGAATGAAACTGACGATTACCGTATATAGGATGAATACGATAGCCAAAAGGAGAACTTATTCTTCCTGTTGCCGGCCAGATCATCTCTCCCTTGCCTATGGATTTAAAACCTGAATAATCGTTCCGGGGAATTCTAATAGTTTGTCCTTGATAAATAATATCACTTCTCAAATTGTTCTCTTTTTTAATATCATCAATGCTAACCTGAAAACGATTGGCAATTATCCATAGAGAATCTCCTTTTTCCACCCGGTAATTGATCCTTTGAGCACGATGATCAACATCGCTTCCTCCCATCCAGGAACGAGGTATAAATAATTTCTGTCCTGCGTAAATAAAATCATTATCCATGCCATTAGCCAGCTTTATGGCCGAAATAGTAGTATCAAATTTTCGAGCCAGACTGGTGAGAGTATCACCTGTAATTACTGTGTAGCTTAAAAAAGGATTGGCCTGACGAAGGTGGGTCCAGGTCTCTTCGCCAACAACACCATCTGTGGAAAGGGCAAAACTATCTTGAAATGCCCTAACAATTGTTTCTGTTTGGGCACCAAAATATCCGTCAACATCTATATTATAGCCCAGGTCATTTAAGAGCTGCTGCAATTCCCAAACAGCTTCTCCCCTCATTCCTTGACGTAGTAGAGGATGCTCATCCTGAGCCAAAGCAGGGAAATTAAAGATTATTGGTATTATAATAAGTAGTGCCAGAAAATATGGTATAGTTCTGCGTAGATATTTCATTATTTCCCTCCTACTATTCTTTTTTTATTCTCATATGCTATTTATTGGTAATAACCTGCCTGAAAAGTTATTTCTCAAAAAATGTTGTTTAATCATAATAATCCCTTAACACATTAATAATTTCGCTTCAGCTCATTGATTTACCTGCATACCTTTATATACTAATTTTACCATTTATTAATATATCCTTTCCAGGTAAATCCCCTGATAAAAGAACTTGAGGATTTCCTGATAATTATAACCCGAATTTGCCATCCCAGCTGCACCGGTTTGATCCAGGCCAACACCGTGGCCCCAGCCACCACCCCAGAGTACGAAGTAATCAGGGGATTTGCTGTTGCTAAAATATACTGGTTCTACAATGAATCTATTGCTCTTAAGTCCACCAAGCTGTCCCCTTATTGCATCACCCTTTATAACAGTAGAACTTTTTTCCCCAACTACTTTTAACTCTACAACACTTCCCCCTGTTCCCCGCTCCAGAGGAATAATATCTAAAATCCTGCCAACTGTATTGGCTACCCGGGGTTCATAGGGCAATAAAACTCTATTCCAGCGATAATTAGAGGCTGTTCCATATGCCGAAAAAGAATAGGCTTCTTCCCAGTTACGAACCCAGGTATCCAGGCGATAAGGGGTGAGTGGAAATTCATTTGCCTCTTTAGAAAGATTCACCCCCTGTAGATAAGGAGCCCCTCCTACCCAAACATGGGCTGCATCTTCAGTATGACCACCAGAATTGGAGCTATATACTGCATCAATGATGTTTCCATTATACTTGGCAACAACACCCCGGGTCTCATCAACTGCCTGTGTGCTGCGTGAATTTTCCCATGTTACACCCTTGTACGCAGCATTGAGCACCGAGGCAACCAGATGATAATCCCTGTTGGGGTCCCTTGCATAGCGGGTCATTGTATAACTCCTGGCTGCAATAGCCTGGGCTTTCAGGGCTTCAAGAGGCCAGGATGCAGGCATTTCAGATGGTATAACTGAATATAGATATTCCTCCAGATTAACCTCGTTGATGAAAACAAACTGCCCATCCTCTCTGGGTTGAACTATAAAAGAACCCCGGTACTGGCGATCTTCCCTGCCAGCCCAAAAATAACCCTGTCCATACTCCATATCGAAGAAATTCAAGGTTGTGCTGGGATCAACCATATCTATACGAAATTTTTCCTTTAAGCGTACCAGTGGGTTACCGAAAAAGTCTTCTATCAGAATGTTATTCCCTTCCATGCTTATTATATAGGTGGTTTTTTCATCCCCCTTGAATACTTTATCCCCGGTATCCTCCAACTTGACTATAAAATCCGACCCAGCCTGAATTCTTACCTCCCTGGCTGTAGTCATCAAAGCTACCCGGATAACAGGGATATCCTCATGATCCAGGGGTATAACCTGCCGAAAACTTACCGTCCTATCCACCGGTTCTCTCTCATCCGGAGGCGGAACTGGGACAGTCAGAACCTCTCTTAAATAACTAATCCTTTCATTTATTTTGCTGTCTCTGAGTTGTGCAGGTGTCTGATTATAAGAATTTAGAGCTTTTTGCAAAAGACCTTTTTCATAATAGAGGTCTCCAAGAACAGGATAGACTCCTGTAAAACTCCTCTCCAGTGATATGGCCCGTTCCAGGTGGAAAATTGCTGTCTGCAAATTACCCAGCATTTTTTCACATAAACCAAGAAAATAGTGGGCAGATGGCATCCTTGGGTCCTCTTCTATAGCTATTTGAAAACTTTTCCTGGCCCTAGCCCACTCCTCTACTTGAAAATATGCAAGTCCCAGGTAAAAATATGTATCCCTGTCTCTTTCAGCTGTTTTAAGCAACTGAATTACCTGATCGCCCCTTTGTTTGTCCAGAAGAAGCCTGGCCAGCTCCACTTTTAATCTATTATTATCACTAACAAACTCAATACCTTTATTGAGAGTTTCTAATGCTTTTTCTTTTTCACCCATAATCCGGTAAATACCTGCCAGCTCCAGGTAGGGTTCAGCTTTGGAAGGATCTTCTGCCAGGGCATATCTGAGAAATAAACTGCTTGTTTCTAGATTTCCTCTGGCAAATTCCATCCTAGCCAGGGAATAAACTCGCTCATAATCAACATCTCCTTGCCCTGTGGTGGAAAAAGAAAGTATAATGCTTATAATTATTATCGGTAGAAATTTTTTCCCCATTAACCCCACCTCCACTACCCAAATTCGACATCAGCCATTATTAAACCTCTTAAGACAGAGGAATTTAAAATACTTATATCTGCCATAAAATAATTTATTTTAAAAAGCCTGCAGTTTTTACTGCAGGCTTTGAAGCTACCTTTTAGGTGTATGGTAATAATGGCCTTGAGCCATGTGGAAAATCTCACCAACTGCCTCACTGTAGGTAGGATGAGCAAAGATTATTTTTTCCAGATAATCAAGTGAGACTCCCAGGCGAACTGCTGCTGCTCCCACATGGATTATTTCTGTTGCATCACTGCCTATTATATGCATACCCAGTACTTTATTAGCTCCCCTATCTACAATAAGCTTTACCATACCTTCTATATTTCCACTGGTCATGGCTCGGCCCAGCGCACTATAGGGAAATTTGCAGATCTCATAATCCAACCCTCTATCTTTCGCTTCCTCTTCTGTTAACCCGGCTGTGGCCAGTGGAGGATCAGTGAAGACACTATTGGGTACTCCACTGTAATCCACCGATTTCCCCTGTCCCAATATATTATTAACGGCAGTTATACCCTCATAGTATGCTACATGGGCCAACTGATAACCACCAATAACATCACCAGCTGCATAAACACCCAACCATTTGGTCCTCAGGAATTCATCAACTTCCACTTTACTGTCGAAAGGTAATCCATCTAATGCTGGTATCCGGCCGGCCGATAAAAGCAGGTGCTGACCCTTTTCCATTTTTTCTTTACCTTTTTGTTCATAGGTTACTTCCACTGAGGTTCCAGATTTGCCAGTTATTTTCTTTACCATTGCTGATGTTTCAATTTTGATTCCCCGTTTTTTGAGGAAAAATAATAACCTCTTGGCAATCTCCTTGTCAGTTCCTGGAATTACCTGATCCATCATTTCCAAAACCGTTACCTTACTGCCCAGTTTTGCATAGATACATGCCATCTCCAGTCCAATAACTCCTGCACCAATTATTATTAACTCTCTGGGTACTTCTCTTAAATCCAGCGCGCTATTACTGGTTAAAGGGTTAACCTCCTGAACTCCCTCAATTGGTGGCACTGCATTTTTGCTGCCAGTTGCTATAATAAGGTTTTCTCCCTTAATTTCTTTTCCATCTTTTAATATTATTACTTTTTCTTCCTCCAGACTGTCAACCTGCCCCCGGGAATTATATACATCTATATTATTAATCTTCATTAACTGTTCTAGCCCTTGCCGCAGTGTACTGCTAACTTCATCTTTATAGTCAATCATCTTCCCCATATCCAGTTTTTTCTGTTCCAAAAAAACTCCCATCTTTTCCGCATTTTCAGCTGCAGACCAATGCTTTGCCCCTTCTACCAGGGTTTTGGTAGGAATACAGCCCCAGTTAAGGCAGGTCCCTCCCAGCTTATCCTCTTCGATGACAGCTACTTTCTTGCCCTCCTGGGCTCCATGTATTGCTGCCATGTAACCAGCA
The DNA here is from genome assembly GCA_003551905.1 of Halanaerobiales bacterium. Classification (GTDB taxonomy): domain Bacteria; phylum Bacillota; class Halanaerobiia; order B1SED10-174; family B1SED10-174; genus B1SED10-174. The sequence goes on from PUNT01000198.1 coordinate 21,627, forward strand.
GGTCCTCCACCAAGAATTAAGATATCATACATCTCTACTAATGCCTCCTTTTAAAATTCCAGTTTGGTGTTGAATATTTTTTTTGATACAATTCCCTAGCCAGATTCTCTTCTTCCTTTGTAAATCCTTCTTCTATGAAATCAGCCTCAAAAATTTCGGTAAATCCTCTTGTTATTGCTCTCTCAACTGGGGCAATAAATTTCAGGTAATTATCCTGCTCCACCCCTTGATTATTTAAGCCACTTTCTATAAGACAGGTAGCCTTGCTATTCAGTATCCTCTTCAATTTTTCTCTTTTATGGTCATCCATTTTCAGCAGATTCACCAGAATATCATTGCTGGGAAATATAGGTATGGATCCATGTTGTAAAAGGCAGTCTTTTCTTCTGGTCTGAGCGCTGCCTATAAGTTTTTTATTATTTACAGTCAGTTCATAAGCAGCTGGAGAATCAAAGCAGGCAGCTGATCCACTGGAGCTTTCAGGGCGAGAGGGAATTAACCTGGCAGGAATGTTTATTTGATTGAGTCCCCTTACTATAGCCTGGCTAAACAATTTGTAGGTATCAACAAGTGTTCCCTCCAATAGCTGTAATGGCAGAGTAATGCTGTATGTCAATTCATTAATATGAAGAACCCCTCTGCCCCCAGTAGGCCTGCGGATTACATCAATACCTCTGTTTTTGCAAGTTTCAAGATCTATTTCTTCTATGTCCTGAAAATAACCAAGGCTGAGACAGGCTGGCTGCCACTTATAAAAACGCAGTGTACCTCCTGACCTCTTTAGACAGTTACTCAGGAGGCTTTCATCATAAGCCATATTCCAGGCCCCACTATTAACTCCATCAATAATTAATCTCCACCTGTTGTTAACAGCCCTCACACTTTCTCCTCCTGCCTGGTACCGGAAAATATTCTTCCCAGCGCTTCTTTTAACTCCCCCGAATGCAAAGAATGAGGATAGTTATAAATATCTCTACCCGGTCTTTCATTATAAAAAGGACGGTTACACCCGGAACATCCAGATGTCTGAAAGGCTTCTCCTCTAATAATTGTTTCAATTTCCTGCCGGGGTCTTCCCCAGTCTAATAAAAACCCCTTGGAGTCAAAAACAATCTTGTGAATATTCAATCGGCCAGTTTTCAGTAAATATCTGGCGGCCTGAAGTCTGCGGTAATAGTTGAGAGAAGGAGGCTGTACTTCTGCCATGGGAGTTCCTTTCAATGGCGTGAAAGCAAATAAACCTATCTCAATATTCCTGGACAGTAAATAGTCTATAAGGAAAATCATGTCTCTTTCTTCTTCTCCCAATCCAGCAATTAGATGAGTGGTTATTCTATTAGAAAAACTGGTAGCTAGAGTTTCCAGGAGGTAAAGAGTTTTCTCCCAGCTAATCCCTTTTATTTTTTTCATCAACTCCGGGCTGGCACAATCCAGGGCCAGGGAGATCCGGTCAAACCCTGCTTCTAATAAAGCTTCTCCCTCTGAAAAATTCCTGATAACAGTAGAAGCATTAACCCTGATACCCTCCTCCACCAGTTCTTTCCCCAGGTTCAGTAGTCTATTGTGATTCTCCTTTTCACCGGTAACCTGAAAACAAACTCTCTTAATATTCCCATCCCGGTAAACAGTAAAAATCTTCTCACGAACCTCTTCCCATGGGTACAAGGGCCATGTAACTCGGGATAAAAATGGTCTGCTGATGCTTTTCAGTGATCTAGAACAAAACTTACAGTGATAAGGACATTTTTCTCCCAGCAACAAGTAAGCAGTCTCCGGCAATACATCAACCTGTTTTCTGGTTAGATTAAGGGCTACTGCTGTTCCTGCCGAAACTCCTACCAGTTCCATAAGGCACAACACTCCCTGCTAATAAGGGGATTTTCTGTAGTAACAATAGGTTTCACTATCCCCTGAAAACCTATTTCCAGAACACCTCTATCAATTATTTCTCTGTATGTGCCCCCTGGACGCATGCAACCCAAAATCAAGGGAACCCTGTCCAATTTTTTACGCAGATTCTCCATGAGACTAAGAACTTTTTCTCTATCCGGGGGAAGCTCATTTCGGGAAATGGGTATATATATTAAAAGAACCAATGCCGCTGGAGGGTTTTCTTTTAAGAATTCTGCTATCTCCAGTTCTCCCTGAAAGTTTTCTCCCAGCCCAATAAGCAGGTGGGGAACAACTTTACATCTTTCCCGCAACAACAGGTAACTTTTCTGATAATCATATACCGTATTATCAAGCCCCAGAACCTTTTTAATAACCATATCGTCACCGTGCAGATCCTGAGATACAGTATGAGCATATCTGCATATCAATTCTGCTTCTTTCTGACTTACAAGACCAGCATGAATATTAAGTTTAAATCTTTGAGATAGACAAGCCAGTTTCTCCTCTTCAGGAAGTATTACTTTTCCTTCAATATCACATCCTCCACTCAGGAGTATGCTCTTTACTGCTGTTTCTTGTTCTAGATTCAATCTTTCTAGAGGAAGCATGTTCTGCAAAAAATGTCCCCTACAGTGAGCACATCCTAAAGCACAAAAATCTCCTGTAGTGGATATGGGCTGGGTTAGAGAAGGATAAAAGAATACTGGCCTTAATGCCTGAGGCCGCAGGAAACCTGCGGCCCCGGCATTAATCATCAACTCTCCGGCTGCCATTTTAGAACCGGTTCCCTGGCAGCTTTTGTTTCATCTAGCCTGCGAACTGGTGTATTAAATGGCGATTCCCGGATCCTATCTGGATCATCCTGGGCCATCTCAGCAATCTTTTCCATTACCTGAATAAATTCATTCAGTGTTTCCAAAGATTCAGTCTCAGTTGGCTCAATCATTAAAGCTTCCTCAACTATCAGGGGAAAATATACTGTGGGCGGGTGAATATTGAAATCCAGCAACATTTTGGCAATATCCCTGGTTGTTATTCCATGATCCTTTTTCTGCTTGCTGCCGGAAAGAACAAATTCATGCATACATCTTCTCTGATAAGGGAGGTCATAGGTCATTTTCAGCTTTTCCATGAGGTAATTAGCATTGAGAACAGCATCTTCACTAACCCGTTTCAAGCCATCCGGCCCCATCATCCTGATGTAGGTATAAGCTTTTACAACTACACCAAAATTACCATAAAAAGACCGGACCTTGCCAATGGAATCAGGGAGATCATAGTTAAAATAGAGTTTTTCCCCATCTTCTTCAACTACAGGCACCGGCAAAAATGGCACCAGTTTTTCTTTCACGCCAACCGGTCCAGAGCCCGGCCCGCCTCCCCCATGTGGGGTGGCAAATGTTTTGTGAAGATTGTAATGAATTACATCAAATCCCATATCTCCTGGACGCGAATATCCCATAATCGCATTGGCATTAGCCCCATCATAGTACAACAGAGCGCCAACTCCGTGCACCAGTTGACAAATCTCTTCAATATTCTCATCATACAATCCCAGGGTATTGGGATTTGTCAGCATGAGACCGGCTACATCTTCATCTAGAACCTCTTTGAGAGCTTCCAGATCTACACACCCTTTTTCATCAGAAGGTATTTCCACCACATCATAACCACACATGGTAACAGAAGCCGGGTTGGTTCCATGGGCTGAATCAGGTATGATTATAGTTTTTCGAGGGTTACCATTCTTTTTATGATAAGCCCTTATAAGCATGAGACCGGTAAGCTCTCCATGTGCTCCAGCAGCTGGTTGTAAAGTAGTCTTGTCCATTCCACCTATCTGACAGAGATATTCTTCAATATCTTTAAGAAGGCGCATAGCCCCCTGAACCATTTCTTCTTTTTGATAGGGGTGAAGTGCAGCAAACCCTTGCAACCTGGCAACATCTTCGTTAATCTTGGGATTATATTTCATGGTACATGAACCAAGAGGGTAAAAACCAGTGTCGACACCATGATTCATCTGGGAAAGATTAACATAATGCCTGACCACTTCACTCTCTGATATTTCCGGCAGTGCTGCCTTTTCTTTCCGCAAAGACTTTTCCGGTAAAAGATCTGCTAGTTTCTGGCTGGGGACATCCAGGGGAGGAAGAGAATAACCCCGGTTACCTTTTCTACTCTTCTCAAAGATCAACTTTTCCCCTTTCATCTAAATCCCCTCCAATGCATTCAAAAATTTATCCATCTCTTCTTTTGTTCGCTTCTCAGTTACACAGACTAGGAAATGGTTTTCAAGTTCATTATAAAACCTCTTCAAATCAATCCCCGGCAATATACCTTGTTCCATCATCTTCTTTTCAACACTATCCCAGCTCTTTTTGGTTTTTACAACAAACTCTTTAAATACAGGTCCTTCAAATGCCAGGTCAAACCCGGATATTTCCTTAATCCCTTTCTGAAGATAACTGGTTTTTTGCAAGCATTGCTCTGCTACCTCAGTTATACCTTCTCTGCCCATTAGGCTCATATACACAGCTGCGGCCAAAGCATTAAGGGCTTGATTGGAGCAAATGTTAGAAGTGGCTCGGTGTCGCCTGATATGCTGTTCTCTAGTTTGCATTGTCATGACAAATCCTCGCTGCCCTTCAACATCTTCTGTTATCCCGATGATCCGCCCGGGCATTTTTCGCAAGAGTTTATCCCTGGCTGCAAAGAAACCCAGGTGAGGGCCGCCAAAAGAAAGGGGATTGCCAAGAGGCTGACCTTCACCAACAGCAATATCACACCCATATTCTCCCGGAGGTTTTAATAGTCCCAGTGAAATTGGATCCAGAGCAGCAACAAAGAGAGTTTTTGTTAAATTACCTGTAATCTGGCCAACCTTTTCTGTATTCTCTATTAGCCCGAAGAAATTCGGTTGCTGTATTATTACTGCTGCAGTTTTTTTATCTGCACTTTTTTCCAGAAGATCATAATCTGTGAGACCATCTTTAAAAGGAATTTCCACAATTTCCAGACCAATGGCATCAGCATAAGTCTGAACAACCTGCCGATATTCCGGGTGTACAGTTCTGCTTATCATTATTTTATTCTGTCGGGTAGATCCATGGGCCATCCAGGCAGATTCTGCCAGGGCAGAGCCTCCATCGTACATAGAAGCGTTGGCAACATCCAGGCCAGTCAATAAACAAATCATACTCTGAAATTCAAATATATTCTGCAATGTGCCCTGGCTTACCTCAGGCTGATAAGGAGTATAAGCAGTATAAAATTCACTGCGAGAAATAATGTGGTCCACAGCTGATGGAATGTAATGATCTGCCACCCCACCACCCAGGAAAGAAACTAATTCTGCAGTTGACTGATTCTCACCTGCCAATCCTTCTAGATGTTTTCTTGCTTCCATCTCTGAAAGTGCAGGTGGTAGATCCAGGGACCCCTGAAAACGAACCCCGGGAGGAATACAGCAATTAAACAATTCTTCAACACTCTGTAGACCGATTTCCTCCAGCATCCTTTTCCGTGTTTGGTCAGTCTGGGGTAAATAATGTTTTCCCAATTATATCACCTACTCTATAGTTTTTTCATAAGTTTGATTATCCATTAATTGGTCCAGTTGAGACTCATCTCGAATTTCAATGACAACTACCCACCCATCACCATAAGGATCTTCGTTTATTAGTTCTGGATTATCATTGAGTTTTTCGTTTACACCTGCTATTTTTCCATCTACCGGCATGAACAGGTCTGAAACCGTTTTAACCGATTCAATCACTCCAAATGATTCTCCCATTTCATATTCTTCACCTTCTTCAGGCAGCTCCAGAAAAACTACATCTCCTAGCTGATCCTGAGCATAATTAGTTACCCCTATATAAGCTTTCCCGTTTTCAACTCTTACCCATTCATGATCTTCAGTGTACTTAAGATTTTCTGGGTACATAATTATTACCTCCTTTTTCTTTTATAAAATGGTAATTTAACTGTTTTCCCTCTTAACAGTCTTTTTCTTATCCTTACATCCACTGTTTTATCCGGCTCACTATACTCCCTGTTCACCAATCCTATACCTAAATTTTTTTCCAGTGTCGGACTAAAAGTCCCACTGGTTATAGTGCCAATCTCCTCTCCTGACACTTCAATGGGATATCCTTGCCTGGGAATACCTCGATCCAGCATCTCTATTCCAATTATTTTTCTTTTCACCCCTTCTTCCACCACTTCTTGCAAGCTTTCACAGCCAATAAAATTATCTTTTTCCAGGTCAACAAATATTTTCATTCCCGCTTCCAGAGGATTTATTTCTGGACTTAGCTCATGCCCATAAAGAGGCATTCCCGCCTCAAAACGTAGTGTATCTCTGCACCCTAATCCACATGGAGCAAGACCAAAATCTTTTCCTGCCTCCATAATGAGGTCAAATATACCTGGGGTATCTTGACTCTTGCAGTAGATTTCGAATCCATCTTCACCAGTATATCCTGTTCTGGAAACAGTGCAAAGATATTCGCCTACACTACCTGTATTGCTAAAACGGAAAAATTTAATTTGGCTCAGGTCTTCATTATATACTTTTTGCAAAATGTTTTCAGCTTCCGGACCTTGAATAGCCAGTTGTCCTATCTCATACGATTTATCAACAATGTCTACTTCATACTTACTCAAATTCTCTTTGATCCATTGATAATCCTTGTCTTTGTTAGCAGCATTAACAACCAGCAAATAATTATCTTCGCCATACCTATAAACCAGCAAATCATCAACAACCCCCCCATCATGATAACAGATGGGAGTATAGAGTACCTTGCCATCTTCAAGTTTTTTGGCATTATTGGCAATCAGCATTTGAACAGCTGGAAAAGCATCCGGTCCTATTATTTCTATCTCTCCCATATGAGATACGTCAAAAATTCCTGCCCGTTCTCTAACAGCCCGGTGTTCCTCGATTATTCCAGTATATTGAACAGGCAATGCCCAGCCGAAATAATCAACCATCTTCCCTCCCAATTCTTTGTGCCGCTCATAAAGGGGCGTTTTTTTATTTTCCCCACTCATATTATACACCTCCATAAATAAAAATGGACACAGTTGTCGACCTGGCCGACTCCTCTGTCCTTTTACCTGAGAGATTACCTTTAAGGCTGCCCCGTCGGTGCCAGCTTAAAAGCTGGAACTCTCCAGAGTCCTGTCCAGAAACGGTCCTGAAACCTGAGCGTTTCTTTAGAGGTTGCCAACCACTAAATTACGCCTTCGGTGCTAAAAAAAGCTCTCCCGTCCCTTTCATCCAGTCTATATTTGGTCTTTGTTTAAATAATTCTTCTATTTATAAAAAACTCCTGCACGAAACTAGGAAAGAGGATAACTCTTACACTCTTTCTTGACTGGACACATTTCGCAACTTGGTTTCCGGGCATTACAGGTCTTTCTCCCATGTGCTATGAGGAGGTGATGAAGATCGATTATTTCCTCTTCAGGAAACATCCCCACTACCTCATCTTCAACTTCCAGAGGAGTTTTCCCTTTGCTCAAACCCAGACGGCGAAGGACACGAAATACATGGGTATCAACAGCAAACGCTGGCTTGTTAAAACCAACTGATAGCATAACATTTGCCCCTTTTCGCCCTATCCCCGGTAACCTCATCAAATCTTCCCGGGAATCGGGTATCTCGCCCCCAAATTCCTCCATCAGCATCCTGGCTGCAGCAATTAAGGCCCTGGCTTTATTCCTATAAAGACCTGTACCTTTTATGAGTTCAATAACTTCATCCTCACAGGCTGTTGCTAGCTTCTCTGCCTCCGGAAATTGGAGAAAAAGTCCTTCTGTTACCCTGTTAACCTGTTTATCTGTTGTCTGGGCAGAAAGAATTATGGCTACCAGAAGTTGAAATTTGTTTTCATATTGTAAAGCTGTCCTGAGTTGACCATAGTGGTTTTTCAATTTATCAAATATAAGTTTACCCTTATCTCTCTTATTCAATTTTGTTTTCCCCCTATAAATTGCCAGTACTATTGCTAGAGATTTTTTGTTATAATGGTTGCAATCTTTGTAAGGAGGTGGCATATGATTAGAAATATTTTCCTAGCAGCTGTAATAACCATACTCTTACCAGTTTTATTGCTAACCACTACAGCATCTGCAAGCCCCCAGATAACTCAAGATGATGAAAAATTAGATGTCCTGGCTCGCATTATATATGCCGAGGCGCGAGGTGAACCATATATTGGCCAGGTAGCTGTTGGAGCCGTAGTCTTAAACCGGGTAAAAAGTCCAGAGTTTCCTAACACTATACTGGATGTTATTTACCAGCCTCTGGCCTTCCAACCAGTTCAAACAGGCTGTTTTTACCTGAATCCTAACACACATGCATACAAGGCTGCCCGAGAAGCACTAACGGGACATGATCCAACAGATGGAGCTCTATATTTCTACAATCCGGACAAGGTAACAAATCCCTATAACTGGATATGGAGCAGGCCGGTATCTTTTAGAATAGGCAACCATCTTTTCTGCCATTAAGGAACCCCCTCAGGGGGTTCCTTAATTCATTTCATTATCTTTTGCCTTTTCTTCTTGATTTTCTTTTTTCATATATTCTGCCATGCTGGTAAGCTTTTTCTCCACCAGGTAGTTTAATGTCCCCTGGGGATAATTCCCAACCTCATCCCTTTCACCTGCTTTTAATCCTGTGAGAACTTCAATTCCTTCCGTTACATTCTTGATTGGATATATTAAAAGCTTTCCTTCCTTAACAGCGTTTTTCACCTCATCAGATAAAAGTAAGTTGTTAATATTCTGCTGGGGTATTATCACCCCTACTGCTCCTTCGATACCTTTAATTTTACACGCTTTATAGAAACCCTCCACTTTTTCTGTTATACCTCCAACCGGCTGAACATCTCCTTTTTGATTAACCGAGCCTGTCACAGATATATTCTGTTTTATAGGCACCTGGGCCAGGTCAGAAAGAATTGCTACTAATTCAGCAACTGAAGCACTATCTCCATCTACGCCTTGATAGTTCTGCTCAAAAGTAAGGCTGGCAGTAATTGAAAGGGGACTTCTGATTGCAAATTTACTGCCTAAATAGCCAGAAATGATGAGTACTCCTTTGCTGTGAATCCGACCGCTCATCTTAACTTCTCTTTCAATATTAATGATCCCTTTACGTCCCAAATAGGTAGCAGCAGTGATTTTTACAGCCTGACCAAATCTATAATCACCAAGATCGCTCACGGTCAGACCATTTATTTGCCCTATCTTTTCTCCTTCTAAGTCCAGGAGAATCTTGTCCTCCTCAAGCATGTGGTGAATTTTTTCTTCAATTTTGTTGGATCTGTATATTTTTTCTTCTATGGCCTCATGGACATGCTGCCTTCCCACCAGTTCAGAACTTTCTTTTTCTGCCATAGCCACTGCTTCATAGATTATTTCAACCAGTTCATTGAACCTGGTAGATAATTTTTCTTTTTGCCCGGCAATTCTGGCACTATATTCAGCAACTGCAATTACTCCATCGCGGCTGAAGTGTAACAAATCCTGCCCATTACAGTGGGAGCTTATGAAATTAGCCAGTTTGCTAACATTTTCTGCAGTTGCCTCCATTACCGTATCAAAATCAGCTTTTATTTTGAAGAGTTTGGCAAAATCCTCATCGTACTGATGTAGTATCTGATAAACAAAAGGATCACCAATAAGTAACACCTTTACTTTCAGGGGGATGGGTTCTGGTTTAAGAGTGCTTATTGTTAAGAACCCAAGGTATTCCCCTATATTCTCAATAACAACGCTCTTATTCTTCAAAGCCCGCTTCAATGCCTCCCAGGCCTGGGCATGCCCGAACATGTCTCTGGCATGAATGACCAGATAACCACCATTGGCCCGGTGTAGGCTACCTGGTTTTATAAATGTATAGTCAGTTACCATGGCTCCCATACGGTTCTGATATTCTACCTTGCCGGTGAGGTTGCTGTAGGTGGGATTGCTCTCTATTACCACCGGAGCCCCTTTTAAATTATGGTTATCGATAAAAAGATTGACTCGATACTTCATCTTGGGATCTTCTTGTCTCTGGGGTGCCATGAAAGGCAGAGGAGATGTTTCCTCCTCTTTATCCTTGAAATCATCTATGTTCTTAATTATATTTTCCTTAACTGCCTCCAGGTACCCCTTTAACTTGTCATTATCTTCATATTTCTGCTTGACATCGTCTATTGGCCCATCAATGGCATGGTGAGCTATCCGTGCATCCAATTCCTCCAGGGCTTCCTTCCCTTCCCTTTCCAGTTGCCTGATCTGTCGGAGAGCATCGGATATCATTTCCTGTACTTCTCTTGATTTCTGCCCTATCTCTTCCCGCTCCTCAGGACTGAGCTGATTAAATTCCTCCTGTTTTAGTGGTTGACCATCTCTTTGGGGAACCGTCATAAGTCCTGTAGGTTTTCGCTGAATAATGAATCCTTTTTCCCGGGCCTTTCTATCGATCTCATTAGAAATTTCCTGCTGTTTTTCTTTATAACCCTTAAGAACCTCATTTCTCTGCCGTTCATATTCATCACCAGAAAATGTCTTTCTTATTTCCTCTTGAATTTCGTCTATCAATTCATCCATCTGCTTACAAAATTCTTGTCCCTTGCCAGCTGGTAAATTTATGGCAACAGGACGGTCTGGGTTCTTGAAATTATGCACATATATCCAGTCACCTGGAGTGTTCTCCTTGGCTGCTTTCTTTTTTACAGCCTCTCTAATGTAGGTAATCTTCCCTGTTCCCGGTGGGCCAGCCACAAAAATATTATAGCCGGGCTGTTTTATATCCAGACCAAATTCAACAGCTTTCACTGCTCTTTTCTGACCAATCATCCCCTCTAGAGAGGGGATCTCAGCAGTGCTATGAAAATCTGGCAACATGTCAGCAAAGGGAGCAGTCAATAAATCCGATACAAGGGGTTTCACTTCCTCTGTCAAAAAAATCACTCCTCTCTTATCTACCTAATTCTGAGGAAGTTTTTCTTGCAAAAAATCTTTTATCTCTCTTGCTGCTTTTTCAACATTGATTCCCTGCACCTCTAAGTGAAAAGCAGCAAACTTTTTGATTGAAACTTCGTACAGGGGGTCATAATAGTACCTCAGCATCATCTCTACAAACTTGCTATACTGACCTTTCTTTAAAACCTCTTCTAGACTTCTATAACCATGGTTACCAATCCTGCCTACAATTCTTTTAGCGATTTTAGCCAGTGCTTGACTGGCATCATCAGCTATATTCGGGTTTTTTAGCTGCCCTCTATATTCTAATAAAATGTTCTTCACCCTTTTTTCAAGGGGGGTCTCAATTAAAATATTAATCCCCTGCTTCCTGACATCATCCCAGAAAAATGAAGGCAGGTATATATTCCCCAAGCGTTTTGACTCACCTTCTATTATAATATACGGAGCTTTATAAAGCTCCTGCAATCTTTTCCAAAGCCAGGCATCAAAGTGTTTTTGTCCATGGGATCTGGAAAAACCTATTTCGCCAAATACAGAGCCTCGATGCCCGGCCAGTGCTTCTAAATCTACAACTGGTAAGCCTTTTTTTTCCAGTTCTTTCACAATATTGGATTTACCAGCACCAGTTTTACCATGAATGGTTACCAGGGGGCCGGGAAGTTCATATGCTTTTAAAAAATCAAGCACATATTTGCGAAAAGCCCGGTAGCCTCCTTTCAGCAAATAAACTGGGATCTCCAGCAAAACTGCCACTTTCTTTACTGATCTGCTGCGCAGCCCTCCTCTCCAGCAAAACAGAACGACCTGGCCATTTCCTGTTAGTTTCCTTATGGACTTAAGGAGAGCCGGTAGCCGCTCTGATACCAGTTCAAATCCGTACATGAGGGCTCTTTCCCGAGACTCTTCTGTATATATCCTGCCTATTTCCTGCCTTTCCTCCTCATCAAACAGAGGCAGGTTAACCGCACCGGGGATCGTCCCACTTTCATACTCACTTCTAGTTCTCAAATCTATATAAACAGGGGACAGCAACTTAAAAGTCTCCCTGAAAGCAATCTCCTCCATTTTTACTCATCCTCAGTAAAGGGCTCAACAATTGAAAAAGAAGACCTTTCTTCCACAATATCTCTTTCTAGCACCTCCATCAAATCACCTGTTTCTACCTTTTCTAGCTGCAGAAAATGATGGGAGAGCTTCACCCCCCTGCGGCAATCCTTAATGAACTGCCCGGCCAGAACTTCTAGAGAATTCAAGCCTGATATGAAACTTCCCCATAATTTTTTCTTTGCCCTTTCCAGGTCCTGAATATCCAATCCCTCATCTTTTACTTTCTCAATGATTTTCAGTAACCTTTTTCTTAGCTCCTCAGGGTTACTGGTTCTGCCACCCATTATCATATGGCCAAAGCTTTTTTCACCAGAAAAACTTGTGGAAAAACCATCATCAACCAGACCCTCATCGTACAGTTCATAAAATGCTGGCGAACCACTCCCCAGTATTATATCCAGGAGCAAGGCGTAAATCAGCTCTCGTTTCAATAAGCCCAGGCCTGTACATGGATGTTCAACTGCTCTAAAACCAAGGTGCACAATAGGTTGGGAGATACTTAAATATTCCCGGCTCTCTCTTCTATTTACATGTTCCGGCTCAGGGACTGGCAAAAAGGAAAACTCCCTATCCGCAGGAAATTTCCGCCTGCTCTGATTATCTTCAATTAGTTCAAGAACTCTTGCCGGGTCCAAATCTCCAAGCAAAATAAAAACCATATTTTCTGGATGATAGAAAGTCTCATAACAAAATTCAATAATCTCACGGTCAATGGATAAAACACTCTCCTCTGTACCGGCAATATCATTGCGAATGGGGTGGTTATGATAAAGCCCCTGTAGAAGATTAAAAAATGCTCTCCATTCTGGATGATCCCTATACATTTTTATTTCTTGCAATATCACTTTTTTCTCTTTTTCCAATCCTTCTTCAGTCAGATAGAGGTTTTGCACAAAATCCAGCATCAGGTTCAGGCATACATCTAAATGCTCCCAGGTAGAAAAAAGGTAATTGGTACTGTGCAAACTGGTAAATGCATTGCAGGAAGCACCTATTGCAGCAAATTTGTTGAATACATTTTCGCCAGTTTCTTCAGCAAATATTTTATGTTCCAAAAAATGCGCTGCCCCTTCCGGTATCTCGCAAATTTTATCAGCAATCTTTACCCGGTTATTTGTAGAGCCAAAGGGAGTAGAAAACAGTCCATACTTCTTTTGGAAACCAGGAAAAGGCCAGATAACGGTTGTCAGGCCTGAACTCACTTTCTTTATGACCGGCTCTTCTTTTCTTAAAGTTTCCAGTAAAGAAGCCACTTAGATAACCTCCCTTGTTCCGGGCTGCAAAAAATAGACTGTATCTTCACTCAGCATATTACAAGCTTCAACAATATCAGCTATTTCCACACTGTTAATTTCTTGAATCAACTGGTTGGTACTTTTGGGGTTGAAATTTAAAACTCCCAGCAGGTGAATGCTGGTCAGATCAAAACCATCATCCTCAACAATCTTCAGCTGACTGATGAGGGATTTCCTGGTATACCCTAGTTCCTCAGGAGATATTTTGCCCTGTTTCATCTCCTCAATCTGTCCTTTCACTATTTCCACTGTTTCATGAAAATTTTGGTCATCTATGCCAGCAGAAACTACAAGAAGACCTTTGGTGGATTCCAGGCTGGAAAAAATATAATAAGCTAGGCCCCTCTCTTCTCTAACCTGTCGGAAAAGACGGGCGTGGGGAAAACCTCCCAGAAGGCCGTTAGCCATGAGTAATGCAGCAAACTCTGATGATCTCCTGGTTATTCCTGTTCGATAACCCATTATCAGTTTCCCCTGGCTAATTGTATCCTCCTCCACAACAACCTTCTCCTGATCCGGTTTTTTATTAATATTCTCAACATATTGAAAATCTGTTTGGCGATCAGGAAATTTACTCCCTATGATTTCCATTACTCTACTGAATTCCATATCTCCTACAGAAAATATATAAACCGGCACTCGGGCAAAGTAATTCTGATAATGCTCATAGAGACTCTTTTCTGTAATACTCTCCAGTTGTGCACAATCACCATATCTATATATGGCAAATGGTTCTCCCCGGCACATCTCCTGGAAACATCTTTCCATGGCATACTCCATCTTATTATTCTTTAAACTTTTTATTTCTTCCACCAGGGTTCGTTTTTCACTATTAACATAGGTCTTTTTAAAACCATCATCCAGTACCAGAGGATTGAACAGTAACTGTGTGAGCATTTGGACTGCTTCTGGAAAAACATCCTGCCCTGGGGGCAGATAAGCAGAATTCACTGTTTCCAGGGAAAAATCAACTAGCTGCCATTCCCCCCTTTTTCTCACATCCACTGCCAGGTCTGTACCGTAGAGATCTTCCAGCCTTCGGACCATATCCAGGGTCTTTGGGTACCGGGCTGTCCCCCGAAAGAGAACAAAGGGTAAAAGAGCATTATAACTTGCCAGGTTATTCAGCTGAACCGGCATAATACATTTGAGGAAGTTTGTCCGGAACTTATCAGTCTGCAGGTGATGCAAAATAGCTCCTTTTTCCTTTATTTCCTGGGAGAAAAAACTCCTTTCCATCAATGCTAAAACTCCTCTTCAATGATTTTAGAAAGCCTGTTTAATATCTCTTCCAGATCCTCCTGCAATTGCCCATATTCACTCCAATTACCATCCCTGAGAGCTTGCTGCGCTTCTTGGAACAATTCTCCAACCCGCTGTACCAGTTCAAACACATCATAAATTTCTTCATCAATAATCACTTTCTTTTCTATCTCTGCTGGCAACTCTTCTTCTATTCTTTCACCTACCAGCACTCTCAATGCATCCTCAACAGTTTCCTCCATTACTACCTTGTCACCTGCTGCCATTATAACTCTTCTAACTTGTGGGATTTGAGCTTCCTCTGACTCCAGGAATAACGGTTCCACATATAGCACAGTTCCACCTATGGGAATTACCAGGAGATTTCCCCTGATTACCCTTGAGCCTCTCTGATCCCATAAAGAAATCTGCCGGGAAATTTCACCATCCTGGTCGATCCGGGCTTCTATCTGCATGGGGCCAAAAGCCAATCTGTCCTTGGGAAAATGATAGAGAACCAGTTCTCCGTACCTTCCAGGGTCACAGAGAGCTGCCATCCAGGCAACCATATTGTTTCGCCCTACAGGAGTAAAGGGCAGCATCAAAACAAATTCCAGCTCATCTTCCCCAGGCAACTGCAGCAATGTATAATAAGGAGTCATATTTATAATCCTATCCCCATACCTTTCCCGGGGTAAATCCCATTGATCTTCTCTATTATAGAATACCCGAGAATCTTTCATATGATAAGTGGTCAAAACTCTACTTTGCAGTGTGAAAAAATCTTCTGGGTAACGAAGGTGATTCTCAAGCCCTTGGGGCATCTCATCAATGGATTTAAATAGGTCCGGGAATATCTTATCATAGGTCTGGATAATGGGGTCATCTTCATCAATTATATAAAATTCTACAGTACCATTATAAGCATCTATAACAATTTTAACCGAGTTTCGCACATAGTTTCCCCACTGCCCATAAGGCTCTGAGTAAGGGAAATTACTGGATATGGTATAGGCATCCTGTATCCAGAAAATGCGTCCATCATGGATTACAGTATATGGATCCTGATCGTATTGCAGAAAAGGAGCTATCTTTCTAACTCTATCGTGAATGATTCTGTCAAACATAACTCTGCTTTCAGCTGTAATATCACTGGCCAGAAGTATCTGTATACTCCTGAAACGCAAAGCAAATGCCAGCCTGCGCATGAAGTTGTCTACAGGTATGCCTCCTATCCCTTCATAGTGAACATAAACATTGTCATCTCCCCGGGGATAATGGAACTCGCCCCCCTCATTATTAGCAACAACATATTCTGGAGCACTTTCCCCATAATAGATGGCCGGATTCTCTATGGTCAGATCGACTACTGATGCAGGGGGAATGTCGCGAATATAAAACTCAGGAAAACCTTCTGAAGTGAAGTTACTGACTGGATTCAAAACCATACCCATGCCATGTGTGTATCTCAAGGCCTGATTAACCCAGGTCTTGGCTCTTTCTGGCAGGAGGTTTTGGTCAAGCTCTCTTGGAGCAAGCATTACCTGTTGATACTCCCCATCAATTACATAACGGTCAATATCCACCCTGTTGAAAACATAATATGGTCGTCTTTCCTCCAGTTGCCGATAGGTTTCCAGTATAGGCCTCCAGTCCCAAATGCGTAAATTATTAATTGTCAATCTATTCTCCTCAACCGTAGCCCAGTCCAGTTCTCCATCCAGGGGAAAATCCACTTCCCGGATATTATCTAACCCGAAAGCATAGTTGGTAAATCTTATGTTGTTAGCTATAAATTCTTCTTCTAGGGCAATTTCATTTGGCTCTACTCGCAACCTCTGAATAATCCCTGGATATACTGTTCCTGCCAGAAAAGCTACTAAAAGCCATGCCACTATTAGAACAGGCACATGTTTTCTTGTTCTCAGGAAAATGGAGATCAAGAGAATAACTCCCATAACCAGGAGCATTATTGATAAAATATTGAGAACTGGCATTTTTATGTTAGCATCTACATAACCAGGGCCAAAAACAACACCCTCCCGGGAGAATAAGAGCATGTGCATATCCAGACGGTAACCCCACCCCCGGAGCAGGAGAAAAAGTCCACCTAAAAAGCATAGATGCTTCTGCCCCGATGTGGAGATGTTTACCATCTTCGTGGATGTTCGTCCTAAATAAACATATATAACACCAAGAATGACCAGCGTTACACCTAGCATTAGCAGGCCAGATTCAAACAGAAAGCGGAAAAAAGGTAGTTGAAAAACATAAAAACCTGCATCCTGCCCCAGTATTGGCTCCACCACACCAAAATCAGTTCGATTCAAATAAAAAAGAAGGTCTCGCCAGGCCTGAGGATTAAAAGCACTGAATATTATGGCCATAATTATTGAAATCAAAGCCAAAAACCAGCTGGCAGCCCGACTGCTAATATCTTTAAAGATTGAGTTTCCTCCTTCGGGCTTACCTATATCAATTACATTTGGAGCCATCTCCCTTTTCAAATGAAAGAGCAATGCTTTTTTAACTACAAGAAAATTTAAGAAGAAAAACAATGCAAATACTGCAATCTGGGCTATCCTTATACCAGTATTGGTAAAGAGTATTTTCCAGAAAACGCTCAGGTAATCAACTTCTTTGTACCATAAGATTTCTGTGTAAAAAGTCACAATTGTGTGCAAGAAGAATACTATGAGGAGAATTAACCCACCCAGTATCCATTTACCTTTACCCCTAATACCCATTCTGTAAACCCCCTGTTTTTAAAAATTAAAATATTTATCATGGGCAAATATTTTCCTGCTTGTAAAACAGCTTTACCAGTCAGCAAGCTTCCCTCTCGTTTATGCTAAATTCGATAAAACTACCTGTCTTCCTTTTTTATTTTAGGAATACCTGAAACATTCGAAGTAGTTGAAAATAAAAAAAGGCCCCAAGGCCTTATAGTAAGTTTAACTCATCGAAGCTAAAATAACCACCTTTATGAATAACCACATGATCCAGCACTTCTACTCCCAGTATTTCGCCAGCTTTCACCAAGCGTTTGGTCCGGAGAATATCTTTTTTATTGGGATGACTCTGATAGCCATTGAAGTTTTGGGCTAGAATCAATGCAGTTTCACCTTTCATTACAATAGGCATCCTGAAAACAACCTGTGGTTCAAAAGAGATAGGCTGTTTTGTGCCATCTCCGTATATTTCCCAGGTAAGGAGATGATTTTCTTCATCAACAAGTAGTACCATCAGACGTCGGGAATCAAAGCTATTGTATTTCAAAAACAGGTTGCAAACATCCTGTGGTTGCTTTAGAATCTGCCCTTGATCCTCTACCAGCACTTTTCTTTCCATAGAACAGAGGGTGAGGAACTCTTTAACAGAAACAATTTTTTTCAACTGATCGTGAAAATCAATAATGTCATTAGTACTGATATTAGGCTCCCGCTGAACCAGCATAATCTCTTCTGGAGTTAGTTCTGGATGGGAAGAGTAATCTGTGGACTGTTTTTTTTGAAAGGGGTTCTGGCTTAATAACTGGTACTCCTTCCTATGACAGGAGGAGCATTCAAAAGTTACAAACGTTGTTCCAGCATATTTGCCAATATTTTGGTCAAAAGTTCCTACCCCGAGAATATCTTTTTCCCGTATCTGTGCGCCACACTGCGAGCAAAAAATTTTCAACTGCAGCCTCCCCCTTTCTTCAAATGATAATACTCCATTCAGTGTATTATTCTAATTCGATGTAAAATGCTCAAAACCTCTTTTATTAACATTAGGAATTTTTGTTAACCCTTTATCAATCGTTTTGCCCTGATATGCACTTCCTGTTTTACCTCTTCTACATCAATAGTTCTGAACACCCCTTTTTCATACAAGATCTTTCCATTAACTATTGTAAATGACACATCACTCCCTTTTCCACTGTAGACCATATGAGCAATGGGGTCAAAAGTGGGAGTAAAGTGGGGTTTATCCATATCTACAAGTATTAGATCAGCTTTCATCCCTTTTTTCAGCATCCCAACATCTTTTAAGCCAAGTATATCCGCTCCTGTACTCGTAGCCATTGCCAGCACTTCATTTGCCGGCAAAACCTCAGCTCTATTTACAGCTAGTTTCTGTAAAAGGGCTCCAGCCTTCATCTCAAAAAACATATCCAGGGAGTTATTGCTGCCTGGCCCATCAGTGCCAAACCCTACCTTCACTCCCAATCTGCTCAGCTCAGCCACAGGGGCAGTGCCACTGGCCAGTTTCATATTGCTCTGGGGATTGTAGGCAACTCCAACACCTTTCTCTTTCAGAATATGCATATCCTCAGAAGACAGGTGAACACAGTGAGCAGCAAGTGTGGGATGGTTAAAAACACCCAGATCATTTGCCCATTCTATTGGTGTCTTGCCATAATTTTTCTCAATCTCTTCTATTTCATTTCGGGTTTCAGCAAGATGTATGTGCAGTGGCAATTGATGTTTTTCTGCTTTATCAAGAACCTTTTTCATAAATGGCGGTGGACAAGTATAAGGAGCATGAGGTGCCAGCATGGTACTGATGCGTCCATCAGCTTCACCTCGCCAGTTAACAGCAAAATCAACTGACTGGGCTAATTTCTCATTAACACCGCTCCCCAGGCCAATCATACCAGTTGAGAGAACTGCCCTGATCCCGCTCTCTTTTACTGCTTCTGCAGCTCTGTGCATCATGAAATACATATCAGCAAAAGTAGTTGTTCCGCTGGCCAGCATCTCACTGATTCCCAGCATAGTTCCCCAGTAAATATCATCCGCTGTAAGCCTGGCCTCCAGAGGCCAGATGTAATCATTAAGCCAGATCATCAGAGGTCTATCATCTGCATAACCTCTGGTAAATGTCATCCCAGCATGTGTGTGACAGTTAATAAGTCCCGGCAAGGCCAAAAGCCTATTACCATCAATTATCTCATCAGGCTTCCATAAATCAGGTAAACTGCCACTACCACAATGAATAATGGTTCCATCTTCAATGGCAATCAACCCGTTACCAATAAATTCTTTTCCATTAAAAATATCGGCATCTTTTACAAGTATTTTCACCTTATCCCTCCTGTTAGCCTTCCTTCTATAATAATTTATTTCTGTAATAATCTTTTTACTCCTCTTAAGACCGGCTTTCTTTGCAAATAATATTCTGAATCTTTTTGTTGACTTCATGGAGCTAAATGTGCTATAATTTAAAAAAACAAATCTCTGATAAAGGCAAACCTGTTGAAAAACAGGGACGCAAAGCTACGGGCCTACGGTCAGAAATTCTGGCTAGGGTGGTCGAGCTGCCGGGGAGAAATAGACTTTAAGCCTATTTCTCACGGTGTGGGATATAGGCTTATTTATTTGCAAGGTTTTAGTAAAAGCAAAATTCCTTCTTATCAATCCTCCTTACTACTCAAGCCCCTTCGTGGGGGCTTTTTTTTATCCAATTATTGATTTTACATCAGCAAAACTACTTTTACCCTTTAGAAAAGTGATTATCTTTTTCTTTTCCAGATCAGAAAAATATTGCTCATTAAAGATGTATTCAGAACATCTCTTTTTTAAAGTGGACGCATTGCCTTTCACATCACCTCGTCTAATACTGGCTAAGAGCTGCAAATACTTTGAAAGTATTAGATCTGGACTCCAGTCTTTATTGCCTAAAGCTATCCCCGGTAGAAATTCACAGAATTGTCTTTCCCTGTTTATTATTTTTCTTATCCTCTTTGGGTTGCCTATAATATCTGCCAAAAGGACACCAGGTTCTTTCTCCACCCCTTCTTTTGCATTATATGCAGAGAAAAGGAATACATAGGGATGATAAAATAAATTTCTTAATTTTAAATTTTTTATATAATAAAAAAGATCTTCATATGAAAGGAAATTCTTTTTTTCCATAAGCAAACGATAGCAGATTTCCCCTAAAATTGACGGTAATTTTTCCTCTATTCGGGCCAATAATACTGAACGGTTCAATTCTTTTCTTAAATCAAAGTATATTGATTTATTACCAGCAAAATTCTCCATAAGCAGCTCTTGCAGTGAACGCTTTGGCAGTCTATGAGGGAAATTATATATTAAATGTTTCCGTATCTCCCTGTAGGAGGTTACTTTTTTGTCCTGCAGAAACAGACCTATTTCTCTAATTATTGAATTTTCAATATCTAAATTATTCATCTCTTCCAATCTCTTCAATGAACCATAAACTCTGCTTGTACCTCCTCTGGAAAAGACACAAAAAATATAATTTCCCCAGATTTCATATATTTCCCGACTTTCACTAAAACGCCAACCCTGCCTGGCTCCCTCTTGAAACAAGGTTCCCAGGAATATATCAGCATCCTGAACTAAAAAAACCAATTTGCCACCTATTATTAAATATTTGCTGTATAAACTGAATATTTTTGTTGCAAACTTTTCTAATTTTATTCTGGCACCATAATTATCTGCAGGACATAGATCAGTCAGCAAAACCATTATCATATTTGCTTTTTTCTTTGCACTATCCTCCAGATTACTTCCATATACAGGAGTCTCCCCCTTAATGAGAAATTCCTTATGCAGTTTTTCTGCTTTTTCATCTATACTCACTTCCCTTGTCAGTTCATCGTGATGGAGAGCTTCCAGTTGAGAAGAATTTTTCTTTCTCCTGTTCAGAGAAGGGGCCCCCTCCAGTACCCCCTGCCCTGTAAGCAACTGAAAAGCTCTCCAACTTTGAGATTCTTCCTTTTGATCTATGTCTTCATTATAAACATCTAAAAGTCGTCTATAAAAACGCGGACGAGGTTCAAAATAGTTTAATTTAATATATTTAATTTGTTCATCCCAAAAAAGTGGCAACAAACTGCAATTCTGTATATAAACCAGGTCTCCAGAAGTTGCCTTTTCTTTTATATAATCAGATATTTCTCCCAAAAGGAAAATCTCTTCATTGGCAAGTTCTTCAGGCAAAAAACTTAATTTTCTAGACCATTTTTTAGCAAAAGGCAACTCCATAATTCCCGCCTCCTCTCCATTAGTTTATTCGTCAACTGCCATAAATTTCCTTTTGCTATATATGTCTAGTTTTGTCAGCAGACCCTGAAAAAAAAATAAAAACCTGCAGCTCCATAACTGCAGGTTTTTAGCTCTACCTTCTTAATCCTTAGATATCCAAACGATCCCCAGCATACCAGGCCCCCCATGTACTGCCAGGCCGGGCCCCAAATCAGCAATAAATAGTTCATCATAATTGAAATGTTTTTGCACATATTCCATATACTCAGTTGCTTTTTCCTTGGTATTGGTATGCATTACAGCAATATTCACCTTTGCAGTTCCAACTCTCTCTTTTACTGTTTCGATTATTTTTTTTAAAGCCTGTTCAAAAGATCTTGTCTTCTCAAAAAACTTCACTTCCCCGGCATTTATTATGAGAATTGGCTTAACAGATAGAATATTCCCCATCAAGGCTTTAGCATGGCTAATTCTACCACTCTTGGCTAAAAACTTCAAAGTTGGAATGGCAACAAGACCCCCTACCTTGGTTTTTAGCTGTTCAACAAGCTTGATAATATCTTCTTTTAGCTGGCCACTTGCCGCAGCCCTGGCAGCAGCAAGAACCAGAAAACCAGTGGCCATAGAAATATTTTCCGAATCTATGACAACAATGTCCTCTTCTGGAAGCATTTCCCGGGCTAGAACTGCTGATTGATAGGTGCCACTAACTTTTCCACTGATATGAATAGAAATAATTGTTCTATATTTCTGACTCAGCTCTTTATATACTTGATAAAAATCTCCAGGAGGTGGTGCGGATGTTGTTGGAACTGTATTATTTTCCAGAAGTTCATAAAACCGATCCAGTGTATCAGTGGGTATCCTTTCTTCCCCGCGGTGAACAGGTATATCCACTACAGCAATATCCAGTTTATCTATTAGATACTGTGGGATACTGGAAGCACTGTCTGTGACTATTTTTATATTCCCCATTATTACACCTCCTTCATTTATTTTATGATGTCTTAAAAAGAACACTCAATGTGGTTCGCATATAGTCAGCAGCTGAAAGAACTGCCATTCCAGCACCCAAACCAACTAACAGGGCTCCGAGAGGTTGCAGATTAAAGATATTAACTGCTGCAGTAATGTACAGAATGGCAGCTGTTGCTTTTCCTAAACTGCTGGGATGTATTATATCCATCCCTTTCAGGTAAAAAGTAGCTGATAAGCCAAAGACAATCAATTCTCTCAACAAAATGACCGTCCCACCCCATATGTTAATGTTATTGCTTAATGTCAGGAAAAAATATATTGCTATGAGAGTTACCTTGTCAGCAAGGGGATCAATAATGCGGCCAAACTGAGTAACAATTCCCAGGCGACGGGCCAAATAGCCATCCAGGACATCAGATACTGAAGATAAAACAAATAATCCGCCAGCCAGTAGCCGGTAAAGTGTTGTATCCAATACTAGAAGATAGATGATGATTGGAATCAATATGAATCTTGATATAGTCAACAGGTTGGCAATATTCAAAATAGCTCCCCTTTTCCTGTGTTCTCAATAAGCAGTTAGTTTTGCCACATTTTCACTATCCAATCTTAATACAACCTCTTTTAACAAACGCAAAGTGTTAAAATAATCTGCTTTGCTTATTATACTATAATGACTGTGTATATAGCGAGTAGGAACAGAAAGAACCAAACAGGGGACACCTTCCTGTACAAATTGGATTGCCCCAGCATCTGTTCCCCCTCTTTCCATGACATCAAACTGATAGGGAATATCACTTTCTTGTGCAATATCAATAACCAGATCCCGAAGCTGAACATTAGGCACCAGTGAACCATCATAGAGCAGTATAACCGGTCCAGCGCCTAATTTCCCCTGGGCTTGATCTTCTTTGCTGCCTGGTACATCACCGGCAATTCCAACTTCTAGAGCAATACCTACGTCTGGTTTGATCTTTTGTGAGCTGGTCCTCGCTCCCCGCAATCCTACTTCCTCCTGAACAGAACCCACCCCAAAGATAGTATTGGGATGGTCTGCCCCAACTAGATCCTGCAACAGATGAACAAACAAGGCACAGCCAACCCGATCATCCCAGGCTTTGCTCATAAGTGAATCTCCATTGGCCATGACTATAAATTCAGCATTAGGAATAATGGGATCACCCTGACGCACTTTCAATTTTTCCGCTTCTTCCTTGTCCTTTACACCAATATCTATGAACATATCCTTCGTCTTGACTGGCTTCTTTCTTTCTTCTTCATCCAGAATGTGGGGAGGTGTAGAACCAATAATCCCATGAACAGGACCATCCTTTGTCAGCACCTGTACTCTCTGGGCCAGAAGAACCTGGGGCCACCAACCACCAAGAGTTGTAAATGTTAGAAAACCTTTATCGGTAATCCTCTTCACCAGAAAACCAATTTCATCCATATGTCCTGAAAGCATTATCCTGGGACTTCCAGCACTACCTTCCTTTTTACAGATAATGCTGCCCAGTTTATCGGTAGAGAGTTCGCAAAAATCCTTCAACTCACTTCTGATTATCTCCCTTACCTGCCCTTCAAATCCTGGTATGCCAGGTGCTTCTGTAATGCTTTTCAAAAACTGCAATCTTTTTTCCAATGCGACCACCCTTCACTAGAAATCTGCTCCCATACCAAAAAGCAAACTTGTTTTGGAAAAGCTTAGCCCCTCGATTCCTAAAGCTATGTCAACATTCATTGGGCCAATATTAACCCCCAGCCCACCTGTGTAACCGCTATCATCCCCCTCCCTATAAAATCCGCCTCGCAGATCCAGCAAGCCCCGAAAGAATCTTTTTTCTATTCCTGCCCGAAGAAATGTCCCTGGTTCATGAACAAGATTCCCTATATCCATAGAAAAACTCATATCAATCAAGGGTAAGACCAAGCCACCGCCTAATACGTACCTGGGAGGGAGCCTCTCTGTTCCCTCTTCTTCCCAGAAAACATTACTAAAAAAATCTCCAGCTTTTATTCCCAGACTTATATTGTCTGTGACCTGCAACATCAAACCTAAATCACTGCCAACCCCCCAGGCAGTTTCCAGTTCTTCCTGGAATTGAGGATCATATTCAATTCTCTCAGCGCTAAAAATTTTAACATTTATACCAAGTGAAAGGGCTCCTATGTTTAGAAAGGGTTCTAATAACTGATAGCTGTAAGCCAGGTTGTAAGAAGTTTTTTGTTCTATTCTGAGCCTGGCTTGATCATCATCTGGATCAAAAAAGATTTGACCATCATGCAGAATGCCGGCACCAACTGTCTTATAACGTAGCCCAGCCATGGCACCAAAGTTTCCTGTAACTGGCCTTTCTTTATCCGCAAAAATGCTTTCCCAATCAGGAGATCGAATCATAAAGCCCTGACCTAACTCAATTCCTGGTAGAAGAGGAACTCCCTTTATAGCTACATTTCCACCCAGACCAGCACCTAAAAAACCAGTATGAGCAAGGCCTGCAGGATTGAAATAAAACGAAGAATAATCATCTGTAATGGCTGTATATGCTCCTCCCAGAGCATATGCCCGCCCGTGGTAAATGCTCTGGGCTTGAGAAAACTGAGAAAAAGTTAACAAGGTTAATA
Organism: Halanaerobiales bacterium; assembly: GCA_003551905.1. Lineage (GTDB taxonomy): Bacteria > Bacillota > Halanaerobiia > B1SED10-174 > B1SED10-174 > B1SED10-174. The sequence continues at coordinate 46,756 of PUNT01000198.1, forward strand.
TGAGTACTACAGCTAAAATCATTCCCCTGGGCAAACTTTTACCCTCCTACTATTTGTATTCATAATTTTATTCAATAAGAAAAGACAAAATCCTGCTAAAAGAAAAGTAGAAAGGAACTAAAACCCTTTCTACTTTTGCTTACAGTGAAATGTATGTACTTATAAGAGTCTATACATCTACCGCATCTTTTAAAGCTTTACCGGGTTTGAAAGTAGGGACCTTTTTACCAGGTATCTGGATTGGCTTGCCGGTTTGGGGGTTTTGCCCTTTTCTGGGTTTCCGGTCTTTGACATCAAAACTCCCAAACCCTATTAGTTGAAGTTTCTTGCGAGATTTTTCTTTCTTCTTAGCTTCACTGGCAAGAAAGTCACTAATAGTGCTAAAAACTATATTAACAACTTCTCCGGCATCTTTCTTTGTCAGTCCAGCTTTTTCTGCTACTTTTTCAATAAGGTCTGTTTTTGTCATAATATCCACCTCCTCCTCTTATATGTATATCCCTTGCCTTGTTTATTCGTTATTCCTGCCTAGACTCCTGCATCAAAAATAAAAAAAATGCCCAAGATTACACAAATCTTGGGCATTTTTCTAGAGTATTATACATATTAACCCCCCGCTACCCTCATTTACAATTTTTTCCAGGGTCTCCTGCAGCTTTTCCTGCACATTTTCCGGTAGCCTGTTAAGTTTTCCCTTAATACCATCTCTAACCAGATCATTAAGTGACCGTCCCAAAAACCCTGACTCCCATATGGCCCCAGGATCTCTTTCAAATTCCCCTTCCAGAAAGCCTGCCAGGTCTTCACATTGCTTTTCTGTGCCAAAGACTGGAGAAACTTCTGTAGATATATTAGCTCTGATCATGTGAATAGAAGGAGCAGATGCCCGTAATTTAACACCAAATTGATTGCCTTTTTTGAATAAAACCGGCTCTTCAAAAGTCATATCCTCCAACCGGGGACCAACAATACCATAACCAGATTCCTGTAAATTTGTTAACGCTTGCGCAATATAGTCGTACTCCTTCTTTGCCACACTGAGTTCTCTTATCAACCTGAACAGATCATGATCACCTTTAATTTCAAATCCGCTTTCTTCTTCTAAAATTTCAAAGAATAGTTCCTCTTGAACACCAATAGAAACGGAAGCAGCCCCTTCTCCCAGCTCCATTTCATCGATATATACTTCCTGAGTATATTTGCAATCACTCAAAGCTCCAACCAGCTTCCCCATATCCCTTAGCTTATAAACATCCTTTATGGCCAGTTGAATTGTCCTGTCGTATTCCTTTTTCAACCAGTGTTCTTCCGGCAGCTCGTCAAGCCACAGAGGTAAGCGTATTCTAACTTCATTCAAGGGGAATTCATATAGAACTTCCTGCATTATTCGGTGAATATCCTGCCGTTGCAGGTTCAAACAATCAGCAATTATAATAGGAACACCATACTCTTCTTCCAGTTTTTCTGCCAGGTCTACAGTGCTTTTAGCCTCTGGTCGGGTAGAATTCAACACAATAAGAAATGGCTTGCCAATATCTTGCAGTTCGCCTATCACCCGCTTTTCCGCTTCAACATAATTCTCCCTGGGTATTTCTGTTATTGAGCCATCAGTTATTATCACGAGGCCAATTGTAGAATGTTCATTTATAACTTTGTGTGTCCCTAGTTCGGCAGCCTCCTGAAAAGGAATGGCATGTTCATACCAGGGTGTAACCACCATCCTGGGACCTTCTTTCTCTTCGTACCCTATGGCCCCTGGCACAGTATAACCTACACAATCAACAAGCCTAACCTTAAAAGATAATTCTTCTGCCAGGAAAATTTGAGTCCCTTTATCAGGAACAAACTTGGGCTCAGTAGTCATAATTGTTCTTCCTGCCCCGCTTTGTGGTAGTTCATCCTGAGTTCTCTGTGCTTCGTTCACATCCTTTATATTGGGTAATACCAGGAGTTGCATGAATTTTTTTATAAATGTGGACTTACCGGTTCTCACCGGTCCTACTACCCCAATATATATGTCCCCACCGGTTCTTTCTACAATATCATTGTAAATATCATAAGACTCCAACGCAAAACCCCCTCCCCATTTTACTGTCGGCCATGCTTATCAATATATATATATGAGGAGGGCACACAATTATGCAACCTGC
>PUNT01000076.1 GCA_003551905.1 Halanaerobiales bacterium
AATATTTTATCCGGCCATTTTCGTAAGCGCGGATATAAAGCCACACTTCTCGGTAGGGAAGGTAGCAGCCACTGTTCTTTTGGGCCTCAACTACTCTTAAAACTTTAACATGGGTGATAACAGGCCCCCTGGCTCCTTCGCCCAGGACTTTCTGCTGCCAGGGAATATTCTCGTCTCTGGCAATTTGAGATAGGGGGATAGGAGCAGTTGCTGGTTTTGGTTTTTCAGGTCTTGGACCGCGACCGCTGTACTCAGGTATAGACACTTCAGGCTCTTCAAGCCAGACCAGTGTGTTTTCAGGTACATCGGCAAAATAGTAATATCCTTCCGGCAATGAAGATAGAAACTCTTTGCTCCGGCCAAAAAACGAATCACAACCGAGCCAGCGAGCAGGGAAAAGGCCAGACTTTGCCGTTTTAGTAATCATCTCCAGGGCCAGCTCTATCTTTGTTTTGAAGGTAAGGTCCTCGGGAACCTCGCATTCATGGCGGAGCTCGGCATAATCATCGCCAAACCAGGCTTCTGGGATATAAAGCTTGCGGTCAACCAGCCCGTATCCTTTTTTGCCTGCATAACCCACAAAGACCCCAGACTGGCAGTTCTCCACTTTTCCCATTGCACCGCAGTACTGACGGTAAACTCCAACGGAGCTTTTGCCCTTTTTAACAAAGTCGGAGGCATCTACATTTATCATTCCATCCGAGGTTGCAATGCATGAAGCCAGACGCTGCTGGTAAGTGTTAAGCATCATCTCGTCATCTACAGGGGAGTGTTTGAAAAAAATTTGTAAGGGTCGAACCCCTTTAGGTCCTACATTCTCCAGGGCAATGGGTTCAATAGATTTACGTTCAAGGCTGCTTAGAAGACCTTTAACGAAGGTTTCTCCATGCTTGCGCTGATCTTTGCGGGAGTAACACGGCTGGTAGATGGCCAGGTACTGTTCCAGATATTCTCCAAGCTTTAAGATTTCATCTTCATTGATACCTACCTGTTCAAGAATTCCAGGGTCCCAGTTGGGAGTATGCAACATCATGTTCAGCACCCTCTCACGCTTAGACTTAAGGGTTCGGTGGCAGGGAGTGCTGCTGATTAGATACTTGAGCTTCCTTTTCTCGTATATGTATATATAAATATCTTTTCTCCGCCCATGATAAACAAAAGAGCGGCCCTCTTTGGCAAACCCCCTTGTCTTGCCAAGATAGAGCCAGTTAGCTGCCTGATAACATGTGCCGCTGTATCTTTCATCGACAAAGGTTTCCACTAAATATGGCTCGGCGTCAAAGCGTTCAGGCCAGTCCCTTTGCAGCATCTTAAGGGTCCGAGACAGAAGATGGGAAGCCAGGTTTTTAATCCTCACCCACGGTAAGATTAAAAAACGGTTATTGTTGATTACATGCTTCAAATACAGGTTTTTCTGCTGTGCGTTCCATCCAATGTAATTGTCTCTGGCAGCAACCTTAAAAAAGGCGCTTTTGTAGCTTAGGGCAGCAATAGGGTTGCCCTGGTGAAGTACAAGGTATTTGATCCTTGGTCCAATCATTTTCTCGAAACCAAGGTAATGGTAGTTCCTCACCATATAGTCCCATAGAGGTTCCTGCTCAGTTTTGTTAACAATTGTGATCTCAACAGGAAGGTATTCTTTTAACTTTCCAACAAGTGGCTTGAAATCAAATGGATTATCGTGCATCACTAAACTTCTTTCCTGTTGTATTAAGGGCAAACAGGCCCTTGTCACCGAACCCTTAATACCATTTTACTACATAATATTGGATATGTCCAGACATTTCGCTGCAGTGCTAGCATATTAGAAGTTATAGATTCTCTCCTTCTCCAGCAAGAAAACTATGTACCACCTTTATGCTATATCAGGACAAACCCATATGGTGTTTTGCTGAAAAATCTATGACCGGGGCTGTTTTTGTGACTGGGAAAACCAGGGGTCTCCCCAAACTTAAAAAACAAAAAACCTGCCAGCTAATTTCACTATATTCTGCGTTCAAGTTAGCAACATTACATCGTCTCCCAGCTGTTCGCCCCTTATCTGAGCAAATCTTTCCTGCAGATCTTTAACGGAAAAGCTGCTTCGCTCCGGTTCCTCTATATCCAGAATTATTTCTCCCCGGTCCATCATTATGGTTCGATCCCCCAGCTCCAGGGCCTGGTACATGTTATGAGTTACCATGAGAATCGTAAGATTTTGCTCTTTCTTTATCTTCCTGGTTAATTTAATTATATCCTTTGCTGATTGAGGATCCAGGGAGGCAGTATGTTCATCCAGGAGCAGGACCTGCGGCTCGCCCAGGGTAGCCATGAGCAGGGTTAGAGCCTGTCGCTGTCCGCCGGAAAGGAGACTTACAGGATCCTCCAGCCTCTCCTCCAGCCCCAGGCCTAAGAGAGATAAAGATGACCTGAACTGATTCCGGAGATCATTATTTATTGCTATTTTCAGCCTGCGCCTTTGGCCCCTTCTCCTAGCCAGGGCCAGGTTTTCTTCTATGGTCATCTCTGCGGCGGTGCCCAGGAGGGGATCCTGGAACACTCTGCCAATGTGACGGGCACGCTCATGAGGTGGCCAGGTAGTTGTAACTTCACCGTTCATGTGGATAACACCGCTATCAACAGAGTACACACCAGCAATAACATTCAAAAGAGTTGACTTCCCTGCACCATTACTCCCTATTATGGTTATAAATTCTTCCTTCTCCACCTGCAAATTCAGATCGTGTAAAGCTATGTTTTCCGTCGCCTGCCCTTGGTTGAATACTTTTTCCACATTCTTGAGTATAAGCATCTATAATTCAGCCCTCCCTTTCTGCAACCACTTCCGGAAGTTGACTTTTTTCTTTTTATTATGCATTACTGGCATGGCCAGGGCAAAAATCACCAAAAAAGCTGTCACCAGTTTCAGATCGGTAGGAGAAAAGCCCAGACTCAGGGCAATCCCCACGGCCAGGCGATAAATAATAGAACCCAGAATAACTGCCAGTGTTGCCTTAAAAATCTTTTGCGACTTAAATAGGCTCTCACCTATTATCACAGAAGCCAGCCCGGCAATAATCATACCAATACCCATACCCACATCAGAAAATCCCTGGTACTGGGCGACCAGTGATCCAGAAAGAGCTGCCAGGGAATTTGCCAGCCCCAGCCCCATTATTACCATCATATTAGTGTTAGCTCCCAGGCTTTGGGTCATCTCCGGATTGTAGCCGGCAGCTCTTAAAGCCAATCCCATCTCTGTATGCAAAAAGAAATCCAGGAGAGCTTTAGTGATAATCACTATTAAAAGAAAAGCTACAATTGCTACATACAGACGGGGAATACCCTGATTTTCCATAAACCGTAAAAGGGTAGGCTCCCGGATCAGGGATAGGTTGGAGCGCCCCATAATTCTAAGATTTACTGAATATAATGCTGTCATGGTTAAAATCCCTGACAGGAGTCCGACTATCCTCAATTGAGTATGGAGAAATCCTGTAAAAACACCAGCTACAGCTCCCAGGGAAAGTGAAATCAGTGTTGCCATCAAGGGATTAGTTCCTGCAATGATTAATTTTGCGGTAACGGCAGCTCCCAGCGGGAAGCTGCCATCTACCGTTAAATCTGGGAAATCCAGGACCCGGAAGGTTAGATAAACCCCCAGGGCCATCAGGCCATAAACTAATCCCTGCTCTACAGATGTTATTATTAAATTGATAGACATCCCTTACCCTCTCCCCCAAATCTATTCCCTCTCTAAAATTCTATGGGCTCTTTGCAAAAGGCTGTCGGGAATCTCCACGCCCATATTCAGTGCAGCTGTGAGATTAACCACTGTTTCAACTTTATCAGCACTCTGTATGGCCATTTCAGACGGTTCAGCCCCTTCAATTACCTCAATAGCCATCTTCCCAGTCTGAAAGCCAAGATCATAGTAATTGATACCTGTGGTGGCCAGGCCACCTCGCTCCACTGAATTCTCCTCGCCAACAATCAGGGGGAGATTATTTTCTTCTGCTACAATAACAACTGCTTCCAGGGCTGAAACCACCGTGTTGCAGGTGGGAACATACAAAGCATCCACCCTGCCTACCAGAGATCGGGCAGACTGCATTACCTCTCCACTATTACTGGCAACAGCCTCCACCACCTCCAAACCCAGACCTGGGGCAGCTTCTTTAGCTATCTGGGCCTGGACAACTGAGTTAATTTCCCCGGTATTATAGATAATTCCCACCCTCCTGGCCTTGGGTGACAATTCTTTTAAAAGCTCCAGCTGGGTTCTCACCGGCGTCATATCTGTAGTTCCAGTAACATTGGTTCCTGGTTTTTCCATGCTAAGTACCAGCCCTGCTTCTAGTGGATCTGTCACAGCGGTAATGAGGATGGGTATCTCTTCTGTAGCCTGGGCCATTGCCTGGGATGTTGGTGTTGCAATAGCCAGGACCAGGTCCACCTTATCATCCACAAATTTCCGGGCAATGGTAGTTGCTACAGCCATATCACCCTGTGCATTCTGCAGCTGATAGACCACATGGACACCCTCTTCAAACCCTGCTTCACTGAGGGCATCAATAAAACCCTGTCGAGCTGCATCCAGAGCAGGGTGCTCTACAATTTGAATAATACCAATCTGCAAAGGTCCAGATGATCTATCCTGGGAAAAGAAAATAACTGCAATTACCAGCAACAAAAACAGTGCCACTATTATTCCACGCTTCATTGTCATCACTCCTTTTTGATTTTCAACTACAAATTTTGCGTATTATATTGAACATGAATACCCCCTTTCAAAGAAAAAAACCCCGGCAGGAACCGGAGTTTTTCAAAAAATCAACCCTAACTATTATTAGCGGAACCTCACCTTCTATAATATCCCAGATTAAATTGGCCTGGATTTAAACCCTGGCAATAATAATAATAATAGATCTGGGAAATAGAAGATGAAATATTAAACAAAATAATTGTCTCCCTTCAGCACAATTTCTCATAGTTTACCCTATTTTTAATTATCTGTCAAGCTAAAGGATGAAAGTATTTATTTTTTTGCAAATCTCCTTTCAACCAATTATTTCCTGCAGTTTTTCCAGGTCTATATTGCCTCCCGAAACCAGGCAGACAACATTTCCTGCCGGAGAAGGAAGGGGCAGTTTTGCCAAAGCTGCTGTGCTCACAGCCCCAGCCAGCTCTACAACTATGTTTACTTTTTCCAGTAAAAATTTCAAAGCCTCCTGCATTTCCTTCTCCGATACCAGGAGAATTTTCTCAACAATTTCACTAACAATTCCATAGGGAATTTTTCCGGGCTCACTAACAGCAATTCCTTCGGCCTGGGTAAAAATCTCTGGTAATCTGCAGGGCTTTCCTGCCTGCAAGGAGCTAAACATGGATGCTGCTCCTTCTGCCTCCACTCCTACTATTCTGACACCAGGTTTTAAAGATTGCAGGGCCAGACCTATTCCAGAGATCCCCCCGCCCCCACCTATAGGGCAAATCACCAAATCCACCTGGGGAACATCCTGGTAAATTTCCAAGCCCATGGTAGCATTGCCGGTAATTATGTCCCTGTCATCAAAACTGGGAATGTATATATATCCTTCTCTGTCAACTATTCTCCGGACTTCCTCTACCGCATCATCATAGGAATTTCCATGGAGTATTACTTCCGCACCGAACCTATTCAATTTTTTTATCTTATTGGCCGGAGTTCTTTCCGGCACAACCACAGTGGCTTTTACCCCCTTGCGTTGAGCAGACAGGGAAAGACCCAACCCGTGATTACCAGAAGAAGCTGTTATAACGCCGGACTTGAGTTCTTCAAGGAATAGCCTGGAGAGCTTATAGGCATTGCCGCGAATTTTAAATGCACCGGTAAACTGTAAATTCTCCAGCTTAAGGTAGATGTTGCAACCATAATGGTTACTCAACTCCTCCGAATAGATGGTGGGTGTTCGCAAAATCAGCGGTTTAATTTCCTGGGCCACTGCTTTTAAAAAATCAATTTCCACCTGCTACCCCCTCCTAGCGAAAATGGATATATATGGTATCAAGGTCTTCTATTCCATAGTCTCTTCCCTCTATACGAATAAGCCCCTTTTCCCTGGCTTTACTCCAGGATTGGAGCTTCACCAGGGTGGGAGCCGGGATAACTTCTCCTTTGATAAAACCTCGGGCCATATCCGTGTGCACTTTTGCCGCTGCCTCTATCAGGCTGGCATTTCTCTTTATATTCCAGGCCCTAACTTCATTCTTATTGCCTGTATAAAACTTGATCAATTCCAGGAGAGAGTAAGCCTTTTCTACAAATCTGTCCAGGGCTGGCTGCAAGTCCAGGTCAGCAAGAAACTCCTGGGCTTCTTCTTCAGGTAGTTGAGCCACCTCTGCCTCCATCTGGGCATCCATAATCATGGTATTGCTACCGGCTGGCCTCATTCTCCTTATTTCCTCCTCCAGCTTCTCCCCTTCCTGATTCTCCAGGGAACCATTGATAAGATAGAGTACAGGCTTTAAAGTGAGAAGGTTTAGATCGGCCAGGATAGAATGGGCTTTTTCCTCCAGCTCCATCTCCCGTAAGGGTTTGCCATCATTGAGAAAATCCTGGGCTGCCTGTAGTACTTCCTGTTCTGCTAGATACTCTTTTTCCCCTGATTTGCAGTAACCATAAATTTTTTCCAAACGCCTGCTTAGAACAGCCAGATCCGCATACATGAGCTCCATTTCCACAACCATCAGGTCTCCTGAGGGATCCAGCTTGCCCCGGACATGAGCCACATCTCCACTGGAAAAAGACCGTAGCACATGAACTAAGGCTTCTACCTGCCGAATGTGAGCTAAAAATTGATTACCCAGTCCTTCTCCTTTATGAGCGCCCTCCACCAGCCCGGCAATATCCACAAACTCTATACTGACCGGTGTTGCCTTCTGAGAAGCGAAAATATCCTGCAAGCTATGCAGGTATAAATCAGGAACGGTAACCCGGCCCAGATTGGGCTCAATAGTGGAAAAAGGGTAACTCTCAGCCAGAGCATGACCAGCAGTGAGTGCATTGAAGAGGGTTGATTTTCCTGCATTGGGTAAGCCTACAATTCCAACCTGCAATTAATCCCCCTCCTCATCCCTCATTATTTTTTTAACCATCCGCTCAAACTTTTGACGGGGAAGCATAACCCGACGCCGGCACCCCAAACATTCAATTCTTATATCCATCCCCACTCTTATTATCTTCCATTCATGGCTTCCACAGGGATGCTTCTTGCGGAGATATACCCTGTCATTGAGCTCAAATTTCTTCATCTCCACTTTTGCCTTCCGCCCTTTCTTCCATATTTGCCATGTCCCTGCTGTAAATAACCCGCTTGGGATAGGGTATTTCAATACCCTCCCTATCAAATCTTTCCTTAATTAAATATCTTAACCTTCTCTCTGCTGCCCAGCTGGTAAGAGGTTTGGCCCTGCCTATTATGAGAATATCAACTCCCGACTCCCCCAGGTCATTAACTCCCAAAACTTTTGGTGCTTCAACAATGTCTTCCATCTCCTCATCAACCTGGGTACAAACCTCGTCCAGCACCTTTATTACTCTCTCAACATTTTCCTCATAGGCCACACTGACAATGACCCTGATACGCATGTTGGTCCGGGAATAGTTGGTAACGTTGTTTATCAAGCCGTTGCGTAAAATATGTATCTCACCACTGAAAGCCCTTATTTTGGTAGAGCGGAGGCCTACTTCCTCCACAAAACCTTCAGCTTCGCCAGCTTTAACAAAATCACCTACAGTAAACTGATTTTCAAAGATGATGAAGAATCCAGAGATAATATCAGAAACCAGGCTCTGTGCTCCAAAACCTATGGCCAACCCTAAAATACCTGCACCTGCCAGGAGAGAAGCTACCGGCACATCCAGAAGGCCCAGTATGATTGTTGCCAGGAAAAAATAGACAACATAACCCAAAATGCTCTTCAATAGTTTATTCAGTGTGAGAATCTGGGCTGTTTCCAGACGCATGACTTTCTTCTTGTGTACCCGGAATATGCGGTCAATAAGATACCGGCCCAATCGCAGCAGTAAATACCCCAGAATAAGAATCAGTACTATCCTCAATATGATCCCCAACAATTCCATTAACTGCTCCGGTCTTACAGTAATGAAAAAAAGAGACCATTCTTCACCGCTAAAAGACACTGGAAAACCTCCTATCTAAGTATAATGAAATAGATTATCAAAACCAAAAAAACCATGACCAGAAAAACTATACAGCCCGGGTTAAAGAGCAGGGATTTTTCCTTGGAAGCATCTATTGTCAGGGTTCCTGCTTTTTTTGCCCGTTTCAGAGAACCCACCATCTTATTGAGATCACCTTTCTTTTTGTGAACAACGGCTAGATTGTTATGGGCAGGACCGTAATCTGGATTGTAAAGGAGGGCTGCTTCATAATATTCCTGGGCCTTACCCAACTCATCCTGCTCCAGATAAATATTGCCCAGATTGGTTAAGGCCGGAAAATACTTCTCATTAACTTCCAGTGCTTGTTGGAAATATTCCCGGGCTTTCTCTTGCTCTTTTCTCAGCGCCCATATAACCCCGAGCTTATTCAATGCAGAAGCGTGCTCGGGCTGAATCCTGAGCACCTCCTGGAGAATGGCCTCCCCTTCTTCCAGGCGACCTTCTTCCACATACAGATTCCCTTCTTCAAAAAGTTCCTCTATCTTCTCCAAATTACTGTCCACCTAGTCTCCTACCTCCTCACCTTCATCGCGAACGCTCCCTCCGCTCTTTTCCCAAAGAGCCTCGTACTCAGCGAGACTGAGGAGAGAATTTCTTTCCTCGGGATCGTACATAACCATTCGCAACAGCCACCCCTTGCCACAGGGATCATCATTTATAATCTTGGGATTTTCCACAACTTCCTCGTTCACTTCAATTATCCGCCCGCTGAGAGGAGCAAAGATCTCTTTTGCGTTTTTCCTGCCAGCAATAAAACCCAATTCCATGGTTTGTTGCAGTTCCTCCTCTGCTTCCGGCAGTTCCAGCTTTACAATATCCCCAAGGTATTTCACCAAAAGATGGGAAAGACCAATATAAGCTTCATTGCCTTCAATTTTGGCCCATTCATGGTCTTCAGAGTATAATAGATCTTCAGGTAACATGCCTTCGCCTCCTCCCTTGTAATATTCAAGCCCTTTTTTGGTTCTCCTTCCAGCCAGGTGAAATAAAATTACTCCATTATTCATAATATATTAAGGGAAGGAGGAACATAAAAATGAAAGAACGGACCTGCACCTTCCAGGCCCGAGTATACCTGGAAGAAAGGTATAGCCTGTATCTCCTGCAGACAGCCCTATTAGATTGTTTCCACGAACTGGTCCCTTCCCCTCTCCCGGAACCAATTTTTTTATGCATTGGAAGTGACCGTTCTACTGGCGACTCCCTGGGCCCTCTTGTAGGTGCCAGGCTGAAAAAGTCCACTCCTTTTTCTGTTTATGGCAATCTATCCTCACCAGTACATGCCAGCAACCTGGAAGAAAAGCTCTATCACATACATAAAAACCATACCCGGGCTTTCATAATAGCAGTTGATGCTGGCCTTGGGCCAACCCACAAGGTAGGTTCAATACTGGTAAAAGAAGGTCCTCTATATCCCGGCACCGGCGTCAACAAAAAACTGCCGCCTGTGGGCCATATGCAGGTTACCGGTTTGGTCAATGTAGGCGGATTCTCAGAGTACATGGTCCTGCAAAGCACCCGCCTGCACCTGGTAATGGAAATGGCCCAGGTTATGGGAAGGGCTCTGAGCAGTGCAACCCGTATCTACTTTTCACCCCGGGGATAGATTATTTCTTCATCCGGCAACAAAGGCTCTGCAACTGAAACATGGCCGGCCAGGCTTTCCACCTCTTCCCCCTGGACCAGAATCTGTACTGCCTCAATACCTGGCAGCCGGGCAAGGGAGTTCACTATAGAATAAACCAATACCAGTTCTCCCTGAGCTCCCACTGTTAGGTCCCTGATCTCACTAGTGAAATCCACCCGGGCAATGCCTTCAGAAACATCCACTGAAAGTAATTGCACTCCCTCTGGCAACACTTCTCTGAGACCTTCTTCAGTGGGTCCAGCCAGTAAGCCCTGAACAACCTGTCGTGGAAGATCTTCAGCTTGCGCCTCCATCTGTCGCAATTCCACTGCCAGGAGGAAATCAGTTTCTGTCTCCTTCAGAAAAAAAAGCTCCACTTCTTGCAAGCGAGACAGCCTTTCCAGTTCTTCCATCTTTTCTTCCAACCCTCCCAGCCTATCTTCAGAAGCATCCCCGCCGGCAAAGGGAATATTTTCACACCCCCCGGCAATCAACACAGCCAATAGTAGTAAAAGGAATATCTTCTTCATCTAAAGTTCCAACCTTTCTTTCAATTCTCGAGTGATTTCATCCGGGCTTTTGCCCCTGGCAACGATGACTGGCACCAGAGTACTGGTCCTGTGATCACCAAAAGTGTTACTGTCCAACCCCGTTACCACCATAGCTTCAGCCCGCTCCAGGGAGTGGGTTACCGTAAAACCTTCTTTTCTCAAAAGGTCATCCATTCCCAGCTCACTTTCAACAAAAACTCTTTTCATGAAAAAACCTCCCTCAGCTTTTATTAGTATAGTGGCCTTAGGGAGGATTTTCTATGCAGCTTAATAGCTTATAAACTGGAGCCCAGCAGGGATAATTTCAATGTCCACCGGTGTTGTTCCTACCAGGTCTCCATCGGCCTGTACCAGAACCGGCGGATCGCTTACTATTCTTACCTGTCGGACTTTTGCCATTGACACCTCTGGTTGATTAACATGATTCCCTGTATATATCCCGGGAAGCCTAGATAACAGGCGAAGAGGGCTGACAGAATCCACCATGCAAACATCCAGGAAGCCATCATCCTGTTTTGCGCCGGGAAGAATATTCATCCCTCCACCATAAAAACAGCCATTGCCAATAGCCACCAGGTGTAACTTTTTCTCTACAAGAACTCCATCCAAAAAAACCTGCATCCTGGGAGCCTGGAAAAAAAACACTGCCCGGAGTACAGCAGCAACATAGGCAGCAGTGCCACCTAATCTCTTGAAAACATTATCGGAAGCAGCAATCACCTCCCCATCAAAACCAATGCCGGCCACATTGCAGTAGATTTTGTCATTAAGCCGCGCCAGATCCACTGTTCGCCGTGGCTTCTGGCGAATCATTTCCAGTATGGCCGGTATTTCCCGGGGAATATTCAAACTCCTTATAAAATCGTTGCCGGTCCCGAAGGGAATCTGCCCCAGACTAACATCAGAACCTACCAGAGCATCAGCAGCTTCTCGGAGGCTTCCATCTCCTCCTACAGCAAAAATGACATCACTGCCATTATCCCTGGCTTCTCTGGCCAGCTTGATAATCTCCTGGGGTTTGTTTGAATAAAGGACATCAAAATCAAAATTCTCCTGTTTTAGCAGTGGGTAAAGTCTTCGCCATTTTGTTAGGGACTTACCCCTGCCGGCCACAGGATTGACAATAAAAGTAGTTGTCACTCCCTCTTCTCCTCCTGCCTAAAAAACAAGCCCAGCATAGCCGGGCATCAGCTTTCTTCCTGGGGTATGGGTTCTTCTTCATCTTCCTCCATCGGTGTTTTTTCTGCATTTTTTCTGGCTTCACTCTTGCCTTTAAAGGTGGCACCATCTTCAATTATAAGCTTTGACATCCGGATATCGCCAAAGAGCTTGCCGGTGGGGACAATCTCCAGTTTTTCCATAGCATCAACATTGCCCTGCACTTCGCCGGCGATGTTGATATTGCGGCCATAAACAGAGGCCACCACAAGACCTTCTTCACCAATAAAAACGTCTCCCCCTGCTTTTATTTCTCCCTCAACTTTCCCTTCGACACGCAGGGAACCAACCACATAAATTTTCCCGTTTACTTTTGTTCCTTTGCCAACAATGGTTTCAACTTTGTCCCTTTGTGCATCTTTTCGTCCCAGCATAACCCCACCTCTCTAATTATTTATATATTTCAGGGGATTGTGTGGAATTCCATTAACCCGAACTTCATAGTGCAGATGAGGGGCAGTGCTCCGACCGGTGTTGCCGGAATAAGCCACCACATCACCCCTCTTCACTCTATCCCCTTCTCGCACAACAATCTCACTATTGTGGGCATAAAGAGTCTCAAAACCATACCCGTGATCAATCATCACTGTGTAACCATAGCCTGTTCGCCAGCCAGCGAAGGAAATGGTACCCTCTGCAGTAGCAACTACAGGAGTTCCATACCAGACACCAATATCTATCCCTTCGTGGAAAGCCTGCTGACCGGAGAATGGATCTCGACGGAATCCAAACGAAGAAGAAATATAGCCTGTACCCTTATCCAGTAGGGGCCAGATGCTAGGGGTTGCGGCCATTATGGCATTGTATTCCCGCACATTCTCCTCCAGGTGTTCCATGTCCTGCTGCTGAGCTGGTATAGCTTCTCTGAGACGTTTTAAGTCCTGATGCATTCCCTGAATCAGCCCAAACGCATCGTGCTTCAAACCAAAATCGGTGCTACCACCAAGACCGCCCGGGTTAATATCATAAGACTTGTAACTCAGCAACTTCTCCAGTGTGGAAATGTGGGCAAACTGCTCTTCATCCTCCAGGAGTTCTTCAGATATTATACTTTGAATACGCTGTCCCTGTCGCTGTAGAACTATGATATCGTCCCGCAACTCTTCTGTTTCTCGATACAGGCTTACCAGTTCTGTCCGCAGCAATTCATTCTCAATCTTCACCGATTCTAGATAGTCAATAACTTCTACTGATGCCACATATTTTTGTATGTAATCCCGGAACATGAATGTTGCATATAAAAGGTAAACAATAAGTACCAACAAAATTAAAAACATAAAAAACCGGGGAATTTTGATGGTGAGCTGGCTTTCAGATGAGTGTGGTGTTATGGTGAGCGTTTGCCCTTCGAATGTATATTTGAGTATTTTTTTTAGCCTGCGTCTGAGCGACATCCGGGACCCCCCTTTGCTTCGTGCTAGAGTATGTTCTACAAAACGCCATAGGATTCCTTCATAAAAATTGTCACAACTTCAGTAAAATAGATGTAAACTCTTAAAACGTTAACTTACTATTTCATACCATTTAGCCTCTCTATGAGCTCATCTTCCACAGCCGGGTCAGTGAGAGCTATTACCACATCGCCATTCTTCAAAACAGTGCTCCCCCTGGGTACAAGGACATCGTTTCCCCTGAGAATTGTGACCAGTATGGCCTCCATGGGCAAATCGATTTTTTTTAGCTTCTTGCCAGCAACAGGGGCTCCTTCTTTAATGGTGATCTCCAGCATTTTCAGATCACCTACTGGCAAGCTGACCAAAGTGGTTATATCATCTATTGAGATCTTTCTGTCAACTAGAGCCGCCAGAATTGATGAGGGGCTGACTGCAACATTCACACCCAACCACTCGAACAGCTTTTCATTCCCAGGTGTGTTTACAGCAGTAAAAGTTCTTGCAACACCAAACTGCCTTTCTGCCAGCTGACAAATTGCAAGGTTATCATGATCATCCTCAGTTACAGCAAGGACCACATCTGCTTCCTCTATTCCCGCTTTTTTAAGAACTGCTGCCTCTGAGCCATCACCATGCATAATATTGATATCTAGTTCCTTACTTATTCTTCGGCATTTTTTAATATTTTGTTCAATCATTGTTACCCGGTACTCTTTTTCCAGAAAAAATTTTGCCAGATAGCGGCCCATTTTGCCGCCACCAACAATAAAAACCACCATCCTTTTCCCTCCTACACATGCACCATAATCATTGCCTGCCTCCCAGCAGACTGGATATCTTTCTAAGTTCGTGGATTGATCTGTACTCTACCTGAATTGAACCAGATGTCTCCGAGCGAGGCCTTATGACCACTTTAGTTCCCAAAGTGCCATGCAGCCGTTGCTCCCAGCTCTCAATCTCTTCGGTTTTCAGGTTTCTCCTGTTTTCAGGTTTTTTCTTCTCTCCCCACTGTTTAACCAGAGCTTCTGTTTGCCGCACTGTGAGATTATCACTGATTATCTTTAAAGCCACTTTTTCCTGATCTGCCCTTGTGGCCAGTGCCAAAAGAGCGCGGGCATGCCCCATGGAAATTGTTTCACGTGAAACAAGTTCCTGAACGTCTTCAGGCAGGTTCAGGAGCCGAAGAGTATTGGCGATAGCTGATCTGCTTTTGCCAATTCGGCCAGCCACGTCCTCCTGGGTAAGGTTGAAATCCTTTATGAGTCGCCTGTAGGCCCGGGCCTGCTCAATGGGAGTCAGATCCTCCCTCTGCAGGTTTTCTATAAGTGCTACTTCCATCATCTGCTGCTCGGTAAAATCTCTTATGACTGCCGGGACCTGAGCCAGACCAGCCTCTTTTGCTGCTCGCCAGCGCCTCTCCCCAGCTGCAATCTGAAACTGCCCTCCCTTTAGCCTGCGTAAGGCAATGGGCTGAATCATACCTTGCTCTCTTATGGACTGGGCCAGCTCCTTTATCCCTTCCTGGCTGAAAGAAGAGCGGGGCTGAAATGGATTGGCTTCAATTTTATCAACACCAATAAGCCTTATATCCTCGGCCCCTTTCTCAGCTGGGATTAAAGCCTCCAGCCCCCTACCCAGGCGGTTCTTGGCCATCTTCTTACCTCCCTGTTCCACTGGCTTTGGCCTCCTCGCCATGACTTGTTAAGATTTCCTGGGCCAGAGATAAATACGCGGAAGCACCTTTGGACCGGGCATCATAAAGATTTATCGGCAGCCCAAAACTGGGCGCTTCGCTCAGTCGCACATTCCTGGGGATTATTGTTTCATAGACCAGGCCTTTGAAATAGTTCTTTACCTCCTCAATCACCTGCTGGGAGAGGTTGGTCCTGGCATCGTACATGGTGAGAATTACTCCTTCAATCTCCAGATCAGGGTTAAGGTGATTCTGCACCAGTTGTATGGTTTTCATTAGCTGCCCCAGTCCCTCCAGAGCATAATACTCACACTGTATGGGGACCAGGACCTTTTCTGCAGCTGTAAGGGCATTTAGGGTCAAAAGACCCAATGATGGCGGACAATCAATGAATATATACTGAAAGTCATCAATGCTGTTCTCCAGGGCTTTACGCAGCTTAACTTCCCGGGAAAGGGAAGAGACCAGCTCTATTTCTGCCCCTGCAAGTTCGATGGTGGCAGGAATTAAAGACAGATTATTTATTCTGGTGGATACCATAACTTCTTTTACATCTTCATTACCTACCAGCACATTGTATATGCACTTATCCAGCTTCCCCTTATCCACACCTATGCCGCTGGTGGCGTTTCCCTGGGGATCCATGTC
Source organism: Halanaerobiales bacterium (assembly GCA_003551905.1). Classification (GTDB taxonomy): domain Bacteria; phylum Bacillota; class Halanaerobiia; order B1SED10-174; family B1SED10-174; genus B1SED10-174. Next base: position 15,338 of record PUNT01000076.1, read on the forward strand.
AACCACCAAAACTTTTTTACCCAGTTCCGCCATGCATGCACCGAGGTTAACTGCCGTGGTGCTCTTACCTACGCCACCCTTCTGATTTACGATAGCCATAACCTTGCCCATAACTTCTCACCCCTCTGCTCTTTTTCTTTTGGGCAATTTGATATAGAAGGATATGTATTCATCCTCTTCAACTTCTTCCAGCTTAATATCTACACCCCACTCTTTCATCTCCTTAACTGTCTTACGTATCGTATTAACATAAAGTCGCATATCTTCAAAAACTTTAATAATCTGACCTTGCTTTTTCCCCTCCTGCTTTTCCTTTTCCCTTTTTATCATTTTCTCCACCATTTTTTCTGTTTCTTTAACTGAATATCCCTGGGCAACTGCTTCCTTCAGCGCTGCTTCCTGGGATTCAACGGTACGCAAGGGCAGAAGGGCGCGAGCATGCCTTTCCCCCAGACCTGCTTCAATTATCTTTTCCCTTATGGGGTAGGCCAGACGGAGAAGGCGCAATTTGTTGGCAATCATAGGCTGGCTGCGGCCTATTTTTTGAGCCAATTCCCCTTGAGTCATATTAAAGTTTTCCAGAAGGGTCTGATAACCAACTGCTTCTTCAAAAAAATTGAGATCTTTTCGCTGCAGATTTTCCACCAGGGCAATCTGGGCCATTTCCCTGTCCTCTACTTCCCTGATGATCACCCGGACTCTCTTTCTTTTTAGCATCTGTAGAGCACGTAGTCGCCTTTCACCAGCCACAACCTGATAACCTCCCTCATAAGGGCGTACCAGAATAGGTTGCAGCAATCCATGCTCTTCTATTGACTGAGCTAGTCCCCTGATCTCATCCTCCTGAAACGCTCGCCGAGGTTGATAAGGGTTGGGCGAAATGCTTCTCACATCGACTTCTGTAGTCTGTCCAGGTTCGCCGGGTCCAAAAAATTTGGCAAGGGGATTGGACATTTTTACCCCTCCTGTTATTTGCTTCATTAATAATTTCGCTTCTATTAGCTTTTTTCCCTGCTAATAAAATTCAGGGCTTTTATACGACTTTCCACAAAAAAAATAAACAAAAGAAGAATTATGTAGTACGGTTTAGCGTTATTTCCCCACCAAAAATTCAGTTCTACTGACGATC